>NZ_JBJGYZ010000001.1:0-293375 GCF_054050275.1 Geodermatophilus sp. SYSU D00691
CCGCGCTGCAGCGCGGGCGGTGCGGGTGGAGAGCGGGCGAACAGGCCCGAGACGCCGACAGGGGCGGCCCGCCGAAGCGGACCGCCCCTGCAGGTGACGGACTGGAACGGCCCCGTCCCGGGTCCCGCCCCGAGCTAGCAAGGGGTGGGGAGGACGGGGTCCTTCATCAGAAGTCCATGCCGCCCATGCCACCGTCGCCACCGGGCATGGCCGGGGCGGCCTTCTCCGGCTTGTCGGCGACGACGGCCTCGGTGGTGAGGAACAGACCCGCGATGGAGGCGGCGTTCTGCAGCGCCGACCGGGTCACCTTGGCCGGGTCGATGATGCCGCTGCCGACCATGTCCACGTACTCGCCGCTGGCGGCGTTGAGGCCCCAGCCGGTGTCGGAGTTGCGGACCTTCTCCACCACGACGCCGCCCTCGAGGCCGGCGTTGACGGCGATCTGCTTCAGCGGCGCCTCGAGCGCGACGCGCACGATGTTGGCACCCGTGGCCTCGTCACCCTCGAGCTCGAGCTTGTCGAACGCGACGGCCGTGGCCTGCGCGAGGGCGACGCCACCACCGGCGACGATGCCCTCCTCGACGGCGGCCTTGGCGTTGCGCACCGCGTCCTCGATGCGGTGCTTGCGCTCCTTGAGCTCGACCTCGGTGGCCGCGCCGGCCTTGATGACGGCGACGCCGCCGGCCAGCTTGGCGAGGCGCTCCTGCAGCTTCTCGCGGTCGTAGTCGGAGTCCGACTTCTCGATCTCGGAGCGGATCTGGTTGACGCGACCCTGGATCTGGTCGGCGTCACCCGCACCCTCGATGATCGTCGTCTCGTCCTTGGTGGTGACGAACTTGCGCGCGCGGCCCAGCAGCGACAGGTCGGCGTTCTCGAGCTTGAGACCGACCTCCTCGCTGATGACCTGGCCACCGGTCAGGATCGCGATGTCCTGCAGCATGGCCTTGCGGCGGTCGCCGAAGCCCGGGGCCTTGACGGCGACGGACCTGAAGGTGCCGCGGATCTTGTTCACGACCAGGGTCGCCAGGGCCTCGCCCTCGACGTCCTCGGCGATGATGGCCAGCGGCTTGCCCGACTGCATGACCTTCTCCAGCAGCGGGAGCAGGTCCTTGACCGAGCTGATCTTGCTGTTGACGACCAGGATGTACGGGTCGTCGAGCACGGTCTCCATGCGCTCGGGGTCGGTGACGAAGTAGGCCGACAGGTGGCCCTTGTCGAAGCGCATGCCCTCGGTGAGCTCGAGCTCCAGGCCGAAGGTGTTGCTCTCCTCGACCGTGATCACGCCCTCCTTGCCGACCTTGTCCATCGCCTCGGCGATGAGCTCACCGATGGCGGTGTCGGCGGCGGAGATCGACGCGGTCGCGGCGATCTGCTCCTTGGTCTCGACGTCCTTGGCGGTCGAGAGGAGGTACTCGGTGACCGACTCGACGGCCTTCTCGATGCCCTTCTTCAGGGACATCGGGTTGGCGCCGGCGGCGACGTTGCGCAGACCCTCGCGGACGAGAGCCTGGGCCAGCACGGTGGCAGTGGTGGTGCCGTCACCCGCGACGTCGTCGGTCTTCTTCGCGACCTCCTTGACCAGCTCGGCGCCGATCTTCTCCCACGGGTCCTCGAGCTCGATCTCCTTGGCGATGCTCACACCATCGTTGGTGATGGTCGGCGCGCCCCACTTCTTCTCGAGGACGACGTTGCGGCCCTTCGGGCCGAGGGTCACCTTGACGGCGTCGGCGAGGGTGTTCATGCCCCGCTCGAGGCCGCGGCGAGCCTCCTCCTCGAAGGCGATCATCTTGGCCATGTGGCGATGTCCTCCATGCGTTGATCGCTGCACGGCCGGGTTCGGCGCCCGCGACGGACGACACCGGATCCACGGGCACTCCGTCGGCCCGCGGACGGTGCCTCACCGCCCGACCTGAGTTGGCACTCGGATGGTACGAGTGCCAACCAGAAGTCTGGCACTCGGCCCATGCGAGTGCAAGAACGGTGACGAACCCGCGGCTGTTCCCCGAGCGGGGGCCGCCGTGGCATAGGTACCTATACGTGCGTTTTCGGGCCCCGGACGCACGTATAGGTACCTATGCCCTTCCCCGAGCCCGGGACTGCGGACGCAGCGGGGCCCGGCCCTCCCGAGAGGAGGACCGGGCCCCGCCGGCGTTCAGGTGGTGCTCAGGCGCTGCGGACCGCGTCGGCCTGCGGACCCTTCTCGCCCTGGACGACCTCGAAGGTGACCCGCTGGCCCTCGTCGAGGGTCTTGTACCCGTCCATCTGGATGGCCGAGTAGTGGACGAAGACGTCCTGGCCGCCGTCGACGGCGATGAAGCCGAAGCCCTTCTCGGCGTTGAACCACTTCACGGTGCCCTGTGCCACGTGTGCTCCCACGTCTCCTGCGTGCGGACGACCCCTCCTGTGGAGGGACCGGGTCTAGCTCTTCCGCCCGTGGACACGTGCGTGGAACTCGAACCGCGCAGAAAGGTACAGCACAGAGTGCGTGGAGACAGCAACTCCACGCACGGCAGATTCCCGGTTCCGGGGCCAATTCCCGCCCCCGGGTGACCGGTCGGGTCCCAGCCTACGCCCTCAGCCGATGAGCCCCGCAGCCCGCACCGACCTCAGCGAGGGGTCGACCCGGTGGGTGAAGCCGACGACCGGCTCCAGCGGGTCGAGGGTCTTGAGCCCCTCGCCGGTGTTGAGGACGACGGTCTCCTCGGTCGGGTCCAGCCGGCCGTCGGCGACCAGCTGCCGCAGCACCGCGACGGTCACCCCGCCCGCGGTCTCGGCGAAGACGCCGGTCGTGCGCGCGAGGTCGCGGATGCCCTGGACGATGGCGTCGTCCCCGACCCGGCCCACCGCGCCACCGGTGCGCCGGATCGCGTCGAGGGCGTACGGGCCGTCGGCCGGGTTGCCGATGTTCAGCGACTTGGCGATGCCGGTCGGCTTGACCGGCTTGACGACGTCCCAGCCGTTGTCGAAGGCGGTGGCGATCGGGTCGCAGCCGGCCGACTGGGCGCCGAAGACGGCCCAGCCGGTGTCGGCGACGATCCCGGCGGCGGTCAGCTCCCGCCACGCCTTGTCGACCTTGGTGAGCAGCGAGCCCGAGGCCATCGGGATGACCACCTGGGCCGGGATCCGCCAGCCGAGTTGCTCGGCGATCTCGTAGCCCATCGTCTTGGAGCCCTCGGCGTAGTACGGCCGCACGTTCTGGTTGACGAAGGCGGTGTCCTCGAACTCGTCGGTCTCGCCGAGCTCGCTGGTCAGCCGGTTGACGTCGTCGTAGTTGCCGTCGACGGCGACGAGGGTCTGGCCGTAGACGGCCGACTGGACGACCTTGCCCGGCTCGAGGTCGCTCGGGATGAACACGAACGACGGGATGCCGGCGCGGGCGGCGTGCGCGGCCACGGAGTTCGCCAGGTTGCCGGTCGAGGCGGCGGCGATCTTGCGGTAGCCCAGCCCCCTGGCCGCGGTGGCGGCGAGGCTGACGACGCGGTCCTTGAACGAGTGCGTGGGGTTGGCGGAGTCGTCCTTGACCCACAGCCCGCCGGTGATGCCGAGCTCCTCGGCCAGCCGGTCGGCGCGGATCAGCGGCGTCATGCCCGGGTCGAGGGAGACGCGGTCGGCCGGGTCGTGACCGACCGGCAGCAGCGCGGCGTAGCGCCAGATGTTCTGCGGGCCCGCCTCGATCTGCTCGCGGGTGACCGCCTTGAGCAGGGCGTGGTCGTAGTCGACCTCGAGCGGGCCGAAGCACTCGGCGCAGGCGTGCTGGGCGACCAGCCCGAAGGTCGCCCCGCAGTTGCGGCAGACGAGGCCCTTGGCGGGGTTCTGGGCGACCGTGGGGCTGGGAGCGGTCAGGGTCATGCGACGACTACCTCCTCATCTTCCCCGCGTCGGGCCGTCGAGCCGCGCGGGACGGAATTGGCACCTCCCCGCCCGCAGGCGGCGGTTGCCGGGGCTTCACCGGGCCGTGTCCCTCTGCCCCTCTGGATGAGTGAACGGGACCGACTGTACCCAGTGGGCCCGGCCGGCCCGCGCCCGACCAGGATGGACGGCGTGGCAGCCCGCATCGTCTACACCGACCTCGACGGCACGATGGTCGGGCCGCGCGGTTCCTTCTGGCACACCGCCGACCGCGAGCTGACCGCGGAACCGGCCACCGCCCTCCTGGAGCTGCACCGCGCCGGCGTCCCGCTGGTGCTGGTCAGCGGCCGGACGCACGCCCAGCTGGTCGAGGCCGCGCGGCTGTTCTCCGCCGACGGCGCCATCGCCGAGCTGGGTGCGCTGGTCAGCTGGGACGGCGGCCGGACGACGCAGCTGCTGCCCGGCGAGTTCCCCGAGCGCTACGCCGGGCGGGCGCCGATGGAGGTCATGGCCGAGCTCGGGATCGTCGAGCGGCTGTTCGCCGAGCACGCCGGCCGGCTGGAGTGGCACTCCCCCTGGCACGCCACCCACACCGCCGACGCGATGCTCCGCGGCCGCGTCGACCCGCTCGCCGTCGACGCCTGGCTGGCCGAGCAGGGCGCCGGCTGGCTGACGATCAAGGACAACGGCGCGCTGCCCGTCGTCCCGCGGATGACCCTGGCCGCGGAGGCGCTGCCGCCGCGGGTCTACCACCTGATGCCGCGCGGCATCTCCAAGGGCGCGGCCCTCGCCTGGGACCTGGAGCGGCGCGGCATCGACCCCGCCGACGCCGTCGCGATCGGCGACAGCGTCAGCGACCTGGAGATGGCGCCCGCGGTGGGCCGGCTGTGGGTCACCGCGAACGGCGCCGCGGTCGAGGGCATGGACGAGCTGGTGGCCGCCGTTCCCAACGCGACCGTGACCGCCGCCCCCATGGGCGAGGGCTGGGCCCAGGCCGTCCGCGCGTCGCTCTAGCGGAGTGGATCCGCGCGGGTGACCCGCACGGATCCACTCCGTTCAGGAGGTGACGTCGCGGCGGGCGAAGTGGCGGAACCCGAGGGCGGTGAAGACCGCGGCGTAGACCAGCGACTGGACCACCCCGCGGAACAGGTCACCGGAGTCCACCGGCGTGAGCAGCAGGTCGGTCCAGGCGTACTCCTCCGCGGTCGGGAACCAGTCCCGGATCGCGCCGAGCTGCTCGACCTGGTCGAGGATCGCGAAGACGAACATCGTGAAGACGGCGCCGCCGACCGCGGCCAGCGGTGCGTCGGTCATCGTCGAGAACCAGAAGGCGAGCGTGCCGACGACGAGCAGGTGGACGGCGAGGTAGCCGAGCATGCCGGCCAGCCGCAGCATCCCGTCGCCCTGGTCGAGGGTGACCCCCACCGGCGTCCGGATGTCGTCGAAGCCGAACGCGATCCCGCCGGCCACCAGCGCCACCGCCGTGACGGTGACCAGCGCGCCGACCGACAGCACCAGCGCGGCGTACCACTTCTGCCGGAGCAGCCGCATCCGCGGCACCGGGGTGGCCAGCGTGTAGCGCAGCGACCCCCACTGGGCCTCGCTGGCCACCGTGTCACCGAAGAACAGCGCGTACACGACGACGAGGAAGAACGACGTCGTCGCGAACAGCACGAACAGCGTGAAGTTCAGCCCGCTCGACGTCGCGACGTCGACCAGGTTGATCCGGCTGTTCTCCGCCGCCTCCTCGCTACCGCCCAGCTGCAGCGCGGCGATGAGCACCAGCGGCAGCGCCACCATCGCGAGGACGACGCCGATCGTCCGCCGCCGCTTGAACTGCCGGCGCAGCTCCACCGACAGCCGCAGCGTGCGCTCCGGCCGGTACCCGGCGACCGCGCCGGTCGCCTGCACGTGCTCGGTCGCGGTCACTGCACCGGCCCCTCTCCCACGAGCGCCAGGAACGCGTCCTCCAGCCGCCGGCGCGGCGTGAACTGGTCGACGGCGATGCCGTCGGCGATCAGCGCCTGCAGCGTCACGGCGCGGCTGGTGCCGCCGCCGAGGTCGGCGACCAGGCCCTCGTCGGTGCGCCCGGCGGTCACGCCCGGCAGCGCCTCGAGGACGGCGATCGCGCGCTCGGTGTCGGCGTCGTCGGCGAGCCCGACCAGCACCGCCCCGCCGGTGCCGACGATCTCCTCGACCGTGCCCTGGGCGATCTTCTGGCCCTTGGCCATGACCACCACGTGGGTGCAGGTCTGCTCGATCTCCGACAGCAGGTGGCTGGAGACGATCACCGTGCGGCCGGTCTGCGCGTAGGAGCGCAGCACCTCGCGCATGGCGTGGATCTGGGGCGGGTCGAGCCCGTTGGTCGGTTCGTCGAGCACCAGCAGGTCGGGCAGGCCGAGCATCGCCTGGGCGATGGCCACCCGCTGCCGCATGCCCTGGCTGTACCGGCGCACCGGGCGGTCGATCGCCTTGCCGAGGCCGGCGACCTCGATCGCCTCGTCCATGTGCGCGTCGGCCTCGGGCCGGCCGGTGGCCGCCCAGTACAGCCGCAGGTTGTCCCGCCCGGACAGGTGCGGCTGCAGGCCGGTGCCCTCGACGAACGAGCCCAGCCGCGACAGCACCGGCGCGCCGGGCCCGGCCTCGTGGCCGAAGACGGTGATCCGCCCGGCGGTCGGCCGGATCAGACCCATGAGCATCCGCAGCGACGTCGTCTTGCCCGCGCCGTTGGGCCCGAGCAGGCCGAGGACCTGGCCGCGCCGCACCTCGAACGACAGGTCCCGGACGGCGACGAACTTGTCCTTGTAGGCCTTGGTCACCCCCGAGAAGCGCAGGGGGACGTCCTCGCCGTCGGGGTCGACCGCGGAGATCTGCCGGCGCCGGTGGCGGCCCCACAGCACCGCGGCGAGCCAGCCGAGCAGCAGCAGCCCGACGACGACGGCGAGCAGCACCCACCAGCGGGACGTGCCGGCGGTGTCCTCGGTCGTGCCGGTGACCGTGGGCACGGCGAGGTCGGTGGCGGCGTCGCCCAGCCCGGCGGCCAGGCCCACGCCGTAGACGGCCGCCTCGGCCGGCAGCGCGAAGGCCTGGTCGGTGGTGCTGATCACGACCCGGAGCGAGTGCCCGGCCTCGAAGCGGTGGTCGATGGCCGGCAGGGTGAGCGGGACGACGGTGGGCTCGGCCGGGTCGGCGGAGACCTCGGTCAGCGACAGCGGGGCCACCAGGCCGGAGGGCAGCGTCATCGAGCCGTCGGGGCCGACGTCGTAGAGCTTGGCGAACAGGGTCGCGCGGCCGGTGGGCGAGGTGACCGCCAGCTCGACGGTGGGGGCACCGACGACCTCGACGGCGGCGTCCAGCGGCTCGCTGTCGAACGCGGCGAACTGGCCGGGGATCTCGACCGCCTGACCGCCGAGGGCGGTGCCGAGCGCGCCCAGGCCGGGCAGGGTGGTGATCGCCGCCGGCGTGCCCCCGGCGGGCGTGACCACGGGCTGCGTGGGGCCGCTGACCTGCACGGTGGTGCGCTCGCCGGGCGCGGCGCCGTCCAGACCCGGGTACGCGCCGGTGACGACGCTCTGGCTGCCGCCCTGCACGAACCCGCCACCGGTGCCGCCGAGCCCGGTCGGGGCCGGGAACTCGAAGCCGGTGCCGGGGTCGGTGCCGCGGGCGTCGTCGCCGTCGTCGCGCAGGTGCCAGTCGAACCAGCCGGCGACGGTGTCCCGCAGCCCTTCGGTGACGCGGTCCGAGGCCCCGCCGTCGTGCCCACCGGCGTACCAGACCACCTTGACCGGGGTCCCGTTGGCGGCGATGCCGCGGGCGTTGGCGTCGGCCTGGCCGAGGCCGAACAGCGAGTCCTGGGTGCCCTGCACGAGCAGCGTCGGCGCGGTGATCCGGTCGAGGACGCCGGCGGGGCTGCTGCGGTCGAGCACGGCCTGGATCGCCGGGGTGAGCGTGCCGGTGGCCGCGGCCTCCTGGTAGGCGGCGCAGATGTCGGCGCGGAAGCGGCCGCACAGCAGCGCCTGCTCGGCCTGCTCGGGGTCGATGCTGGCCGGGTCGATCTCCGGCAGCTGCGCGGGCGCGCCGTTCGCCGCGCCGTCGGCCGTCGCGGCGCCGTCCTCCTCGCCGTCCTCGTCGTCGTCCCCGCCGGTGAAGACGCTGAGCAGGCCGGCCGACCCCTCGCCGAAGAAGATGCCGGCCCACAGCCGCTTGTAGACGCCGGTGCCCTCGGTCTGCGGGGTGGCCGCGACCGTGCCGGCGTCGGTCGTGCCGGTCTGGGAGGGGAACAGGGCGGCGGTGAGCGAGTTCCAGGTGATCTGCGGCGCGATCGCGTCGACCCGGTCGTCGTAGGCGGCACCGAGCAGGGACAGCGCGCCGCCGTAGGAGGCGCCGGCGACGCCGACGCGCGGGTCACCCTCGGCGTCCTGCAGGACGTCGTCCCGGTCGGCCAGCCGGTCGATGAGGGTGGAGAGGTCGGCGACCTCGAAGCGCGGGTCGTCCAGGCCGATCTGCCCGGTGCTCTCGCCGAACCCGCGGGCCGAGTAGGTGAGGACGACGAAGCCGCGCCCGGCGAGGAACTGCGCGTCGACGGCGACGGAGTCCTTGCTGCCGCCGAAGCCGTGCGCGAGGACCACCGCCGGCGCCGGGTCCTCGGCGGTCGCCGAGGACGGCAGGTAGAGCGTGGTGTCGAGCTCGACGGCGTCGGCGCCGGAGCCCGAGGGGACGCGCGCCTCCTCGCTGCGGACGTCGGCGGCGGCGCCGGCCGGGGCGGCCGGCAGCAGGACGACGAACGCACCGGTCAGCAGCACGGAGAGCAGGGCGGCGAGCGTCGACCGGCCGGCGGATCGCGGGCGGGGACGCACGGGCCCGCGGAGGGGACGCACGCGACGGCCAACGGGCGAGGAACGGACGGTGTTCCGGAACCAGCTGTGCGGCAGCTGTGAGACGGACCGGGTCAGGGCTGCCACTCGCCGGCGGCCACCACGACCAGCCCGGCCGGGGCGTCCGCGGGCATCTCGAAGAACCGCACCGCCGGCCCGCCGGTGATCTCCGGGAACTGTTCCTTCAGCTGGGCGGCGGCCTGCTGCTGCGTCTCGTCGCCCTCCGTGAAGAACACGGTGGTGGCCGCGACGTCGTCGCCGGAGTACTGGCCGGTGACGGGCGCCTCCCACCCGGCGCCCGAGAACTGACCGGCGATCCGCCCGGCCAGGCCGGTGACCTCGGTGGCGTTCAGCACGGTCACCGGCACGCGGACCGGGGCCGCGGGGGCCTCCTCGGGGGCCGACGACCCGGCGCCGACGTCCAGCGGGGGCAGGGTCGCGTCGGCGATACCGGTGTCGGGCGCCGGGGCGCTGGTGGGCGCCGGGTCCTCCGACGCGGTCTCCTGCGTCTCGGGCGAGGTGAACGAGTACACGCCGAGCACGGTGAGCGCGACCAGGACCACGGCGACCAGGGCCAGCACCGCGCGCTTCGGCGAGCGGCGGGCGGGGGCGTCGTCGCCGTCGAGGTAGGCACGGGCGGTCATCGTCTCGCCCTGGCGCTTGAGCTCCTTGCGCCGCTCGACGTCGATCGCCTGGCGCCGGGCGCGGTCGGCCGCCCGGCCGCCGCGCACCTGGGTCGACGGCCCGGTGTCCGGGGACGTGACCGGACCGGCGGTCCGGGCGAGCTCGTCGGAGTACGGCTCGTCGTCGTACCGGTCGTCGTCGAGGTCGTCCCGGGCGTCGGCGACGCGACCGCGGGTGACCTCGCGCTCGGGGATGGCGGACGTGGCCGGCGCCGGGGCCGGGAACTCGTCGGAGGGGTGGATCGGCCCGGGGGCCACGCGGCCGGACTCCCCGCCGGAGCGGCTCGGGCGGGTCCAGTCGCCGTACACCGGGCCGGAGGGGTGGAGGCCGGCCGGGCGCGGGGCGGTGCCGAGACCGGCGGCCAGCGCCGCCGACGCGGGGCGGGGCTTGTCGGCGCGGGCACCGGTGGGCCCGGTCGCCCACGGCTCTGGGGCGGCGGAGCGGGCGGGGACCGGCTTCGGCGCGACCGGCGGGCGCGGCGAGCGCTCGGCGCGGGTCTCCCCGACCGGGGTCTCCGCCGTCCGGGTCGCCGGCTCGGAGCGGGCGGCCTCCGGGCGGGCCGCGGCAGGACGGGCCGACGGCTCGTCCGGGCGGGACGGCGGCTCGTCCGGGCGGGACGGCGGCCACTCGGAGATCGGCGCCGACGGGTGGCCGTCCGGGAGGGACGGCGGCGGCACCGGCCGGGCCGGCGGCTGCGGACGCCGCGCGGCGCCGCCGAGGGGCAGGCCGGGCGGGGGCGTGCCCGGCAGCGGCGTCTCGGCCAGCCGCTCGGGCGAGTACTTGTCGGGCTGCGCCTCGGGGCCGGGGACGGCGAAGGGGGCGACGGTGGTCTGCGGCCCGACGCGGCGCGGCGGCACGGGGGGAACCGGCGGCCGGCGGCTGACCGGCGTCGGGACGGCGTGCTCGTGCGGCAGGTCCTCGCGGTCGCCCCGGCGCCGGCCGGGGGTCGTGGGGTGGTCGCTCAGCTCGCCCACCGGACGGCGCAGGTCCGGCACGTCGGTACGCCGACGGCCACCGGCCACCGGGGCGTCCCCCCGGTCCGGTACGTCACTGCCTGGCGCCGCGTGCCTCCCCACGGTGACCAAATCTAGACGGCCGGACCCCCGTTGCCCAGGACATCCGGTGAACGGCCACGTCGCCGGGCGCTGCGCAGCCGGCGCAGCCGCCGGACGAGCAACGGATCGGCGGCAAGTGCGTCCGGACGGTCGACGAGGGCGTTGAGCGCCTGGTAGTAGCGCGTCGGCGTCACCCCGAACTGCTCCCGGATCGCCGTCTCCTTGGCGCCCGCCGCCCGCCACCACTGGCGCTCGAAGGCGAGCATGTCGTGCTCGCGGCGGGTGAGGCCCGTCGTCGCGGTCGTCTCCCCTGCTGGACCCTCGGCCCGTGGCGGGGAGACCACGGGGGCCGGGTCGGTGCTCATGGGTGCGTCTCCTGACCGGCTTCCACCGCGCCTGTCGACGCGGTGCGAATGACACGACGGTAGTTCCCGGCACCGACAGATTCGACCCCTGCGGCCGACGGGTGCTCAGACCGGCGCGGGGAGCGCCTCGTCCGCCGGGCGGCGGGCGGCGGCCCGGGCCGTGCGCAGGCTGTCGACGGTGAGCACGGCCAGCGCGACCCACACGATGACGAAGCCGGCGAGGCGGGCGGGCGGCATCGGCTCGTGGCGGACGAAGACGCCGATCGCCAGCTGCATGAGCGGGGTCAGGTACTGCAGCAGGCCGACGGTGGACAGCGGGATGCGCCGGGTCGCGGCGGCGAAGAGCAGCAGCGGGATCGCCGTCGCCACGCCGGAGCTGACCAGCAGGGCGAAGTGGCCCGCGCCCTCGCCGAACGCCGTCCCGTCGCCGCCGCCCTGCAGCATCCCGAGGAACACGACCGCCGGGACGGCGACCAGCGCGGTCTCCAGGAACAGCCCGGGGGCGGCCTCGACGCGCACGAGCTTCTTCATCAGGCCGTACAGGCCGAAGGTCGCCGCGAGCACGAGCGCGATCCACGGCGGGCGGCCGTAGTCGATCGTCAGGACGGCGACGGCGACCGCGGCGGTGCCGACCGCCACCCACTGCAGCGACCGCAGCCGCTCGCCGAACACCACGACGCCGAGCAGCACGCTGACCAGCGGGTTGATGAAGTAGCCCAGCGAGGTCTCGACGACGTGGCCGGAGTTGACGCCGTGGACGAAGACCAGCCAGTTGACCGCGATGAGCACGGCCGCCCCGGCGAGGACCAGCATCGTGCGCCGGTCGCGGACCGCGGCGCGGACCAGGCCCCAGCGGCGGACCACGGTCAGCAGCAGGGCGATGAAGACCAGCGACCAGAGCACGCGGTGGGCGACGATCTCCAGCCCGCTGGAGGGCTCGAGGAGCGGGAAGTACAGCGGGAACAGGCCCCAGAGCGCGTAGGCGGTGATCCCGGAGGCGACTCCCAGCCGGCGCTCGTCCACTCCCCCACGTTACGTGGGGCGCCTCGCGGCTCAGGCGTGCTGGATGTAGTCCACCAGGGAGGCGCGCTCGGCCTCGAGCTCGTCCAGCCGCGCCTTGACCACGTCGCCGATCGACACGATGCCGACCAGCCGCTCCCCCTCGACCACCGGCACGTGGCGGACGCGCCGGTCGGTCATCGTCTGCGCGAGGTCGTGCACGCTCGCGGTGGGCGGGCAGGTGTGCACCTCGGCGGTCATGACGCTGGACACCGGCTCGGCGAGCAGGCCGGCGCCGTGCTGGTGCAGGCCGCGGGCGATGTCGCGCTCGGAGAGGATGCCGTCGATGCGGTTGCCGTCGGCGGAGACGACGAGCGCACCGATGCCGTGCTGGGCGAGCAGCGCGAGCGCGTCGCGCACGCTCACCGCGGCGTCGACGGTGGCCACCTCGTGGCCCTTGCGGCGGAGCACCTGGCTGATCTGCACGCGGACCTCCTCGGCACGGACCAGCGCAGTGTGACGCCGCTCACCGATCTCGTGCAACGCGGGGCCCACCGGTCGCCGCACCGGCCTACCGTCGAGGCGTGCGCACCGAGCACCGCCGCCGTCCCGCCCCCTGGCAGTGGCTCTGGTACGCCCTGGGCGGCGGGCTGCCGCGCGAGCTGTCGCCGTGGGTCCTCGAGGACACCACGACGCGCACGTGGTGGCTGCGGCACCTGGCCCGCGCCGTCGTGCAGCTCTCGCCGCTGGTGGTGCTGTGCCTCGTCGCCGTCCCGGTGCCCCTCGGCTACCGGGTGTCGGCGGCCGTCGGCGGGCTGGTCCTCGGGCTGATCTTCTCGGTCGCCTTCATGACGGAGACGACGGAGCACCGCGTGGCCAAGGCCGGCTACCGGGCCGGGACGGCCGCGCGGGTGCGCGAGGAGCGCCGGGAGCAGGAGGAGCGCGAACGCCGCTCCCCCTACCGGCAGGACGGCGCCGGCAGCTTCGACTGACCGGCCGGTCAGTCCTCGACGCGGAAGCCGATCTTGAGGCCGACCTGGTAGTAGGCGACCTGGCCGTCGACGACCTGCCCGCGGATCTGGGTGGTCTCGAACCAGTCGATGTTGCGGACCGTCTGCGCGGCCTTGCCGATCGCGTTCCTGATCGCGTCGTCGACGCTGGTGCTGCTGCTGCCGACGATCTCGCTCAGCCGGTACACGTGGTCGCTCACGGGTGGCCTCCTCGCCTGCCGCCGCCCGCGGTGGCGGCGGCCCGACCACCCTGGCACGCCGCAACGGAGCCGACGAGGGGACTCGAACCCCTAACCGCCCGATTACAAGTCGGGTGCGCTACCAGTTGCGCCACGCCGGCGGACCACGGGACCACGTCCCGGGTCAAGAGTAGGGGCGGGGCGGACGTCGCCGTCGCGCCGGGCGAGGAGCAGCACGCTGACCGTCAGCGCCCAGGCCGGGAAGACCAGGACGGCCCAGAGGCTGAGGCTGACCACGGTCAGCAGGGTGAGGGCGGCGGCGTAGCTGAGCACCGCGAGCCAGCGCGGCAGGATCCCCGTGCGCAGCCAGATCGTGGCCAGGGAGACCATGAAGACGGCGGCCATCCGCAGCGCGTAGACGTTGCTGATCTGCAGCATGATCCCGCGTCCGAAGTGCACGACGTCCGGGCGGTAGCCCTGCGCGTCCTGGACCGTCGCCCCGGCGACGACGGCCCCGGCGACGGCCGTCGCGACGAAGACCATCGCGAGGAACACCAGCCCGCTGCCGAGGAACACGGTGGCGAAGAACCGGTCCTCGTGGGCGCCCAGGCGGTCGCGGATCACCGCGATGAACCAGAGGAACGCGATGCCCGCGAACGGCACGAGCCCGACGGCCACCCGGACCCTGGTGCGGCCCGCGTCGACCCAGCCCGTCCCGGCGAACGGATCGGCCGGGACGGCGGTGCGCAGCAGGACCACGCTCGCGGTGAAGAGCAGCGCGAAGAGGATGCCGGCCACCGCGGCCGCGTGCGGGGTCCGCAGCCGGCGCAGTCCGTCGTCCACCGCCGCCTCCCCGGTCAGACCAGCTTGGGGAAGGTGACGAGGAAGAAGAGCCCGACGACGCCGAGCAGCAGACCGGTCCCCAGCAGCAGCCGCTGCGAGCGGTACGCCCGCGCGCGGCCGGACATCGCGCTGAAGAACAGCACGGCGGCGAACAGCACCGTGAGGATCGTGTAGTTGTCGCTGCGCTGGTTGTTCTCCAGCGCCGTGGCGAACAGCCCGTCCGCCCGCTCGTCGGCCGCCGCGGCCGCGAGCGCCTCCGGGAGGACGTACGACGGCAGCTCGAACGGCGACTCGGGCGCCCCGGCGGTGGCGCCGCCGGCCGCGAGCCAGTCCTGGTGCGCGGTCGCCAGCGGCTCGGGGAACCGATCGGCGACGAAAGCGGCCAGCGCCGGGTTCCCGGTGCCCTCCGCGACCACCCACTCGGTCCACAGCCCGACCTGGTTGGTGAGACGGGAGTGCGCGGTGGCGTCGGCGCGGGCGGCCTCGATCCGGGCCGAGGAGGCCTGGCTGAAGGCGATGGACATCTCCCCGCCCCACTTGCTGGCCTCGAAGGCCGACCACGCGGTGAGGATGGTCGTCACCGAGAGCACCAGGACGGAGAGGAACTCCAGCGCCGCGGAGGAGCCCCGGAGCGGGGAGGGGTCGCCGCGCCCGGCCGGGGCGGGCGGCTCGGCCTCCGGCTCGGCACCGGGTTCGACCGCGACGACCTGCGTCGGAGCGCTCTCCCCCGGGTCCGGCCTCACCGGCGACCTCCCCTCGGTGCGGGAGACCAGGGTGGGCAACCGGCGGCGGCAGCACGTCGTCCCGGCCGGATGACGTCCGGCGGCTCCGCGGGCCGCGGTCGTGGCCGTGGCTGCCTGTCCTGCGGCCGTGGACCTGCAGTTCAGCGGCGAGATCTGGCACTGGCGCGGGCCGGCGCCGTTCCACTTCGTGTCCGTCCCGGACGAGCGGTGCGGCGAGCTCGAGGCGGTGTCCCCGCTGGTCTCCTACGGCTGGGGGATGATCCCGGTCGCGGCGCGGATCGGCGCCACCAGCTGCACGACGTCGCTGTGGCCCAAGGACGGCGGCTACGTCGTGCCGGTCAAGGACGCGGTCCGCCGCAGCGAGGGCGTCGACGTCGGCGACGTGGTGACCGTCCGCCTCACCGTCGACGTGTGAGCGGTCAGTCGCGGCCGCTCGGCGGGCCGCCCTGCACGTAGTCGGCCGGGTCGCTGCCGGGTGCCGGTCCCGCGGCCAGCCAGCGGGCGAAGCCCTCGGGGTCCCGCCGCTCGAGCTCGTCGAGGGCCTCCTGGCGGCGGCGGACGATCGACTCGCGCGCCGCCGGGTCGAGCCAGCCGGCCAGGGCGGAGGTGGTGCGCAGCCACTCCCGGCCGAGCGCGTCGGTCGACAGCAGCGACACCGGCAGGGTCAGCCGGGCGACACCCGCGGTGGCCGTGTGGCCGGGCGTCGCGGCCACCGGGCGCGTGGGCAGCACCGGCGCGGGGTTCGCGGGCCGCGCCGCGGCCGGGCCGGACGAGCTCTCCCGCTCGCTGCGGTGCGCGCGCAGCAGCCAGACCGCCAGCCCGACCAGCCCCCCGGCGGCCCCGAGCAGCACCGCGGCCAGTCCGCCGGCGACGGCCGCCGTCCCGGCGAGGACGAGCAGGCCGGCGATCGTCCAGCCCCCCGCCAGCCCGGCCGCCTCCCACGGGGAGATCCGCGACGGGCCGGACGTCTCCCGGGCGACCCCGGCCGCCAGGCAGGCGGCGACCCCGCCGGCGAGGACGACGGCGACGACTCCCGACCCGCGCAGCACGACGCCGCCGGCGAGCGCGAGGCCGAGACCGCTGAGGATGCCGACCCCGAGGAGGAGCCGGGCGAAGGGACCGCGGGTGAGCACGGGGAGGCCTCCTGCGTGAGCAAGACCGGACAAGGGCGATCCACGGTCGCTCAGGCCGGACCCCGACCCCCCGCTCCCGCTCGTCGCAGCGGCACTACCCAGTCCGGGCGCCGCATGCACGCGGGTCCCGGGGTCTTCCCTCCGCGCGCGACCGCGAGCACGCTTCTCCCGGAAGCCGGCGCCGCTCCCGGCGCCGGACCGCCTCGCCCGGAGGGGGTGCGCAGTGACGACCTCGACCTCGACCACCCACACGGAACGGAACCCTGCCGCCGGCGACCGGCAGGCCGCGGACCCGCCGGTCCGCGAGGTGGTGGTGGGGGTCGACGGGAGCGAGATGTCGCTGGCCGCCGTCCGGTGGGCCGCCGCGGAGGCGGCCGCGCGGGGGGCGCCGCTGCGCATCGTCCACGCGGCGGACTACCTCGGCGACCCACCGGGCCCGGGCGCGCCCCCGCCGGAGCTGCCGCACGCCCGGCGGATCACCGCCACCGCCTACACCGCGGCCCGGCACGCCGCCCCGGGCCTGACCGCGGCCACGGAGGTCGTGCCCGGCGACGCCACGACGGCGCTGCTGCGGGCCGGCGCCGCGGCGCAGCTGCTCGTGCTGGGCATCTCCACGACCGGCGCGGCCGACGAGATCGTGCGCGCCTCGGTGGCCGCCCACGTCGCCGCCCGCTCCCCGCAGCCGGTCGCGGTCGTGCCGCGGTCGCGCCGCAAGCCCGACCCCGACCGTCCGGTCGTCGCCGTCCTCGGCAGCGACGAGCCGGCCGACGACGACGCCGTGGCCGCCTTCGCGGCGGCGACCGCGGGGCGCACGGGCCGCCGGCTGGTGCTGCTCGAGACCCACCCGCGGGTGTCGCTGGGCGACGAGTGGGCGCAGCGGTTCCCCGACGTCGAGGTGGAGCGCGTCGCCATGCCCGGCGCCCAGGGCGTCGACGTGCTCGACCGGGCCTGCCCGACGCCGCTGCTGGTGGCCGGGGTCGGCCACGGCGGCCGCTTCCACCGCGGCCTGGACGGCGCGCACCGCTGGCTGCTGCGGCACTGCACCTCGCCGCTGGTCCTGGTGCCGCCCGCCACCCGCGCCCCGGAGAGCGCCGCCGGCGAGGTCCGCACCGGCACCTGAGCCCCGTCCAGCACACTCACAGCTGCCCTCCAGCACCGCGCCAGGCCGTCGGCCGACCCTCGGTTGCAGGACGCCGGCCGGACGGCCGCGCGAGGGAGGACAGCAGAAGTGAACGAGCTCGGACAGCCGGCCGGTCAGGACCCGCGGACGACGCCCGCCGGGGCACCCCCGCCGCACCCCGCCCCGACGCCCGCGGGGGCCTGGCCGCCGCCGCAGCACGGCACGCAGGTGCCGCCGCAGCACGGCGGCGCGCAGGTGCCGCCTCAGCACGGCGCGCAGGTGCCGCCCGCGACCCACCACTACGGCGTGCCCTCCTACCCGGGCGGTCCGCTGCCCGGCGCCGTGCCGCCGGCCCGCCGCACCGGGCGGCTGCGCATCGGCATCGCCGGCCTGGTCGCCGGTGCGCTGATCGGCGGCGGCGCCGGCGCGGGGGTGGTCGCGCTCGTCGACCCGTCGCCCGCCGGCGGCTCCTCGGCCACCGCCGCCCAGAGCGTGGTCATCAAGGACCCCGACACCGCGACCACCGCCACCGCCGCCGCCGCCAAGGCGGCGCCCAGCGTCGTCACCATCTACGTGACCACGTCCTCGGGCGCGGGCAGCGGCTCGGGCGTCGTCCTCACCGACGACGGCTACGTGCTCACCAACAACCACGTGGTCACGCTCGACAGCCGGACGACGAACGCCGACATCCAGGTGCGCACCTCCGACGGCACGCTCTACGACGCCACGGTCGTCGGCACCGACCCCTCCAGCGACCTGGCCGTCGTGAAGCTCGACGGCGCGGGCAACCTGACCCCGGCCACCTTCGCCGACTCCGACGACGTCCAGGTGGGCGACCTCGCGGTGGCGATCGGCGCCCCCCTGGGCCTGGAGAACACCGTCACCGACGGCATCGTCAGCGCGACGAACCGGGCGGTGCAGACCGGCTCGAGCTCCAGCGACGCCACGGTCATCGACGCCATCCAGACCGACGCGGCGATCAACCCCGGCAACTCCGGCGGCGCGCTGGTGAACGCGGCGGGCGAGGTGATCGGCATCAACACCGCGATCGCCTCGGTCGCGACGTCGGACCTGCCGGGCCAGCAGTCGACGCAGAGCGGCAACATCGGCGTCGGCTTCGCGATCCCCAGCAACGCCGCCGAGCGGATCGCGAAGGAGATCATGGCCGACGGCTCGGCCAGCCACGCCGTCCTCGGCGTGAGCGCGCAGACCGCGACCGACGGGCAGAACAGCGAGGTCGGCGCCGGCGCCGAGGTCGTCTCGGTGCAGGAGGGCAGCGCGGCCGCGGAGGCCGGGTTGCAGGCCGGCGACGTCATCACCGCGATCGACGACCGCGCGGTCACCACCTCGACCGACCTGACCGCCGCCGTCCGCAGCTCGACCCCCGGTGACGAGGTGACGCTCACCGTCCACCGCGGCGACCAGACCGAGCAGGTCAGGGTCACCCTCGGCACGTCGACCAGCTGACCGCTGCGTCGTCTCCCGACCGACGGCCCCGGCCCCCTGCGGTGCCGGGGCCGTCCGCTGCGCGGACCCCGGCACGGACCGGCCCCGGTGCCTAGGCTGGTTCAGGTGCCGGCCCCCCGACCGTCCGCCCCGCTGGCGGGCTCCCTCGACGACCCGCAGCGGGCCCGGGACCTCGCTCGCATGAAGCGGCTGGCGACCGGGTTGTTCCTGTTCGCCGCCGCGGTGTTCCTGGCCTGCGTCCTGATCGGCGAGGACGCCGGCGCCTGGGTCGGCTACGTGCGGGCCACCGCCGAGGCGTCGATGGTGGGCGCGCTGGCCGACTGGTTCGCCGTCACGGCGCTGTTCCGGCACCCGCTGCGGCTGCCGATCCCGCACACGGCGATCATCCCGCGCAAGAAGGACCAGATCGGCGCCAGCCTCGGCACCTTCGTGCAGGAGAACTTCCTGACCCGCGCCGTGATCGAGGACAAGCTGACCACCGTCGACGTCCCCGGCCGGCTCGGCGCCTTCCTGGCCGCGCCCGGGCGGGCCGAGCGGCTGGCCGGCGACGCATCGACGGCGCTGGGCGCGTTCACCGACCTGCTCAAGGACGAGGACCTGCAGCCGGCCGTCGCGACCCTGGTCGACCGCAAGCTGCACGGCACGCCCGCCGCGCCGGTCGTGGCGCGTGCCCTGGAGCTGGTGGTCGACGGTGACCGGCACCAGGAGGTGCTGTCGGTGGCGCTGCGCGGGCTGGCGCGCTTCCTCGACGAGAACCGGGTGGTGTTCCGCGCCCAGCTCGGCGAGTCCTCCCCCGCCTGGGTGCCCGACTGGGTCGACGAGCGCGTGTTCACCCGCGCCTTCAACGGCGTCCAGCAGTTCCTCGAGGAGGTCGGCGCCGACCCGCACCACGAGCTGCGCCGCTCCTACGACCGCCGGTTGCGCGCCTACATCCACGCGCTGCGCACCGACCCGTCGACCGCCGCCCGGGTCGAGGAGCTCAAGAAGGAGCTGCTCGAGCACCCAGCCGTCCGCCACTGGTCGGGGTCGCTGTGGACCAACGCGAAGAACTCCGTGCTGGCCGCCGCCGCCGACCCCGACTCGGAGCTGCGCTCGCGGGTGACCGGGATGATCCGCGACCTCGCCCGGCTGCTGCAGACCGACCCGACCGTGCGCGAGCTGGTGCAGAGGCACGCGCACACGGTGGCCGGCTATCTGGTGGAGCGGTTCGCCGGCGACGTCGCCGACCTGGTGGGGACGACGGTCCAGCGGTGGGACACCGAGGAGACCAGCCGCCGGATCGAGCTGCAGGTGGGCCGCGACCTGCAGTGGATCCGGGTCAACGGCACCGTGGTCGGCGGCCTCGCCGGCCTGCTGATCTACACGACCGCCCAGCTCATCGGCTGAGTCGGAGTCCCAGGGCGCGGAATGTGCCGCCCTCGGACTCCGCTCAGGTGAGGCGGAAGCCGCTCCACTCGAAGCCGGGCGAGACCACGCAGCTGACCAGCACCTCGTCGGTCACCGGTTCGGTGGCCTGCTCGGTGCCGGCCGGCACCAGCACCTGCGGGTTGCCGGCGTCGAGGACGACGGGCTCGCCGCCGCGCCGCAGCACCAGCGGGCCCGGGCCGTGCCAGAGCCACAGCTCGTCGGCGTCGACCACGTGCGGCGCCGAGCGTTCCCCCGGCGCGAGCAGGAAGAGGATCGCGGTGGCGGCGGGCCGGCCGGTCAGCTCGGCCGGCGAGGTCCAGGTGCGGCGGTACCACCCGCCCTCGGGGTGCGGCTCCAGCCCGAGCGCGGCCGCCCGGGGCGGCGTCACAGCCGCGCCTGGGCCGCCACGTACAGGGCGATGCCGGCGGCGACGCTGACGTTGAGCGACTCGGTGTCGCGCCCGATCGGGATGCGGACGACGACGTCGCAGCGCTCGCGGACCAGCCGCGACAGGCCGGCGCCCTCGGCGCCCATGACGAGCGCGACCGGATCGGCGAAGCCGTCGTACTCGTGCAGGTCGACGTCCCCGTCGCCGGCCAGGCCCACGGTCATCAGCCCGGCGTCCTGGTAGGACGCCAGCGCGCGGGGCAGGTTGACCGCCCGGGCGACCGGCAGCCGGGCGGCGGCACCGGCGCTGGTCCGCCACGCCGAGGCGGTCATGCCCACGGCCCGGCGCTGCGGCACGACGACGCCGTGCGCGTCGAAGGCGGCCGCCGACCGGACCACCGCGCCGAGGTTGCGCGGGTCGGTGACGCCGTCCATCGCCACGATCAGCGGCGGGCGGCCGGAGTCGTGCGCGGCGGAGAGCAGGTCGTCGGGGTGCGCGTAGGCGTACGGCGGCACCTGCAGGCCGATGCCCTGGTGCAGCGCGCCGCCGGACATCCGGTCGAACTCGGCCTTGCCGACCTCGAGCAGCGGCAGCCCGCGGTCGGCGGCCAGCTGCAGCGCCTCGGCGATCCGCTCGTCGGTGCTCTGCTTGCCACCCGCCCCGCCGCCCCGACCGACATCGGTCACCACGTACAGCGCCGTCGCCGGGATCTCGGCCCGCAGGGCCTCCACGACGGGGTTGCGGCCCAGCAGCAGCTCCGGGGCCTCCTCGGCCCGCTGGCGCTGGCGGGCGCGGTCGGCGCGCTGCCGCGCGTCGGCGGCCGCCCGCCGCTGCGCCGGGTGCCCGGGTCGCATCTCGGCCGGCGGGGTCGCCCCGCGCCCGGCGAGCGCCCGGCGTCCCTTCCCCCCGGTGCCGCCGGTCGCGCCCTTCTTGCCACCCGAGGCGCGGGCGCCGCGGCGCTGGCTGTTGCCGGCCATCAGCGGCTCAGCTCCCAGCGCGGCCCCTGCGGGGTGTCCTCCACGGTGACCCCCAGCTTCGCCATCTGGTCGCGGATCGCGTCGGCGGCGGCGTAGTCCTTGCGCGCCCGCGCGGCCTGCCGCTGCTCCAGCGCCATCTGCACCAGCCCGTCGGTGACGTCGGCGAGCCGGTCGCCGCCGCCGGCCGCCCACTGCGGGTCGAACGGGTCGAGCCCCATCACGTCGAGCGCGCCCCGCACCGCGGCGAGCGCCGTCGCCGCCTGCTCCTCGTCACCGCGGTCGAGCGCGGCGTTCCCGGCCCGCACCTCGGTGTGCACCGTGGCCATGGCCGCCGCGGTGTTCAGGTCGTCGTCCATGGCGGCGGCGAACTCAGGGGAGAACACCGGCTCGGCCGGCGTCCCGACCCGCTCGGTCGCGCGCCGGACGAAGGACTCGATGCGCTGGTAGCCACCGGCGGCCTCGTGCAGCGCGGGCTCGGTGAACTCGATCGTCGACCGGTAGTGCGGGGTCGCGAGGTAGTAGCGCAGCTCGACCGGGCGCACCCGCTTGACCACCTCGTCGACCAGCGCCGTGTTGCCCAGCGACTTGCTCATCTTCTCGCCGCCGAGGGTCACCCACCCGTTGTGCACCCAGTAGCGGGCGAAGCCGTCCCCGGCCGCCCGCGACTGCGCCTGCTCGTTCTCGTGGTGCGGGAAGCGCAGGTCCAGCCCGCCGCCGTGGATGTCGAAGTCCGCCCCGAGGTAGCGCCCGGCCATCGCCGAGCACTCCAGGTGCCAGCCCGGCCGGCCGCGGCCCCACGGGGTGGGCCAGGAGGCGGTCTCCGGCTCGCCCTCCTTGTGCGCCTTCCACAGCGCGAAGTCGCGCGGGTCGCGCTTGCGGTCGGCGTCGACGACGTCGTCGGCGGCCTGCAGGTCGTCGAGCTTCTGCCCGGTGAGCGCGCCGTACTCGGGGAAGGACCGGACGTCGAAGTAGACGTCGCCGCCGGCGGCGTAGGCGTGACCGCTGTCGATCAGCCGGTGCATGAGCTGCACCATGTCCGGCACGTGGCCGGTGGCCCGCGGCTCGTAGGTGGGCGGCCGCACGCCGAGGACGTCGTAGGCGCGGGTGCAGGCCCGCTCGTTCTCGTAGGCCCAGGCCCACCACGGCACGCCGTGCTCGGCGGCCTTGGCGAGGATCTTGTCGTCGATGTCGGTGACGTTGCGGACCAGCGTGACGTCGAACCCGTGACCGCGCTCCAGCCAGCGGCGCAGGACGTCGAAGACCAGCGCGGCGCGCACGTGCCCGAGGTGCGGCGGCCCCTGGACGGTCAGCCCGCAGACGTACATGGAGGCCCGTCCCGCACGCAGGGGCGTGAAGTCGCGCACGGCTCGGGTGGCCGTGTCGTACAGGCGGAGGCTCACCGCTCGGAGTCTACGGACCGCTCCGCGGCGTCAGCCCTGACCACCAGCGCGGTCGCCACCGCGGCTCGGCCCTCGCCGCGTCCGGTGAGCCCGAGGCCGTCGGTGGTCGTGGCGCTCATGCTCACCGGTGCCCCCAGCGCGGCCGACAGCGCCGCCTCTGCCTCGGCCCGCCGCGGGCCCACCTTGGGGGTCGGCGCGATGAGCTGCACGGCGGCGTTGCCCACCCGCCAGCCCGCGGCGGCCAGCGTCGCGCGGACGTGCTCGAGGACCGTGGTGCCCGACGCCCCCGCCCAGCGCGGGTCGTCGGTGCCGAGCAGGCCGCCGATGTCGCCCAGGCCGGCGGCGGAGAGCACGGCGTCGGTGAGCGCGTGCGCGGCGACGTCGCCGTCGGAGTGGCCGGCGCAGCCATCGGCCCCGGGCCACTCCAGGCCGGCGAGGAAGCACGGGCGGCCGGCCTCGATCGGGTGGACGTCGGTGCCGATGCCGACGCGCGGCAGCCCGGTCACGCCCGCACCTGGAGTTCGGCCACCGCGAGGTCGTGCGCCACGGTCACCTTGGCGGCGCGCTCGTCGCCGTCGACGGTGTGCACGGGGACGCCGCGCGCGCGGACGACCGCGGCGTCGTCGGTGAGGTCGGCGTCGTCCGGGAGGTCGGCGTAGGCCGCCAGCAGCGTGCCCCGGTCGAAGCCCTGCGGGGTCTGCACCCGGCGCAGCGGGCCGCGGGGCACCGCGTCGGTGACGACGCCGTCGTCGTCGACCACGACGGTGGTGTCCACGACGGGCAGGACCGGGACGACGGCGCGCGACCCGGCCGCGAGCGCGGCGAGGACGCGGGCGACGACGGCCGGCGGGGTCAGCGGCCGGGCGGCGTCGTGCACCAGGACGGCGTCGGCCCGCTCACCGCCGGCGGCCAGGGCGGCCCGCACCGAGGCGGTGCGGCTGGCACCGCCGGCGACCAGCCGGACCTCGGGCGGGAGGACGGCGGCGAAGGCCTCCCGCTCCCCCGGCGGGACGGCGACCACCACCTCGGCGACGCCGCCGGTGCGCAGGGTGTCGACCGCCCAGCAGACCAGCGGCCGGCCGCTGAGGAGGACCAGCGCCTTCGGCCGGTCCGCCCCCAGACGCAGACCGCTCCCGGCCGCTGCGACGATGCCGACAGCGTGCACGGGAGCGGTCTGGAGATGTGCTGCGGAGCTCGGGGTCGAGCTCAGCTGGCGAGGACCTCGTCGAGGAGCACCTCGGCCTTGTCCTCGTTGGTGCCCTCGGCGAGCGCGAGCTCGCTGACCAGGATCTGGCGCGCCTTCGAGAGCATGCGCTTCTCGCCGGCGGAGAGGCCACGGTCCTTGTCGCGGCGCCACAGGTCGCGGACGACCTCGGCCACCTTGTTGACGTCGCCCGAGGCCAGCTTCTCGAGGTTGGCCTTGTACCGGCGCGACCAGTTCGTCGGCTCCTCGGTGTGCGGGGCGCGCAACACCTCGAAGACCCGGTTGAGACCCTCCTGGCCGACGACGTCGCGGACGCCGACGATCTCTGCGTTGTCGGCCGGCACGCGCACGGTCAGGTCGCCCTGGGCGACCTTCAGCACGAGGTAGGCCTTCTCTTCACCCTTGATGACGCGCTTCTCGATGGCCTCGATGAGCGCGGCACCGTGGTGCGGGTAGACGACGGTCTCGCCGACAGTGAAGCCCATGTGTGTGTGACCCCTTTCGCTGTTGCCAGGATACCACGGAAGACTGACGGGCGGATCGGGCGAAGACCGTAAATCTGCAGGTCAGAAGGCAGATGAAGTAACCGGAGGGGGTTGACAAGCGCGTGACCGGTGTGCCTGTCGGGTTCACCCGGGCCCGTGGCCTGGTGCTCGCCACGCACGCCGGACCCACGGTCGCGGTGACCCTCGTGGCCACCCTGCTGGGGGTCGCCGCGGGGGTCGGGGGCGGCCGCGCGGTGCTGCTGTGCGCTGCCGTTCTCGCAGGTCAGGCGTCGATCGGGTGGAGCAACGACTGGCTCGACGCCGACCGCGACCAGGCCGTCGCGCGGCCCGACAAGCCGGTCGTGCAGGGCGCCGTCGCCCCGTCGACGCTGCGCGTCGCGGCGCTCGCGGCGGCCGCGCTGGCCGTCGTCCTGTCGCTGCTGCTCGGCGTGGTGCCCGGGCTGCTCCTGCTGCTGCTCGTGGCCAGCGGCTGGGCCTACAACGCCGGGCTCAAGCGCACCGCCGCCTCGGCCGTGCCGTACCTCGTCGGGTTCGGCGCGCTGCCCGCGGGCGTGGTCGCCGCGGCCCCCGGCACTCCGGCCGCGCCGTGGTGGCTGGTCGCCGCCGGGGCGGCGCTGGGCGGCGCGGCGCACCTGGCCAACGTCGCCCCCGACCTCGAGGACGACCTCGCCACCGGCGTCCGCGGCCTGCCGCACCGGATCGGCGCGACCGCGTCCGCGGTCACCGGCGCGGTGCTGCTCGGCGCCGCGACGCTGCTCCTCGTGCTGGGACCGCCCGGAACGCCGACGACGGCGGGCTGGGCCGGCGTGGTGCTGGCCCTGCCCGCCGTCGTCGTGGCGGCGCTCGCCGGGTCGCCGCGGTGGCGGCGGGTGGCGTTCCCGGCGGTGATGCTGCTGACCGTGCTGGACGTCGTCCTGCTGCTGGTCGGCGGCGCGTCGGTCGCCTAGCGGTCAGCGGTTGCCGCGGCCGTTGCCGTTCCCGCCGCCGTTGCCGCCGCCGTTGCCGTTCCCGCCGCCGTTGCCGTTGCCGCGACCGGTGTCGGGCGTCGACGACTCGGCGGTCTCCGGCTGCGGCTCGGTCACCGTCTCGTCGGGGGTCTCGACCGGCGTCTCCGCGTACTCCTCCGGCACGCGCTCGCCCTTGTTGCGCGCGTGCTCGCGGACGGCCTCACCGGTGGCCCAGCCCCGGGTCGCGCCGTAGCTCACCCAGTCGCCGAACGACTGGTCGGGGCGCGGGCCCTCCTCGGCCCACTGCTCCGGGGTCGTCGGCGGAGCGACCGGGGTCTCGGCGACGTCCTCGGTGCCGCCGTCGAGCGCGGTCGTGCCCTCGGTCCCGGTCGTCGTGCCGGTGTCCTCGGTGAACGCGGGGTCCTGGACGGAGGTCCGGTCCTCGGTGGTGCTCTCCTCCTGCGGGTCGTCCACCCCGGTGACGCCGACGGTCTCGGCGACCGTGGCGAAGCCGTGCTGGAGGGGGTCCGGGAGGACGCCGGCGGTGCCGGCGCCGGTGAAGGCGACGAGGGCGATGCCCGCGCCGGTGGCCACCTGGGCGACGGCGCCGGCCGAGGCGATCTTGGCGAGGAAGGCGGGGAAGAACATGGTGATGCGTCTCCGGGTGCGAGGCGCCGTCGCGCGCGACGGGCTGGGCTGGTCGGTGAGGAGACCAGTGGCCAGCAGGTCGGCGAGGGCCGCGTTCGGACGTCCCGGCCGGGACGTGCTCGAGCGCACCGCGTCCGCGAAGGCGGCCAGTCCGGCCCCCTGCTCGGGAACGGGTCGGCCGGCGAGGTAGGCCTCGAAGGCCTCCTCGACGGCGCGGTCGTCGGCTGCTGTGGTCATCTCACCCTCGTCATCGCCGGACGGGCCCGGAGGGGTGCGCGGCGGTGGGCACCCGTTCGGAGGAGTTCTCCGCCTCGAGCCGTTCGCGCAGCGTGCGCAGGCCGCGCCGCTGCAGCGCCTTGACCGAGGGGACGGACTTGCCGAGCACCTCGCCGACCTGCTCGACGGTGAGGTCGGCGAGGATCCGCAGGAGCAGGACCGAGCGCTGGTCGGCGGGGAGCTCGCCGCACAGCCGCTGGACGGTGTCGGCGCCGATGCGGACGAGCGCGTCGTCCTCGACGTCCCCGCCCACGGAGGCGGAGAGGTCCCCCGGCTCGTCGACCACCTGCGGTCGGCGGCTGCGCCGCCGCCAGTCGTCGAGCAGCCGCCGGTGGGCGATCGTGAAGACCCACGACCGCAGCCCCGACTCGTCGCCGGAGAACCCGGCCAGACCGGTGAAGACGCCGATGAACGTCTCGCTGGCCAGGTCGTCGGGCTCCGCGGCGCCGTGCAGCCGGAGGTAGCCGGTGACCGCGGGCGCGAGGTCGCGGTAGAGGACCTCGAAGGCCCACGCGGCACCGGCCTGGGCAGCGGCGAGCACGTCGTCGAACGGCAGACCTGTCGGCACCCGCTCTCCTCGCTCGTCCGGCCCGTCCCTCCCTCATCGGCAGGCGGAGCGCCGAACCGGAGGGCCGGTCGCCCGCCCGGGTGACCGGTTACGGGGCGGCGGTGCCGCGCAGGCGCTCCTGCTCCACCACCGGCAGGAGGTCGCCGAGCCGGTCCAGGCCCTGCAGCGGTCGGCGCATGCGCTGGTTGGCGGACAGCAGGGCGCGGTTGCGCTCGAGGAAGGCCCAGTAGCCGGCGGTGAAGGGGCACGCGTCCTCGCCGAGCCGGCGGCGCGGGGAGTAGACGCAGCCGCCGCAGTAGTCGCTCATGCGGTCGATGTAGGCCCCGCCGGCGGCGTAGGGCTTGGTCGCGAGCGCTCCGCCGTCGGCGTGCTGGCTCATGCCGACGACGTTGGCGACCATCACCCAGTCGTAGCCGTCGACGAAGGTGCGGTGGAACCAGTCCGCCAGCTCGCGCGGGTCGATCCCACGCTGCAGCGCGTAGTTGCCGAGCACCATCAGCCGCGGGATGTGGTGCACCCACCCGTCGCGGCGGAGGTTGCCGAGGACGTCGGACAGGCAGGCGGCGTCGACCGCGCCGTCGTCGAGCTCCGCCATCCAGTCCGGCACCCGCTGGTGCGCCGCGAGCGCGTTGGCGTCGCGGTACCCGCGCCCCAGGTGCCAGTACATGTGCCAGACGTAGTCCCGCCAGCCCATCACCTGGCGCACGAAGCCCTCGACGCTGCTCAGCGGCAGCGGGTCGTCCTCGGCGAGCGACCGGCGGTAGCGGTCCTCGGCGGCGTGCACGACCTCGAGCGGGTCGAGGAGTCCCAGGTTCAGCGCCGGGCTGATCAGCGAGTGCGCCATCCAGCGGTCGCCGGAGAGCATGGCGTCCTCGTACGGGCCGAACGTGCCCAGCCGCTCGTCGAGGAACTGCTCCAGGCGCCGCAGCGCCTCCTGCCGCGTCACGGGGAACAGCCGCGGTCCGTCGTCCCCCACGAACGCGACGTCGCCCTCGGCCGCCCACCGGTCGAGGTCGGCGCGCACCTGCTCGTCGATCTCGTCCTCCTCGGGCCACCAGGGCTCGGGGACCCCGACGTCGCCGTCGGCGGGTGGTGGCTCGCGGTTGTCGTGGTCGAGGTTCCAGCTGCCCCCGACCGGCTCGGCGCCCTCCATGAGCACCTCGGTCCGGCGGCGGCTGCCCCGGTAGAAGTCCTCCATCAGCAGCCGGCGCCGGCCCCGGCCGTCGGCCCACGCGGCGAACTCCTCGTGCGTGGTGACGAACCCGCGGGGTGCCACCACGGTCAGCCCGGGGCGGCGGAGCACCAGGTCGCGGCTGCCCCAGGTGGTCGGCGCGCAGACCGACAGCGGTCCGACGCAGCGGTCGAGCGCCTCCCCGTACGTCCGCGCCCCGACCAGCCACGCCTGGTCGCCCAGCTCCGCGGCGCGGTGGCGGAGGGCCGAGAGCACGAGGTGCGCCTTCTGCCGGTGGAACCGGCGACGGGAGAACACCGCGCGCGACTCGACGAGCAGGACCGGTTGGTCGGGCCGGTCGAGGAAGTGCGGGCCCAGCTGGTCGGCGAAGCACCACCGACGGGTGGCCGGCGCACGGGCGGGGTAGGGCCCCAGGGCCGGGTCCGTCGCGCCGGGACGCGCGCTGCCACCCACCCGCCTCACCTCCAGGCGGACATCGTGGGTGGACCGTTACTCTCAGCGCGACTCGAGAACTGCGATCCGCCCCCTCCGGCCCCGGCCCGGGACGAGGGCGTAGACCTGGGAGGTCGACGGCTGTGAACCGCGCACTGCGCGCCGCCACGGTGGGTGTCCTGCTCGTCTCGCCGTTGGCGCTCTCCGCGTGCAGCGCCGGCCAGGTGAACCAGACCTCTTCGCAGCTGCGGGACAAGGTGGGCCCGTCGGCGCAGATCGGTGAGATCGAGCTGCGCGCCGTCGAGCTGGCCCACCCGAACGCGGGCAGCTACTCCCCCGGCGACGACGCCGAGCTGCGGATGGCCATCGTCAACGACGGTGACCAGGAGGACACGCTCACCGAGATCAGCGGCACGTCGTTCTCCCGGATCCGCCTCACCGGCTCCGCGTCGGGCACCGGGGCGCCCGCCCCGGACGGAGGGACGACCACCGGCGCGGGCGACGGGATCACGATCCCCGCCGACTCGGTGGTCTACCTGGGCGAGAACTCGGAGACCGTCACCCTGGTCGATCTCGGCGAGGAGCTCCTGCCGTCGCAGACCGTCGAGCTGACGTTCACCTTCCAGGAGGCCGGCGAGGTCACCCTCGACGTCCCCGTGGCCGCCCCCGACGAGGCCGACGAGCGCGGCGAGGCCTTCGACTTCCACCACGAGGAGAACGAGGGCGAAGAGGAGAACACGGAGGTCAGCGGAGGCATCGCCACGCAGCGCGAGGAGGGTGGCGAGGGCGAGGGCTGACGCCCCCGCCCCGACGTCCCCGGAAGTGTCGGCGGCCGCGGTTACCGTCGGCCGGTGCCCCCCGCCGGAGTGAAGTCCCGCCCCGCCCACCGCTGCACCGAGTGCGGGTACGCCTCGGCCAAGTGGGTCGGGCGCTGTCCTGAGTGCCAGGCGTGGGGCACCCTGCAGGAGGTCGGCAGCGCCTCGTCCTCCCCGCTGCGCTCGGTCAGCGCCGGGCCGGTCACCGCGCCCGCCCGCCCGATCGCCGAGGTGCAGCTGGAGGGCGCGAGGGCCCAGCCGACCGGCATCCCCGAGTTCGACCGCGTGCTGGGCGGCGGGCTGGTGCCCGGCGCGGTCCTGCTGGTCGCCGGCGAGCCGGGGGTCGGCAAGTCCACGCTGCTGCTCGAGGTGGCCCAGCGGGTCGCCGCCGCCAACGGCCCCGCGCTCGTGGTCTCCGGTGAGGAGTCGGCCGCGCAGGTGCGGCTGCGGGCCGAGCGCATCGGCGCCCTGCACGAGCAGCTCTACCTGGCCGCCGAGACCGAGCTGTCCGCCGTCCTCGCGCACGTCGAGGACGTCAACCCCACCCTGCTCGTCCTCGACAGCGTGCAGACCGTCCGCTCCCCCGCGGTCGACGGGACCGACGGCGGCGCCACCCAGGTGCGCGCGGTGGCCGGCGCGCTGACCGGCGTCGCCAAGGCCCGCGGCATGACGACGATCCTGGTCGGCCACGTCACCAAGGACGGCAACGTCGCCGGGCCGCGGGCCCTCGAGCACCTGGTCGACGTCGTCATCTCCTTCGACGGCGAGCGGCACTCCACCCTGCGGCTGATCCGGGCGACCAAGAACCGGTTCGGGCCGGCCGACGAGATCGGCTGCTTCGAGATCGGCGACGCCGGGGTGGTCGGGGTCCCCGACCCGTCGGCGCTGTTCGTCTCCCGCCGCGCGGTGCCGGTGCCGGGCAGGTGCGTCACGGTGACGCTCGAGGGCAGCCGGCCGCTGCTGGCGGAGGTGCAGTCGCTGGTGGCCACCTCGGCCGGGGGTGGGTCGCCCCGGCGTGCGGTCAGCGGCCTGGACTCGCAGCGTGTGGCGATGGTCAACGCCGTCGTCGAGCGCCGCGGCGGGGTGCGCCTGGCCGAGGCCGACGTCTTCGCCGCGTCGGTGGGCGGGGTGCGCATCGCCGAGCCGGCCGCCGACCTCGCGCTGGCCCTCGCCATCGCGTCGGCGGCGAAGGACCAGCCGCTCCCGCCGGGTCTCGTCGCGCTGGGCGAGGTCGGTCTCTCCGGCGAGATCCGCCGGGTGGGCGGCACGGGCCGGCGGCTGGCCGAGGCGGCGCGCCAGGGGTACACCGTCGCGCTCGTCCCCGAGGACGCCGGCACGGCCCCACCGGGGATGCGCCTGGTCGAGGTGCCCGACCTCGGCGCCGCGTTCGCGCGGCTGTTCGGTGGGTGAGCACGCGCCGTCCGCGATCCCGAGCCCGACTTCCCCGTCGCGGGCCACGTAGACTCAGCCGCCGCAACGTCTCGACCCGTCAGGAGCGCTCGTGCCAGCCGCTGTGGACCCCGAGGTCGCACTGCGCGAGCTCCTCGGCCGCATCGCCCCCGGCACCGCGCTGCGCGACGGCCTCGAGCGCATCCTGGCCGGCCGCACCGGCGCCCTCATCGTGCTCGGGTACGACCGCGTGGTCGAGTCCCTGTGCACCGGCGGGTTCGCCCTCGACGTGGCGCTGTCGGCCACGCGGCTGCGCGAGCTGGCCAAGATGGACGGCGCGGTGATCGTCTCCTACGACGGCACGCGCATCGTCCGCGCCGGGGTGCACCTCATGCCCGACCCGACCATCCCCACCGAGGAGTCGGGCACCCGGCACCGCACGGCGGAGCGGGTGGCGGTCCAGACCGGCTTCCCGGTGATCTCGGTGAGCCAGTCGATGCACATCATCTCGGTGTACGTCGCCGGCCGCCGCTACACCCTGGAGCACCCGACCACGATCCTGGCGCGGGCCAACCAGGCGCTCGCCGCGCTGGAGCGCTACAAGCTGCGCCTCGACGAGGTCGCCAGCACGCTGTCGGCGCTCGAGATCGAGGACCTCGTCACCGTCCGGGACGCGATGAGCGTCAGCCAGCGGCTGGAGATGGTCCGCCGGATCGCCGACGAGATCGAGGGCTTCGTCGTCGAGCTGGGCACCGACGGCCGCCTGCTGGCCCTGCAGCTCGACGAGATGCTCGCCGGCGTCGAGGAGGACCGCGGCCTGCTGGTCCGCGACTACCTGCCCGGCGGCGGCCGCCGGCCCCGGACGATCGACCAGGTCCTCACCGACCTGCGCGCGCTGTCGGCCACCGAGCTGCTCGACCTCTCCGCCGTGGCCCGCTGCTACGGGCTGCCCACCTCCCCCGACGCGCTGGACTCCCCCGTGAGCCCGCGCGGCTACCGGCTGCTGGCGCGCGTCCCGCGGCTGCCGGCCGGGATCATCGACCGGCTGGTCGACCACTTCGGCGGGCTGCAGAAGCTGCTGGCCGCCACCATCGAGGACCTGCTGGCCGTCGAGGGCGTCGGCGAGGCCCGGGCGCGCGGCATCCGCGAGGGCCTCTCCCGGCTCGCCGAGACGTCGATCCTCGACCGTTACAGCTAGGCGAGCACGAGCCCGGCATCGGGGCTGATCGCGGTGTCCATGCGAGCCCGCACCACGTAGCTGCCCGGCGACGGGGGCACCCGCGGCGCCGTGCAGGTCGGCTCGCTGGTCAGGCCGCTCCACACGACGGGGAACGACACCGCCTCGCCCGGTGCCAGCGTGCGCAGATCGCTGCTGGTCTCGGGGATGCAGTCGTTGCTGCCCCACAGCCGCGCGCCGGCGGCGTCGAGCAGCACGATCTCCTGCAGCTGCTTGTCGAGCGGGCGGACGCACGGCGTCGCCTGCGTGTTGGTGACGACGAGCTCGAAGGTGGCCTGCGCGCCGGCCGGGGCGGTTCCTGGTGTCCGGACCTCGACGGCGAGGACGGCGTCGGCGCACGCCTCCGGGGCCGCCGGTGCGCCGGTCCCCTGCGGTGCGCTCGGGGTCGTGCCGGGGAGGAGCACGCTCACCGACGAGGGGACGACCTGCTCCAGCGCGGGCTCGGGCGGCTCCTCGGACGCCGGGCGGGTCGAGGACGCCGTCGTCGTCCCCTCGTCGAACCGGCCGGTGGCCAGGGCGTAGCCGACCCAGCCACCGCCGCCGAGGACCGAGACCAGCAGGGTGAGCACCAGCGCCCGGCGCCGCCAGTAGACGGCAGCGGGGAGCGGGCCCACCGGGTGCAACACGCGCCGACGGTAAACGGCGGCGCCTCCGCCGACCGGCTCGGCACGCCGCTCGGCGCGGACGGCAGACTGGGGAGTCGTGGGCAGCCTCAGGGACACCGGCGAGGTCATCGTCGACTGGTACGCCACCGCGGCCCGCGATCTGCCCTGGCGCCGGCCTGACGTGGACGCGTGGGCGGTGCTGGTCAGCGAGGTGATGCTGCAGCAGACGCCGGTCGCCCGCGTGGAGCCGGTGTGGCGGGAGTGGATGGCGCGCTGGCCCACGCCGGCAGCCCTGGCGGCGGCCACGCCGGCCGAGGTCATCCGCGCCTGGGGCAAGCTGGGTTACCCGCGCCGGGCGCTCCGCCTGCGGGAGACGGCGGTGGCGCTGACCGAGCGGCACGGCGGGACCGTGCCCGACGACGTCGCCGCGCTCGAGGCGCTGCCGGGGGTCGGCACCTACACCGCGCGGGCGGTGGCCTGCTTCGGCCACGGCCGGCCGCAGCCGGTGGTCGACACCAACGTGCGCCGAGTGGTCGCCCGCCTGGTGCACGGCAGGGCGGAGGCGGGCAACGCGCGCGCCGCCGACCTGACCGACGTCGCCGAGCTGGCCCCGACCGACCCGGCTCGGGCGGTGCGGTTCTCGGTCGCGGCCATGGAGCTGGGGGCGCTGGTCTGCGTGGCCGGCACGCCCCGCTGCCCCGCGTGCCCGGTGCGGGACCGCTGCGCCTGGCGGCTGGCCGGGTACCCGGCGCACGACGGGCCGGCGCGGCGGGTGCAGAAGTTCGCCGGCACCGACCGGCAGGTGCGCGGGCGGCTGCTGGACGTGCTCCGCGCGGCCGCGCACCCGGTCGAGGCGGCCGAGCTGGACGCCGCCTGGGACGACGCCGTCCAGCGCTCGCGCTGCCTGGACTCGCTGCTCGTCGACGGCCTGGTCGAGCAGACCCCCGACGGCCGGTTCGCCCTGCCGCAGGCCTGACCGCCCGGCACGGCGACCCTCGCCGGGTGGCCGGCACCCGCGCGGTGTGCCTTGCGGGCGGCGACCACACCGCGCGGGTGACGGCGCGGGGCGCCATCTCGGCCCGGGAAACGGCAGAGGCCGCCCCACCCGTGCGGGTGGAGCGGCCTCTGTGCGTCCCTAGCGGGTCACTCCGCCTGGGCGGCGGCCGGACCCTCCTCGTCGCCGCCCGAGAGGGCGACCGGCGGGGTGTCGGGCAGGTCGATCGGCTTGGCCTCGCCGCGGAAGGTGAACTTCTGCTGCGCGCCCTCCGCCTCGTCGACGTCGACCACCACGATCTGGCCGGCGGCCAGCTCGCCGTAGAGGATCTTCTCGCTCAGCGCGTCCTCGATCTCGCGCTGGATCGTCCGGCGCAGCGGCCGGGCGCCCAGCACCGGGTCGAAGCCGCGGTGCGCGAGCAGCTTCTTGGCGTTCTCGGTGACCTCGAGCGCCATGTCCTTGTTCGACAGCTGGCTCTCCACGCGGGCGAGCATGAGGTCGACGATCTGGATGATCTCGTCCTCGGTCAGCTGGTGGAACACGACGATGTCGTCGATGCGGTTGAGGAACTCGGGCCGGAAGTGCTGCTTGAGCTCGTCGTGGACCCGCACCTTCATGCGCTCGTAGTTCGACTGCGTGTCGTTCCCGGCCTGGAAACCGAGGCCGACCGCCTTCGAGATGTCACGCGTACCGAGGTTGGTCGTGAGGATCAGGATCGTGTTCTTGAAGTCCACGATGCGACCCTGACCATCGGTGAGGCGACCGTCCTCCAGCACCTGCAGGAGCGTGTTGAACACGTCCGCGTGCGCCTTCTCGATCTCGTCGAAGAGAACCACCGAGAACGGCTTGCGCCGCACCTTCTCGGTCAGCTGGCCACCCTCGTCGTAACCGACGTAACCGGGAGGCGCACCGACCAGCCGGGAAACGGTGAAGCGGTCGTGGAACTCACCCATGTCGATCTGGATGAGCGCGTCGTCCTCGCCGAAGAGGAAGTTCGCGAGCGCCTTCGCCAGCTCGGTCTTACCGACACCCGAGGGGCCGGCGAAGATGAACGAACCGCCCGGACGGCGCGGGTCCTTGAGGCCCGCACGCGTGCGCCGGATGGCCTGGCTGACGCTCTTGATCGCCTCTTCCTGGCCGATGATCCGCTTGTGCAGCTCATCCTCCATGCGGAGCAGACGGGTGGTCTCCTCCTCGGTGAGCTTGAAGACGGGGATCCCGGTCCAGTTGGCCAGCACCTCGGCGATCTGCTCGTCGTCGACCTCGGCGACGACGTCCATGTCGCCGGCCTTCCACGCCTTCTCGCGCTCGGCCTTCTCGGCCAGGAGCTGCTTCTCCTTGTCGCGCAGCGACGCGGCCTTCTCGAAGTCCTGGGCGTCGATCGCCGACTCCTTCTCGCGGCGGATGCCGGCGATCCGGTCGTCGAACTCGCGCAGGTCCGGCGGGGCGGTCATCCGCTTGATCCGCATCCGGGCACCGGCCTCGTCGATCAGGTCGATCGCCTTGTCCGGCAGGAAGCGGTCGGAGATGTACCGGTCGGCCAGCGTCGCGGCGGCGACGAGGGCGCCGTCGGTGATGCTGATCCGGTGGTGCGCCTCGTAGCGGTCGCGCAGGCCCTTGAGGATCTCGATCGTGTGGGTCAGCGTCGGCTCGCCCACCTGGATCGGCTGGAAGCGCCGCTCGAGGGCGGCGTCCTTCTCGAGGTGCTTGCGGTACTCGTCGAGCGTGGTGGCGCCGATGGTCTGCAGCTCACCGCGGGCCAGCATCGGCTTGAGGATGCTGGCGGCGTCGATCGCGCCCTCCGCGGCGCCCGCCCCGACGAGGGTGTGGATCTCGTCGATGAACAGGATGATGTCGCCGCGGGTGCGGATCTCCTTGAGGACCTTCTTCAGCCGCTCCTCGAAGTCACCGCGGTAGCGGGAACCGGCGACGAGGGCGCCGAGGTCGAGGGTGTAGAGCTGCTTGTCCTTCAGCGTCTCGGGGACCTCACCCTTGACGATCGCCTGGGCCAGGCCCTCGACGACGGCGGTCTTGCCGACGCCGGGCTCGCCGATGAGGACGGGGTTGTTCTTGGTCCGCCGCGACAGGACCTGCATGACCCGCTCGATCTCCTTGGCCCGCCCGATCACCGGGTCGAGCTTGGAGTCGCGCGCGGCCTGGGTCAGGTTGCGGCCGAACTGGTCGAGGACCAGCGAGGTCGACGGCGTGCCCTCGGCGGGCCCGCCGGCGGCGGCCGGCTCCTTGCCCTGGTAGCCGCTCAGCAGCTGGATGACCTGCTGGCGGACGCGGTTGAGGTCGGCGCCCAGCTTCACGAGGACCTGGGCGGCCACGCCCTCGCCCTCGCGGATCAGGCCGAGCAGGATGTGCTCGGTGCCGATGTAGTTGTGGCCGAGCTGCAGCGCCTCGCGCAGCGACAGCTCCAGCACCTTCTTGGCCCGCGGGGTGAAGGGGATGTGCCCGGACGGGGCCTGCTGGCCCTGACCGATGATCTCCTCCACCTGCTGGCGGACGCCCTCCAGCGAGATGCCGAGGGACTCGAGCGCCTTGGCCGCGACACCTTCGCCCTCGTGGATCAGGCCCAGGAGGATGTGCTCGGTGCCGATGTAGTTGTGGTTGAGCATCCGGGCCTCTTCCTGGGCCAGGACGACGACTCGGCGGGCTCGGTCGGTGAACCGTTCGAACATCTGCTGCTTCTCCTCTGACCGGCTGGTCCGGCTGGTTCCTCCGGGTGTCCGGACGGAACATCCGACTGGAGTCGGCGCGCTGGCGCACCGGTCATTCCACTGTAGTCACGGACCACGCCGTCCCGTCGGCCCGGAGGCGTGGGGGCGGTGGGTGGCTGCCCGGTCCAACCGATGCTGGCGCAGGGGTGTTCCGACCTGGTTACGCCGTCAGCGGACACGCCGCCCGCCGTCCCACCCGTTCCCGTCCGCACCCCCTACCCCTCGGTAGGTCCGGGAACGACGACGGCCCGGCTCCCTTTCGGGGAACCGGGCCGGCGCAGGAACTGCAGATGCCTCAGTGCGCGGCTTCGTAGGCCTCCACGACGCTGGCCGGGATGCGGCCGCGGTCGCTGACCTGGTGCCCGTTCTTGCGCGCCCAGTCGCGGATCGCCCCGGCCTGCTCGCGGTCCATCCGGCCACCGCCGGTGGCACGCGACCGGCCCCCGCCCGACGCGCGGCCCGCACGGCCGACCTTGCGCGCCGCCTGGACGTAGCGCGAGAACACGTCGCGCAGTTCCTTGGCGTTCTTCTCGGAGAGGTCGATCTCGTAGTTCGTGCCGTCCAGGGCAAAGCTGACGGTCTCGTCCGCGGAGAGATTCTCGTCGAGGTCGTCGCTCAGGATCACCTGAACCTTGCGAGCCATTCAGTTTCCTCGATTCATCCGTGTGGTCCGGGCGCCAATTCCGCCCGGTCCCCCGTGCGGACCCATTTCACCACAACGGCCACCGGGAAACCAATAGCGCAACGCGCCCTCACACTTTAGGGACGCAAATGAGCGGTTGCGTTCACAACCAGTTCCGGAAACCCTCAGGAGGAAATCGGACGGACGAGTGGGAAAAGGATGGTCTCGCGGATCCCCAGACCGGTGAGGGTCATCATCAGCCGGTCCATCCCCATGCCCATCCCGCCGGTGGGCGGCATGCCGTACTCCAGCGCCTCGAGGAAGTCCTCGTCGAGCACCATCGCCTCGGGATCGCCGGCCGCGGCCAGCGCCGCCTGGGCGGTGAACCGCTCGCGCTGCACCACCGGGTCGACCAGCTCGGAGTAGGCCGTCGCCCGCTCCACCCCCGCGATGTAGAGGTCCCACTTCTCCGCCAGGCCCGGCGTGCTCCGGTGGGCCCGGGTCAGCGGCGAGGTGTCGACCGGGTAGTCGATGACGAAGGTCGGCTCCTGCAGCGTGTGCTGGACCAGCGCCTCGAAGATCTCCTCGACGACCTTGCCCGGCACCCACTTCGGGTCGACGCCGACGTCGTGCCGCTCGGCGAGCTCGCGCAGCCGCTCGACCGGTGTCCCGGGCGTGACCTCCTCGCCGAGCGCCTGCGACACCGCGGTGTAGAGCGGCACCTGCGGCCACTCCCCCGACAGGTCGATCTCGGTGCCGTCGTGGTGGCGGGCCACGTGGTCGCCGAAGAGGGCCTCGGCGGACTCCTGGACCAGCTCGCGGGTGAGCGTGGCCATCACCTGGTAGTCGGCGTAGGCCTGGTAGCACTCGAGCATCGCGAACTCGGGCGAGTGCGAGCTGTCGGCGCCCTCGTTGCGGAAGTTCCGGTTGATCTCGAAGACCCGGTCCAGCCCGCCGACGATGCACCGCTTGAGGAAGAGCTCCGGGGCGATGCGCAGGTACAGGTCGAGGTCGAAGGCGTTCATGTGGGTGCGGAACGGCCGGGCCGCGGCGCCGCCGTGCACCGTCTGCAGCATCGGTGTCTCGACCTCGAGGTAGCCGCGGGCGGTCAGCCCCGCCCGCAGCGCGGCCATCACCGTCGCCCGCTGGCGCACCGTGCGCCGCGCCTCGTCGCGGACGATGAGGTCGACGTAGCGCCGCCGGACCCGCAGCTCCTCGCTCATCGGCTTGTGCGCCACCGGCAGCGGGCGCAGCGCCTTGGCGGTCAGCTGCCAGCGGTCGGCGAAGACCGACAGCTCGCCGCGCCGCGACGTCCCGATCTCGCCCTCGACGAAGACGTGGTCGCCGAGGTCGACGTCGGCCTTCCACGCGGCGAGCTGCTCCTCGCCGACCCGGTCGAGGGAAAGCATGACCTGCAGCTCGGCGTCGCCCTCGCGCAGCGTCGCGAAGCACAGCTTGCCGGTGTTGCGGACGAAGATCACCCGCCCGGTGACGCCGGCCCGCTCGCCGGTCATCGTGTCCGGCTCGAGGTCGGGGTGCTTCTCCCGCACCTCGGCCAGCGTGGCCGTGCGGGGCACGGCCACCGGGTAGGGGTCGGTCCCGGACTCGCGGAGCCGGTCCAGCTTGGCGCGGCGCACGCGCAGCTGTTCGGGGAGCTCGTCGTCGGGCGGGCCAGGCAGTTCCTCGGTCATGACGCCCGACAGCCTACGGGGAGGCCGGACGCCGTCCCGCCCCCTGATGCCGCTCGAACGCCAGCCGCAGCCCGTGCACCGTCAGGTCGGGCTCGCGCTCGCCGATCGAGCGGCAGCTGTCCACGACCAGCGGTGAGAGGCCGCCGGTGGCGACGACGACCGGCGCGGCGCCGAACTGGGCCACGATCTCGGCGGCGATCCGCGCCACCAGCCCGTCGACCAGGCCCGCGAACCCGAGCACCAGCCCGGACTGCAGCGCGGCGACGGTGTTCTTGCCGATCGCCTGCGGCGGCACGGTCAGCTCGACCGAGCGCAGCTGCGCCGCCCGGGAGGCCAGCGCGTCGAGGCTCACCTCGACGCCGGGCGCCAGCGCGCCGCCGAGGAACTGCCCGTCCGGCCCGACGGCGTCGACGTTGGTGGAGGTGCCGAAGTCGACGACGACGACCGGCCGGCCGCGCCCGTCGGGCCAGCGGCCGAACAGCTCGTGGGCGGCCAGCGCGGTGACCACCCGGTCGGCGCCGACCTCGCGCGGGTTGTCCACGTGCAGCGGCACGCCCGTGCGCACGCCCGGGCCGATGAGCACGACCGGGACCTCGAGGGAGTCCAGCAGCTGACGCAGCGACGGCAGCAGGGCCGGCACGGTGGAGCAGGCGGCGACGCCGGTGATCTCGGCGTCGCGCAGCAGCCCGCGCCAGGTCATGCGCAGCTCGTCGGCGGTGGCGCGGGGGTGCGTGGTGACCCGCCAGCAGCCGACCCGGTGCTCGCCGTCGAAGGTGGCGAGCACGGTCTGGCTGTTGCCGACGTCGACGCAGAGCAGCACCGCTCAGCCCGCCCGGAGGTCGAGGGCCAGGTCGAGGATCGGTGAGCTGTGCGTCAGGGCGCCCACCGACAGGTAGTCGACGCCGGTCTCGGCCACCTCGCGCGCGACGGCCAGGGTCAGGCCGCCGGTGGCCTCCAGCTCCGCCCGGCCGCCGACCAGGGCGACGACCTCGCGCAGCGCGGCCGGGGGCATGTTGTCGCAGAGCAGGAAGCCGGCGCCGGCCTCGACCGCCTCCACCGCCTGCGCCGGGGTGTCCACCTCGACCTGCACGGTCACCCGCGGCGCCCGCTCCCGGACGGCGGCCACCGCCGCGGCCACCGAGCCGGCGGCCGCCACGTGGTTGTCCTTGATCATCGCGACGTCGTAGAGGCCCATCCGCTTGTTGGTGCCGCCGCCGCAGCGCACCGCGTACTTCTCCAGCGGCCGCAGACCCGGGGTGGTCTTGCGGGTGTCGAGCACCTGCGCCCCGGTGCCGGCGATCGCGTCGGCCCAGGCGCGGGTGTGCGTGGCGATGCCGCTGGCCCGGCTGGCGATGTTGAGGGCGCTGCGCTCGGCGGCCAGCAGGGCACGCACGGGGCCGCGCACGGTGAGCAGGACGTCGCCCCGCTCCACCCGGTCGCCGTCGGACGCCGACGCGGTGAGCGTGGCGCCGGGGGCCAGCCGGAGGAACACCCGGGCCGCCACGGGCAGGCCGGCGACCACGCCGGCGGAGCGGGCGACCAGGTCGGCGGTGCCCAGCTGCGCCGGCGGCACGGTGGCGGCGCTGGTGACGTCGTAGGAGACGGCGAGATCGGGCGGGCCGGGCAGCGGCGCGCCGCCGGTGAGGTCCTCGGCGAGGGTGCGCTCGACCAGCTCGGTCACCCACGCCTCGGACAGCCCCGTGCCCTGGAGGTCGGCGGGGTCGTTCACCAGGCACCCCCCACCGGGGTGCCGACCGGACGCCGGGTCAGCTGCAGCCGGCCGGCGTCGTCGAGCCGGACGTCGAGGTGCACCCGCCAGTCCTCCTCGGTGTCGGGGTGGTCCTCCCGCCAGTGGCAGCCGCGGGTCTCCTCCCGGGCGGCGGCCGCGGCGGCCAGCGCGCCGGCGACGGTGAGCAGGTCGGTGGCCTCCCAGCTCTCCACGCCCGGCGGCAGCGGGCCGAGCCCGGCGGCGAGCTCCGCCAGGGTGTCCACGGCCGACGCCAGCCCGTCCCCGGTGCGCAGCGCGCCGACGTGCTGCGACATCGTGCCGGTCACGCGGTCGCGGCCGGCCGGGTCGAGCAGCCCGGCCGAGGCCGGCGCCTCCTCGCGGGCCGGTTCGGGCGTCGGCAGCTCGCGGGCCAGCGACTCCCCGATGCGCGCGGCGAACACCAGGCCCTCGAGCAGCGAGTTCGACGCCAGCCGGTTCGCGCCGTGCACGCCGGTGCAGGCCACCTCGCCGCAGGCGTAGAGGCCCGGCACCGTCGTCCGCCCGGACAGGTCGGTGGCGAGGCCGCCCGAGGCGTAGTGCGCCGCGGGGGTGACCGGGACCAGCTCGGTGACCGGGTCGATCCCGGCCGCGCGGCAGCTGGCGACGATCGTCGGGAAGCGGTCGACCAGGTCGGGCACGTGCCGGGCGTCGAGCCAGACGTGCGGCACCCCGTCGCGCAGCTGCACCCGGGTGATCGCCTTGGCGACGACGTCGCGCGGCGCGAGCTCGGCCATCGGGTGGACGTCGTTCATGAACCGCCGTCCCGCCCCGTCGAGCAGCACCGCCCCCTCGCCGCGCAGCGCCTCGCTGACCAGCGGCTGCTGGCCGCGCGCACCCGGCCCGCGGTAGAGCGCGGTCGGGTGGAACTGCACGAACTCCAGGTCGGTGGCGACCGCGCCGGCGCGCAGGCCGAGCGCGACGCCGTCCCCGGTGGAGACCGACGGGTTGGTGGTCGCCGCGTACACCTGCCCCATCCCGCCGGTGGCCAGCACGACGGCGCGGGCACGGACGGCGCCGACGCCGTCCTCGGTGCCCTCCCCCAGCACGTGCAGGGTGACGCCGGCGGCCCGGCCGTCGGCGTCGCGCAGGAGGTCGAGCACCATCGCGTGCTCGACCAGCGTGATGCCCGGGTCGGCGTGCACCGCGCTGACCAGCGCGCGCATCACCTCGGCGCCGGTGGCGTCGCCGCCGGCGTGCACGATCCGGTGGGCCGAGTGCCCGCCCTCGCGGGTGAGCAGCAGGTGGCCGGCGGGGTCGCGGTCGAACGCCGCCCCCCAGCCGATGAGCTGGCGCAGCCGCTCCGGGCCCTCGTGCACCAGCGCGTCGACCGCCGCCGGCTCGCAGAGCCCGACGCCGGCGACGTGGGTGTCGCGGGCGTGCGCCTCGGGGCTGTCGGCGGGGTCGAGGACGGCGGCGATGCCGCCCTGCGCCCACCGGGTCGACCCGTCGTCCACCAGGACCTTGGTGACGACGGCGACCGACAGCCCGGCCGCCCGCGCGTGCAGCGCGACGCAGAGCCCGGCCACCCCGGAGCCGACGACGCAGACGTCGGCGGTGAGCTCCCACCCCGGGGCGGGGGCGGTGAGGCGCAGCGGCAGCCCGGTGGCCGTGAGGGTGGTCACCCCTTGATCGTGTCGCCCCGCACCTGCCCGAGCACACCCGGGGCGGGCGCGGCGGGGTCGCCCCCGAGCTCGACGATGCGGTTGGCGCCGTCGACGTGCACGACCCTGGGGAGGTAACTCTTGGCCTCGGTCTCGTCCATGACCCCGTAGCTGATCATGATCACCAGGTCGCCGGGGTGCACGAGGTGCGCGGCGGCGCCGTTGATCCCGATCACGCCGCTGCCCCGCTCGCCCGGGATGACGTAGGTCTCCAGGCGGGCGCCGTTGGTGACGTCGACGATGGCCACCTGCTCGCCGGGGAGCAGGTCGGCGGCGTCCAGCAGGTCCTCGTCGATGGTCACCGAGCCGACGTAGTGCAGGTCGGCCTGGGTCACCGTCGCGCGGTGGATCTTGGACTTGAGCATCGTGCGCATCATCGGGCGTCTCCCAGCGTCACTGCGAGGTTGTCGATCAGTCGGGTGCTGCCGGCCCGGGCGGCGACCAGCAGGCGGGCCGCGCCGGCCGCGGGGGCCGGGCCGAGGTCGGGGTCGGTCAGCTCGAGGTAGTCGAGGACGAGCTCGGGCGCGGTGGCGAGCGCCTCGCGGGCGGCGGCCAGGACCGCCGCAGCACCGCGCGGCCCGGCGTCGGCCCCGGCGCGGAGGGCCCGCGAGAGGGCGGCGGCGCGGGTGCGCTCCTGCGGCGACAGGTAGCGATTGCGGCTGGACAGCGCCATCCCGTCGTCCTCGCGGACGGTCGGCACGCCGACGACCTCGACGCCGAGCGCGAGCTCCCGGGCCATCGCCCGGATGAGCACGAGCTGCTGGTAGTCCTTCTCGCCGAAGACGGCGACGTCGGGGCGGACCAGCCCGAACAGCTTGGCGACGACGGTCAGCACCCCGGCGAAGTGCCCGGGGCGGACGGCGCCCTCCAGCACCGACCCCAGCGGCCCGGGCTGCACGGTCACCCCGACCGAGCCGGGCGGGTAGATCTCGTCCACCCCGGGGTGGAAGACGGCGTCGGCGCCCTCCTCGGCGAGCGCGGCCAGGTCGGCGTCCCAGGTGCGCGGGTAGCGGTCGAAGTCCTCGCCGGGGCCGAACTGGGTCGGGTTGACGAACACCGAGACGACGACGCCGCCGCCGTACCGCTTCGCGGCGCGGACGAGCGTGCGGTGGCCCTCGTGCAGGGCGCCCATGGTGGGCACCAGGACGACGGGTGCGGGCAGCTGGTCCCGGAGCCGGCGCAGGTCGGCGACCGACTCGGCGACGGCGGGGGTCACGAGGGTGCTCACCTCGAGCTCGAGGTGTCGGCCGCGTCGTAGAGCAGGTCGAGCAGCGGCGCGCCCTCGTGGCGCTTGAGCCGGCCGGCGGCCAGCGCCCGCTCGGTGGTGCGCTGCGCCATGGCGACGTAGGCGGCGACCGACGCCGGGGCGCGCTCGTTGAGGGTGTCCAGGTGGTCGGCCACGGTGCCGACGTCGCCGCGGCTGACCGGGCCGGTGAGCCCGCGGTCGCCGCGGCGCAGGCCGTTGTCGAGCGCGGCGGTGAGCAGCGGGGTGAGCACGCGGCCGGGCTCCCCGACGCCGGCGGCACGCAGCAGGTCCGCGGCCTCGGCGACCAGGGTGACCAGGTGGTTGGCGCCGGTGACGAGGGCCGCGTGGTAGAGCCGCCGGTCCTCCTCGGCGACGTAGAACGGCTCGCCGCCCATCTCCAGGACGAGGGTCTCGGCGACCGCCCGGTGCTCGGGCCGGCTGGTCACCCCGAAGGGGGTGCCGGTCAGCCGGTCGACGTCCTCCGGCGCGCCGGTGAAGGTCATGGCCGGGTGCAGCGCGAGCGGCAGCACGCCCGCGAGCTGCGCCGGCGCGAGGACGGCGAGGCCGTGCGCGCCGGACGTGTGGAAGGTGAGCTGCCCGCGCCGCCAGACGCCGGTCTCGGCCAGGCCGGCGACCAGGCCGGGCAGGGTGTCGTCGGGCACCGCGAGGACGACGAGGTCGCTGGCGGCGACCACCTCGTCGGTGGGCAGGAGGGGAGCGCCGGGCAGCAGGCGGGCGGCCCGCTCGGCGGAGGCGGAGGAGAGACCGGCGGCCGCGACGACGTCGTGACCTGCGGCGTCGAGCGCGGCACCGAGGACGGCGCCGACCCGGCCGGCGCCGACGACGCCCACGCGGAGGCGGGCGGGGGCGCTGGCCGCGGGCGCGAGGCCGGCGGCGCGGGGGTTCCTGCGGGCAGCAGGCATGGTGCACCTTCCGTTCCAGTCCCTGCCGGGTACCGGACTGTCGGGCTGGGGACCACGCCGTCGTGGCCCCTCGGGGTGTCGCTGGTCGTGCGGTGGCGCCGGCCCTGCTGCAACCGGATGTGTCACGCAGGTGTGGTGCCGATGGCGAGTGTGTGACCGCGTCCGGCCCGGTGCAACGCAGGAGGGGTGTGGGCTCGCTCACGCCGGGGCCCCGCCTACGGTGACGGCCTCACCGAGGAGGACACGTGGCAGCAGCCGACCGCCCCATGGACGGGCGCACCGCCCTGGTCACCGGCGCGAGCAGGGGCATCGGCCTCGCGATCGCGCAGAGCCTGGTCGACCGCGGCGCGCGGGTGGTGCTCACCGCGCGCAGGCCCGAGGCGCTGGCCGAGGCGGTGGCGGCGCTGGGGGGTCCCGAGGTGGCGGTCGCCGTCCCGGGTCACGCGGGTGACGCCGAGCACCGCGCCACCGCCGTCCGCACCGCCGTCGAGACCTTCGGCAGCCTGGACATGCTGGTCGGCAACGTCGGCGTCAACCCCGTCTACGGGCCGGTGGTCGACCTCGACCTCGACGCGTTCCGCAAGGTGCTCGACACCAACGTCGTCTCGTCGCTCGGCCTGGTGCAGGAGGCGTGGCGGCAGTGGATGGCCGAGCACGGCGGGTCGGTGCTGATCGTCGCCTCGGTAGCCGGGCTGCGGGCGTCGGAGAACATCGCCGCCTACGGCGTCAGCAAGGCCGCGCTGATCAACCTGACCACGCAGCTGGCCGTGGAGCTCGGCCCGACGGTGCGGGTGAACGCGGTCGCCCCGGCGGTGGTGAAGACCCGCTTCGCCGGGGCGCTGTTCGAGGGCCGCGAGGACGAGGTCGCGGCCAACTACCCGCTGAAGCGGCTCGGCGTCCCCGAGGACGTCGGCGAGGCCGCGGCGTACCTGCTCGGCGACGGCGCCGGCTGGATCACCGGGCAGACCCTGGTCATCGACGGCGGGGGGCTCTCGCGCGGCCCGCGCTGAGCCGGTTCAGCTCTCGTTGCGGCCGAGGACGCGGGCCAGGACGTCGTCCGGCTCGTCGTCGTCCCGGTAGCGGCGGCGGCGCCGTCCGCCCGTCGCCGGCTGCACGCCGTTGTCGGCGAGGATCTCCGCCAGCCGCTGGTGCCCGACCGGGTCGCCGGCGTCGGCCACGGGCACCGGTGAGGCCGGCGCGGGGGTCGGCCGCGGCCGCGGGGACGGCGAGGGCCGCACGACCGGCTCGGAGCTGGTGGCCGGCGCGGCCGGGCGCTCGGCGGTGCGGTCGTCGAACGGCTCGTCGGTGCGCCGGCGCCGCGGCGGCACCGGTGGCAGCAGGTCGCTCACGGCGGCGGACCGCTCGTGCGGCACGGGGACGTCGTCCGGCTCCGCGGCGGCGTGCCGCGACCGGTGCGGCGGCTGCAGGTCGGCGGGCTCCACCAGGGACCGGTCGGCCAGCCACTCCAGCGGCGTGGGCGGGGTGGGCGGCGGCGAGTACGCCGGCGCGGGCCGAACGGACGCCGGGGACGGCGCCGGCCGGGGGCTGGCCGGGGTGCTCAGCGGGAACGCCGTCGTGCGCGGCGCCGCCTGCTCCCGCGGGTGGCCGTTCGGGGCCGGGCGGTCGACGCGGACGTGCTCGGCCTGCCGGGTCTCGGTCAGCCCGTCGAGCCGGACGGCGGGCCAGCCGCCGGTGAGCTCGCGCGGCGGGCGGTCGCCCTCCCAGGGCGCGGGCGCCTCGACGGTGCGCGGGCCGTCGGCCTCGCCGGGCGCCCGGGAGGACTGGGTGCGCAGCATGATCCGCTCGATGAGCATCTCGCCGTTGAGCTGCTCGGTGAGCTCGGCGCGCAGCCGACCGACGTCGGCGCGCAGCTCGCCGAGCTGGGCCAGGTCGTCGCGCAGCGCCGAGAGGGCGGCGACGTCGGCCCGCAGCGCGTCGAGCTTGGCGACGTCGGCGCGCAGCGCGGTCAGCTGGGCCACGTCCTCGCGCAGGCCCGCCAGGCCGGCCAGCTCGGCCCGCAGGCCCGAGAGCGCCGGCAGGTCGGTGCCCAGCCGCGCGACGCGGGCCACCTCGTGCTTGAGCAGGCTGAGCTCGGCCAGCTCGGCGCGCAGCGCGGTCAGCTCCGCGGCCATCGACTCCTCGGCCTCGCGGCGCAGCTCGTGCTCGTACTCGCGGGACGCGAGGGCCGCGCGGTCGAGCTCCTGCTCGTACCCCCCCCGGCGGATCTCGTCCTCCCGCGCGGCGGCGGCCGCGGCCTCGGCGCGGCGGCGACCGGCCAGGAAGGCGGCGAGCACGAACGCCCAGGCGGCGGCGAGGACGGCGAGGCGGAGGTACTGCGGGTTGTCGGTCAGGAACACGACGGCGGTGGCCGCCGCGGCGAGCAGGAAACCGGCCACCAGCCCGGCGGTGCGCAGCGCCGGCGCGGGGACGCGCCCACCGCCGCCGACCCATCGAGGGGACCCCGAGGCGACGTCGTCGTCCCGGTCCCCCCGCATGGTGACAGCGTAGCGGCGGACGGTAGTCGGGGACGGGAGGACGACGACGGCGCGCACCGGCGTCGGGCACAGTGGCCGCCATGTCGCTGTCGCTGCTGGACTGGCGCCGCCGGGTGACCGGCCTCTACGCCGCCGCCCGCGCGGCTCCGGACCCCGAGCGGGGCTGGCGGACCTGGCGGGACGGCCGCGACGAGCTGCTCGCCGGCCACCCGGACTCGCCGTTCGGCCCCGAGGCGCGGGCGCGGTTCGGCGGGCTGCCCTTCGCGCCGTACGACCCGGCGCTGCGGGTCGAGGCGGAGCTGCGACCGGCCGAGCCGGCCCGCCTGCGGCTGCCCACCGGGGAGGGCGAGCTGCCGATGGACCGGCTCGGCACCGTCGAGCTCGGCGCGCTCGGGCCGGTCGACGTCTGGTGGCTCGGCGGCTACGGCGGCGGGGTGTTCGTGCCGCTGCGCGACGGCAGCGCGGGCCGGACGACCTACGGGGGCGGCCGCTACCTGCTGGACACGATCAAGGGCGCCGACCTCGGCGGCGGCGGCGGCCGGCTGGTGGTCGACCTGAACTTCGCCTACCACCCGTCGTGCACCTACGACCCGCGGTGGACCTGCCCGCTGGCGCCGGAGGGCAACCGCACCGCCGTCCCGGTAGAGGCCGGCGAGCAGCTACCCCCCGGCGGCTGGTACCAGTGACGTGCTGGAACGGCCCCCGTGCAGGGCCCCACCGCGAGCGTGCGAGCGGTGGGGGGCACGGGGGTCCTCCTACTGCTGGGCCAGGGCGCCGTCGGAGCTGAACACCAGGCCGATCGAGACCTCGCCCTGCTGGATGGCCGCCTTGGTCAGCGGGCCACCGGCGTCGAGCGGGGTGAACTCGGCGAACTCAAGCCCGTAGGTGTCCTCGAGACCAGGCTGGCAGAACGGCCGGGTCGGGCACTCCGGCGGGCCGCCCAGCACGAGCGAGCCGTCGCTGCAGGCCTCGGCCAGCTCCGAGAGCGTGGTGACGCCGAGCTCGTCGGCGAACGCCTGGGAGACGGCGAACGCGTTCTGGTCGGCCGCCTCGGAGGGCTCGCCGAAGGCCAGGCCCTGCTGGGTGGCCAGCGGGCCGAGCGCCTCGACCGTGGCGTCGACGTCGCCGCTGGCGACCGGCTCGGGGTCGGGGCCGTTGACCTGCACGTTGAGGGCCTCGGTCACCGTGGACAGGTACTCGGGGAAGGCCTGGATCTGGGTGCCCTCCTGCAACGCCGGCAGGTACACGTCGCGGGCGCCGACCTCCTGCACCGACGCGGTGAACCCGGCCGAGGTGAGCACGCCGGCGTAGATGTTGGCCAGGATCGTCGACTCGGTGAAGTTCGCCCCGCCGACCACCACGGTCCCGCTGCCCTGCTCGAGGCCGTCGGTGACGCCGCTCTCCTCGACCCAGGCCGCGGCGACGTCCTCGGCGCTCTGCCGCTCGACGTCGACCGCCGCGTTCATCTCGATGAGGTCCTCGGTGGTCAGCGCCGCCGAGACCGCGTTGAGCGCCGGCAGCACCGCCGGGTTGGCCTCGGCGAACTGGGCGTTGACCGCCGGGATGACGTTGTCGGCGTTCTGCAGCTGCTGGTCGTCCTCGAGCACGACCAGCTGGTCGCCGGCGACCGGGGCGCAGGCGTCGCCGGAGGCCTCGCCACCCCCCTCCGAGCCGCCCCCGGTGCCGGAGGAGCCGGACTCCCCGCAGGCCGCCGTGGCCAGCACCGAGGCCAGCGCGAGTGGAACGAGGTACCGGGCACGCCGCTTCATGGCTCGCCGCCTTCTGTGTCCCGGGCGGCCGGGGTGTCGACCGCCACGCGTGTCTGGCGGGAGGTGTCCCGCGCCGGTCATCGAACCCCGGATATCCGCACCGAGGCAATGCGGTTTTGCAGGCTTTGCGGATCTGTTACTGGCGTCACAGGGGGACGCCGGACGCCGTCGGCTCGGGAGTGGCCGTGGCGACGCGGCGGCGCGGCGCGAAGGGCAGCCGCTTCTGGCCCGGGGTGACCGCCCACGAGACCGCCACCAGGAGCAGCTCGGTGAGCAGGGCCAGCCCGGCCACCAGGATGGCGCCGGCGACGACCTGGCCGTAGTCGCCCTGGCCGAAGCCCAGGCTGATGATCCGCCCGAGCCCGCCGCCGCCGACGAGCGCGGCCAGGCCCGCGGTCGCGACGACCTGCACCGTCGCGGTGCGGATGCCGACCAGCAGCAGGGGCACCGCCAGCGGCAGCTCGGCGCGGGTGATCACCTGGCGGGTGTTCATCCCCATGGCGCGGGCCGCCTCGCGCACGTCGCGGTCGACCCCGCGGAACCCGACGTAGGCGTTGGTCAGGATCGGCGGGACGGCGAAGACCGCCAGCGCGATCGTCGTCGCCCGGTTGCCGAAGCCGATCGGCGTCACGGCGAAGATCGTGAGCAGGGCCAGGGTGGGCACGGCGCGGCTGACGTTCGACAGCGCGACGACGAAGCCGCCACCGCGGCCGCTGTGGCCGAGCGCGATCCCGATCGGCAGCCCGACCAGCATGGCCAGCAGCACCGCGACGACGGAGATGACGAGGTGCTCGACGAGCAGCTCGAGGATCCCGTTGGTCCGCGTCCAGTTGTACGGGTCGTTGAGGTAGACGAGGGCCCGCTCGAAGGCGTTCACGCGCGCACCCTCGACCAGGGCGTGACCACCCGCTCGACCCCGGCGAGCAGCAGGTCGGCGACCAGCGCCAGCAGCACGCAGCCGACCGCGCCGGTGACGATCTCCGCCCGGTAGAAGTTGGCGTTGAAGCCGCCGACGATGAGCTGCCCCAGCCCGCCGTGACCCACGATCACGCCGACCGTGGCGAGAGCGACGGTGGAGACCGTGGCGATGCGCAGCCCCGCCATGAACGACGGCAGCGCCAGCGGGAGCTCGACCTGGACGAACATCCGCGCCGGCCCGTAGCCCATCCCCCGCGCCGCCTCCCGCACGTCGGCGGGGACGGCGAGCAGCCCGGCCAGGCAGTTCCGCACGAGGATGACCAGCGAGTAGAGCACCAGCCCGATCAGCACGGTGCTGAACGACAGCCCGGTGATCGGCGCCAGGACGGCGAACAGCGCCAGCGACGGGATCGTGTAGATGATCGTGGACAGCCCGAGCACCGGGCCGGCGAGCCAGCGGCTGCGGCGGGCCAGCAGGGCGAGCGGCAGCGCGATCAGCGCCCCGATCAGCACCGCCAGGACGGTGAGCCGCACGTGCTCGCCCAGGTACCGCAGAATGGACGACCAGTTGTCCACCACGTAGGAAGGGCTGAACCACGGGTTCGGGGCGGTATCGGCCGCCACCACCGCGCTCAGCACCGGGCGCTCACCTGGAAAGGCACCTCGTGGACGCTACTGCGCCCCCACCCCCCGGCGCGACGTCGCCGGCCGCGCCGCCCGCGGGCGGCGGATCGGCCGAGGAGATCAGGCTCGAGGGCGTCAGCAAGGTCTACCCCGACGGGACCGTGGGCGTGGCGGAGCTGGACCTCACCTTCGCCGCCGGCGAGCTCACCGTCCTGGTCGGTCCGTCGGGGTGCGGCAAGACGACGACGATGAAGATGATCAACCGGATCATCGAGCCGACGACCGGCCGCATCCTGCTCGGCGGCGAGGACGTCACCCGCGTCGACCCCGACCGGCTGCGCCGCCGCATCGGCTACGTGATCCAGAACGTGGGGCTCTTCCCGCACCAGACCATCCGCACCAACGTCGCCACCGTGCCGCGGCTGCTCGGCTGGGACCGCCGGCGGACGCGGGAGCGGGTGGACGCGCTGCTCGACTCGGTGGGCCTCGACCCCGGCATCTACGGCGACCGCTACCCCGCCCAGCTCTCCGGCGGCCAGCGGCAGCGGGCCGGCGTCGCCCGGGCCCTTGCCGCCGACCCGCCGGTGCTCCTCATGGACGAGCCGTTCTCGGCCGTGGACCCCGTGGTGCGCGAGCGGCTGCAGTCGGAGTTCCTGCGGCTGCAGGCCGACGTCCGCAAGACGATCGTCTTCGTCACCCACGACATCGAGGAGGCCGTGCGCCTCGGCGACCGGATCGCGGTGATGAGCCAGGGCGGGCACGTCGAGCAGTTCGCCTCCCCCGCCGAGCTGCTCGGCAAGCCGGCCAGCGACTTCGTGGCCGACTTCGTCGGCGCCGACCGCGGCCTCAAGCGGCTGGCCGTCACCGGCATCGCGCTGGAGGACCTCGAGCAGCCGCCGGTGGTGCACGTGGCCGACGGGCTCGCCGACGCCCGCGCCGCGATGCAGCGGACCGGGGCGCGGTGGGCCGTCGTCCTCGACGACGCCGGCGACCTGCACGGCTGGCTGTCCGCCGAGCGCGCGGCCGGTGCCGGCACCGTGGCGACGGCGGCCAAGCGGATGGAGGCCTGGGTGCCGGTCGACGCGTCGCTGAAGACGGCGTTCTCGACGATGCTGCAGCTGGAGGCGGGCTGGGTGGCCGTGCTCGACGGCGACCGGTTCTGCGGCGTGCTCACCCCGGCGTCGCTGCACGCCGCGCTACGCCGCTCGGTGGAGGGCGTCCAGCCGGAGACCGCCGGCGCGGTGTGATCGGACGGCCCCTCTGCAGGGGCCCTCCGCCTGCGCGTGGGGGGCGAGGGGTCCTGTCTCAGGCCCGGACGCCGTTGCCCGGACCGTCGTCGCCGCCGGGCGGGATCCGGCAGACCGACTCCAGCCACAGCCCGGCGCCGACCAGCGCCGCGGCCGAGACGACGCCCACGACGGCGGCGAGGGTGTCCCCGCCGGCCGCCTGCAGCGTGCCCACCTGCGAGGCCACGTGGGCGAGCACGCCGGCCCACACCCCCACGAAGACGGCGCCGACCCAGGCGCTGGCCTGGGCGAGGACGGCGAGGCGGGCGACCAGCATCGGCTCGACCGGCCGCACCGGCCCGCCGGGGCGCTCGGCCACCGCCTGCCCGCGCCGCTGCGCCGAGCGCGCCTCCCGCTCGGCGGCGAGGCGCGCCTTGAGCGTGCGCGCGCCGAGCACCTCGGCCAGCGCGAGCACGGCCAGCGGGCCGCCGAGCCACCAGTCCAGCGGCGGCAGGTCGCCGTAGAAGGTGCGCACCAGCAGCCAGGAGGCGACGGCCAGCCCGACCGCGGCGACGGCCAGGTCCCGCCGGTTCACCGGCTTCAACGCAGGTGCTCCCACTTCACGACGGCCTCGACGTCCTCCCGCGGGAGGGCGGCGACGAGGTCGGCCACGCTGCCGTGGCCGGGCAGCTGCGCGGTGGGGTCGAGGGTCAGCCAGGGCACCAGCACGAACGCCCGCTCGTGCGCCCGCGGGTGGGGCAGGGTCAGCGCGGGGTCGTCGGAGACCACCGGCACGCCGTCGTCCCCGGTGACCGTGACGACGTCGACGTCGAGCGTGCGGGCGCCCCACCGGACCTCGCGGGTCCGCCCGGCGGCCTGCTCCAGCTCGTGCGCCAGCGCGAGCCAGCCGGCGGCGTCGCGCGGGCCGCGGACCACGGCGACCGCGTTGAGGTACGGCGGCTGCTCGACCGGCCCCCACGGCGGGGTCTCGTAGAGCACCGAGCGGGCCACCAGGCCCTCGTCCTCGAGCGCGGTGAACGCGGCGCGCAGCGTGCCGGCCCGGTCGCCGAGGTTGGCGCCCAGCGACAGGACCGCGCGGCTCACCGGCGCTCGCGGCGGATCGCCACCGTGACGTCGTCGAACGGCACGCCGAGGTCGGCGTCGGGCTTGTGCACGGTGATCTCGACGGCATCGACCAGCGCGTCGGCGAGGCAGACGTCGGCCAGCCGCTGGGCCAGCGTCTCGAGCAGGTCCACCGGCTCGCCGGTGAGGACGGCGTGCAGCTCCTGGGCCAGCTCGGCGTAGTTGACCGTCTTGCCCAGGTCGTCGCCGGCGGCGGCCGGCCCGGTGTCCAGCTCCAGGACGGCGTCGACGCGGAAGGTCTGGCCGCGCTCGCGCTCCCAGTCGTAGACGCCGTGGTGGGCGTGCGCGGAGATGCCGGTGACGGTGATGCGGTCGGGGCGGCGGGGCGGGTGGGCGCTAGCCACGGCGGCGGGCCTCCCGCACGGCGGCGACGGTGCGCACCGCGTCCACCGAGGCGGCGGCGTCGTGCACGCGCACGCCCCAGGCGCCGGCCTCGGCGGCGAGCACCGTGGTGGCCAGGGTGGCCGCGTCCCGCTGCTCGGCCGGGCGCGGCTCGCCGTCGGGGCCGGCCAGGAGGCGGCCGAGGAAGGTCTTGCGGGAGGCGCCGACCAGCACCGGCAGGCCCAGCCCGATGACGCGGTCCAGCCCGGCGAGCAGCGCCCAGTTGTGCGGGGCGTTCTTGGCGAAGCCGAGCCCGGGGTCGAGGACCAGCTGGCCGGGCGCCACCCCGGCGGCGACGACGTCCTCCACCCGGGCGGTGAGCTCGGCGCAGACCTCGGTGACGACGTCGCCGTACTGCGCGGCCGCGTACATCTGCCGGCTGTGGCCGCGCCAGTGCATGAGCACCCACGGGACGCCGGCGTCGGCGACCAGCTTGGCCATGCCCGAGTCGGCCAGGCCGCCGCTCACGTCGTTGACCAGCACGGCGCCGGCGTCGAGGGCGGCCTCGGCGACCTCGGCGCGGGTGGTGTCGACGCTGACCCGCGCGCCCTCGGCGGCGAGGTCGGCGATCACGGGCAGGATGCGCCGGCACTCCTCGGCGGCGTCCACGCGGTCGGCGCCGGGGCGGGTGGACTCCCCGCCCACGTCGACGTAGTCGGCGCCGGCGGCGTGCATGGCCAGGCCGTGGGCGACGGCGGAGTCGTGGTCGGCGAAGCAGCCGCCGTCGGAGAAGCTGTCCGGGGTGACGTTGAGGACCCCCATCACCACGCAGCGGCCGGGGTGCGGGAGCTCGGTGCGGCTCACCGGCCCAGCACGAGGCTCATCGCCTCGCTGCGCGTCGCCGGGTTCTCCCGGAAGATGCCCCGCACCGCCGAGGTGACCGTGCGCGACCCGGGCTTGCGGATGCCGCGCATGGCCATGCACAGGTGCTCGGCCTCGATGACCACCAGCACGCCCCGCGGCTTGAGGACGTCGGACAGCGCGTCGGCGATCTGCGAGGTCATCCGCTCCTGCACCTGCGGGCGCCGGGCGTAGACCTCGACCAGCCGGGCCAGCTTGGACAGCCCGGTGACCCGCCCGTCGTCCCCGGGGATGTAGCCGATGTGCGCGATCCCGTGGAACGGCACCAGGTGGTGCTCGCAGGTCGAGTACATGGGGATGTCCTTGACCAGCACCAGCTCGTCGTGGTCCTCGTCGAAGGTGGTCGCGAGGACCTCGCCGGGGTCCTGCCAGAGGCCGGCGAAGATCTCGGTGTAGGCCCGGGCCACCCGGGCGGGGGTGTCCTTGAGCCCGGGACGGTCGGGGTCCTCCCCCACGGCGATGAGCAGCTCCCGGACGGCGGCCTCGGCGCGCGGCCGGTCGACGCCCCGGACCGCGCTGCCGATGCCGCCGTGCCGGTCCTCCGTCATCGCTGGACGGGGGCGCCCACGTCACCGACCGGTGTGTCGCCGCTGACGTGGCCGTTCCCGTTCTGCTCCGCCCGCTCCGCCGGGGTGAGCACCGGCGGCTGGTCGGACGGCGTGCGCTTCCCGAAACCGTTGTACGGGGCGAGCGAGGGACGCTTGGTGACCGGCGCGCAGATGCGGGCCATGTCCTCCTTGGACAGCGTCTCCTTCTCCATCAGCTCGAGCACGAGGTTGTCGAGCACCTGCCGGTACTCGACGAGGATCTCCCACGCCTCGTCGTGCGCGGCCTCGATCAGCGCACGCACCTCGGAGTCGATGTCGGCGGCGACGGCCTCGGAGTAGTCCGGGTGCCCACCCATGTCGCGGCCGAGGAACGGCTCGGAGTCGTCCCGGCCGTACTTCACCGCGCCGAGCTTGGCGCTCATGCCGTACTGGGTGACCATCGCCCGGGCCATCGCGGTGGCCTTCTCGATGTCGTTGCCCGCGCCGGTGGTCGGCTCGTGGAACACCAACTCCTCGGCCGCCCGGCCGCCCAGCGCGTAGGCGAGGGTGTCGATCATCTCCGAGCGGGTCTGGGTGTACTTGTCCTCGGTCGGCAGCACCAGCGTGTGCCCCAGGGAGCGGCCGCGCGGCAGGATCGTCACCTTGTGCACCGGGTCCAGGTTGGGCAGCGCGTGCGCCACGAGGGCGTGCCCGCCCTCGTGGTAGGCGGTGACCTTCTTCTCCTTCTCGCTCATCGCCCGGGTCTTGCGCTCCGGGCCGGCGATGACGCGGTCGATCGCCTCCTCGAGCGTCGGGTCGGTGATGACCGAGCCGTTGGTGCGGGCGGTGAGCAGCGCGGCCTCGTTGAGCACGTTGGCCAGGTCGGCACCGGTGAAGCCGGGGGTGCGCCGGGCGACGGTCTCGAGGTCGACGTCGGGGGCGAGCGGCTTGCCCTTGGCGTGCACGGCGAGGATCTGCTTGCGGCCCTCCAGGTCGGGCCGGTCGACGGCGATCTGCCGGTCGAAGCGGCCCGGGCGCAGCAGCGCGGGGTCGAGGATGTCGGGCCGGTTCGTCGCGGCGATCATGATCACGCCGCCCTTGACGTCGAAGCCGTCCATCTCGACGAGCATCTGGTTGAGGGTCTGCTCGCGCTCGTCGTGCCCGCCGCCCATGCCGGCGCCGCGGTGCCGGCCGACGGCGTCGATCTCGTCGACGAAGATGATCGCCGGGGCGTTCTGCTTGGCCTGCTCGAACAGGTCGCGGACCCGGCTGGCGCCGACGCCGACGAACATCTCGACGAAGTCCGAGCCGGAGATCGAGAAGAACGGCACCCCGGCCTCGCCCGCCACCGCGCGGGCGAGCAGGGTCTTGCCGGTGCCGGGCGGGCCGAACAGCAGCACGCCCTTGGGGATCTTCGCGCCGACGGCCTGGAACTTGACCGGGTTCTGCAGGAAGTCCTTGATCTCGTGGAGCTCCTCGACGGCCTCGTCGGCGCCGGCGACGTCGGCGAACGTCGTCTTCGGGGTGTCCTTGCTGACCACCTTGGCCTTGGACTTGCCGAAGGCCATCACGCCGCGGCCGCCGCCCTGCATGGAGTTGAACAGCCAGAACAGCAGCAGGAGGAGGATCACGAAGGGCAGGAAGCTGACCAGGATGGAGACGAAGACGCTCTCCTGGGTCACGTTCGTGGTGAAGCTGACCCCGTCGCCGTTGCCGTCACCGGTGCCCGACACCAGGTCGTAGATGTCCTCGGAGGCACCGATCGGGTAGGACGCGCTGATCTTCGTGGAGCCGTCGACCGCGTTCCGCAGGTCGAGGTCGAGCGTCTGCTCCTTGTCGTTGATCGTCGCCGACTCGACGTTGCCGCTGGAGAACTGCTCCAGCGCGGTGGAGGTGCGCACCTCGGTGTAGCCGCCGTCGCCGCGGAACAGGGACGAGAACGCGACCGCCAGCAGGACGACGAGCACGACCCAGAACCACACGGAGCGGAAGATCTTCTTACGTTCCATACCGAGACCGGGCGGCCGGGTGCCCGGCTACCCGTCGACCCTCCTGATCGTCCGGGGACGCCGCCGGCGACCCGGGCGGGCACCCCGGCGCACGGCTCGGCGTCGTCGGGTCCGACGGTACACCGGGGAGGCTGCGCAAAACCTGGTCGCGGGCCGTGCATCGCCTGAACTTGACCCGGGAGGAGGAACGCGCTAGTCGGAGTAGACCTCGGGGCGCAGCGTGGCGATGTAGGACAGGTCGCGGTAGCGCTCCGCGTAGTCCAGGCCGTAGCCGATGACGAACTCGTTGGGGATGTCGAAGCCGATGTACTTCACCGGCACCTCCACCTTCACCGCGTCGGGCTTGCGCAGCAGCGCGCAGACCTCCAGCGAGGCCGGCTGGCGGCCGCCGAGGTTCTTGAGCAGCCAGGACAGCGTCAGGCCGGAGTCGATGATGTCCTCGAGCACGAGCACGTGCTTGCCGGCGATGTCGCGGTCGAGGTCCTTGAGGATGCGGACGACGCCGGAGGAGCTGGTGGACGAGCCGTAGGAGGAGACGGCCATGAACTCCATCTGCGTCGGCAGCCGCAGCGCCCGCGCGAAGTCGCTCATGAACAGCACGGCGCCCTTGAGCACGCCGACCAGCAGGACCTCCCGGCCGGCGTAGTCCGCGGCCACCTGCTCGGCCAGCTCGACGATCTTCTCCTGGATCTGCTCCTCGGTGAGCAGGACGTGGTCGATGTCGGGGCCGTAGCCGTGGTCGTTCCCCAGCGGTGCAGGAGCGGAGGCGGGCTTCGTCACGGACGGTGCTCCTCGGGAGGGTGCGGGCGAGCGCCTCCGCCGGTGCCCGGGGCGCGCAGCACCAGCCTGCCAGACGCCCGGACGACGCCCGCACCGCCGGGTAGGTCGACCCGTCCCTGCCCGCGCCAGGCCACCAGCAGCGCGTCCACCGCGTGCAGGTGGACCGCCTGCAGGTCGGGCACCCCGCCGGCCAGCAGCCAGCCGCGCAGCACCCGGCGGCGCAGCGCCGCCGGCAGCGCGGCCGCGCCGCGCGCGTCCAGGCCGTCCGGGCCGGTGAGCCGGGCACCCTCGGCTGCGGCGAGCGCGTCGAGGGCGTCGAGGTCCTCGCGCAGCAGCGCGGCGGTGCGGGCCAGCGCCGGTGCGACGCCACCGCCGAGGACCTCCTCCAGCAGCGGCAGCGCCTCGCCGCGCAGGCGGGCGCGCGTGTAGGCGGGATCGGTGTTCCACGGGTCGTCCCACACCGGCAGGCCCTGGTCGGCGCAGGCCTGCCGGGTCGTGGCGCGGCGGACGCCGAGCAGCGGCCGCCACCAGATCCCCTTCTGCTCCACCATCCCGGCGACCGAGCGCGGGCCCGAGCCGCGGCCGAGACCGAGCAGCACCGACTCGGCCTGGTCGTCGAGCGTGTGCCCGAGCGCGACACGGGCGCCGTGCTCGGCCGCGGCGGAGGCGAGGGCCGCGTGCCGGGCGGTCCGGGCGGCCGCCTCCGGTCCGCCGTCCGTCCCGACGGCCACGGGCAGGACGGCGACCGGCTCGAGGCCGAGCTTGCGCAGCAGGTCCGCGGTGGCGGCCGCGCGCTCGGCCGAGCCGGCCTGCAGCCCGTGGTCGACGGTCACCGCGCCGGCCGGGACGCCGGCGCGGGGCGCCTCGAAGGCGATCGCGGCGGCGAGCGCGACGGAGTCCGCTCCCCCGCTGCACGCCACGAGCACCGGCTCCGTCGAGCGGGTGAGCCCGACCCGGACGGCCGTGCGCAGCTGCGCGACCGCCGGGCTCGGGCCGCTCACGGGCGCCTCAGGCGGTGATCGCGGGGCGACCGAACACCCGGTCGACCCACTTCTGCGGCGCGGTGAGCTCGTCGATCAGCGGGAGGTTGGCCGGGCCCTCCCACACGCGGTTGAACCCGTCCATGCCGACGAGGTCGACCACGCCGCCGACGAACGTGCGGCCGTCGGCGTACTGCTTCATCTTCTGCTCCAGGCCGAGCAGCCGGCGCAGCACGCGGTCGAACGGGCCGCGGCCCTTGCGCCGCTGCGCGAACCGCTTGCGCAGGGTCGTCACCGAGGGGACGACGTCGGGGCCGACGCCGTCCATGACGTACTCGGCGTGCCCCTCCACCAGGCTCATCACGGCGGTCACCCGGTCGAGGACGGCGCGCTGGCGCGGGTCGCGGACCAGGGCGAGCAGCCCCTCGCTCTCGCCGTCCCCACCCCGGACGGCGTCGCCGAGGCTCTTGAGCACGTCGGTGAGCCGCTCGCGCAGCACCTCGGGGGTGAGGTCGGTGGCCTCGACGAACTCGGCGATCTGCTCCTCCAGGTGCCCCTGGAGCCAGGGCACGCCGGTGAACTGCAGCTGGTGGGTCACCTCGTGCAGGCACACCCACAGCCGGAAGTCGCTCGGGTCGACGCCCAGCTTGCGCTCGGCGTCGACGATGTTCGGCGCGACGAGCAGCAGCCGGCCGCCGGTGCCGAAGACCTCGTACTGGCCGAGCACGCGCGAGGAGAGGAACGCGAGGATGCCGCCGGCCTGCACGCCGGTGGCCCGCGAGCCGATCGCGGTGGCGATCGGGCCGGGGCGGGTGCCCTGCTTCTCGGCGAGGGCGTCGACCAGCGGGTCGAGCAGCGCCTTCATGCCGGCGGTGTTCGCGTCGATCCAGCCCGGCCGGTCGACGACGGCGACCTCCGGCGGCGGGCCGTCCGCCGCGGGCTTGAGCCCGGTCAGGCCCTCGACGTGCGCGACGGCGGTGCGGGCCGCCTCGTGCAGCTCGCGGACGACGGCGGCGGCCTCCTCCCGGGTGGTCTCGGGACCGGGGCCGACCAGCTTGCGGGCGGTTCGACCGGCGAGGTCCCAGTCGACCATCGAGGAAGGGCTCGTCATCGCCTCAACGTACGCGCTGGAGCCGACGAGCTCCCGTCAGCTGCAGCCGCAGGCGGCGAGGGCGGTGGCGATCCGGTCCAGCGCGGCCTCGGCGCTGGGGACGCTGCCGGTGGCGGCGTCGGCGAGGACGGCGAAGGTCAGCAGCCGGCCGTCCTCGGTGACGACCGTCCCGGCCAGGCCGTTGACGCCCTGCAGGGTGCCGGTCTTGGCCCGCACCGCGCCGGGCGCCGTCGCGGGGTCGTCGTCCCCGCGGTCGGCGAGGGTGCCGTCCCAGCCGGCGACGGCGAGCCCGGACAGGATCGGGCCCGCCTCGGCCAGCGTGCCGTCGACGACGTCGGTGAGCAGCGCGGTCAGCAGGCCGACCGGGAGGCGGTCCAGCTGGGAGAGCCCGCTGCCGTCGGAGAGCTCGACGCCGGTGACGTCGACACCGGCGTCCCGCAGCGCACCGATCACGGCCTCGGCCGAGCCCTCGAAGCTGGCGGGCAGGTCGCGGGCGAGCGCCACCTGCCGGGCCAGCGCCTCGGCGAGCATGTTGTCCGACGCCGACAGCGCCTGCTCGACCAGGCGCGCGATCGGCGCCGACCGCACCGTGCCCAGGACCTGGGCGCCCTCGGGGGCCTGGCCGAGCACGATGCCCGCGCCCGGGGCGCCGAGCGCGTCGGCGAGGGCCGCCCCGGCGTCGAGGCCGGGCTGGCCGCTGCGGGCGTCGGAGCCCGGCGCCACCCGCGCGCCGTCGACGGCGGTGGCGGTGACCGGGGCGGCGTAGCTGGACGGGGCGTCGCCGGCCGCCCAGCCGCCGGCGGTGAGCGGGCCGCTGTAGAGGGAGTTGTCCACCACGACGCTGGTGACCGCGGTGCCGGCGGGCAGCGCCCCCAGGACCTGCGCGGCCAGGTCGGCCATCGTGGGCGCGCCGGGGTAGCTCTGCGACGGGGCGGTGCGCGACAGCGTCGGGTCGCCGCCGCCGACGAGGACGACCTCACCGGGGGTGGCGCCGGCGACGACCCGCGTCTCGAGGGTGTCGGACGGGTCGAGGGTGGTGAGCGCGGCGACGGCGGTGAGCAGCTTGGCGGTGCTGGCGGGGATCGAGGGCGAGCCGGGGTCCTGGGCGAACAGGCTCGTGCCGGTGGCCGCGTCGACGACCTCGACCGAGACGCCGGTGCCCAGCGCCGGGTCGGCCAGCAGCGGCGCGAGGGTCGCCGCCAGCGCGGCCGGGTCGGGCGCCGGGGCGTCGGCGGAGAGCTCGGGGAGGACCGGCGCGCCCTGCCCGACCTCGGGCAGCACGGCCGACGCGGCGGCCTCGGCGACGGCCGAGGAGGGTGCGTCGTCGCGGACGACGAGGAGCGTCGCGACCACCGCGACGATCAGGACGACGACGCCCGCACCGGCCAGGATCAGTCGGCGACGGAACCTCGAGTAGTTCGCCGTGACGACCGTCGAACCGCTCGACGCGATGGTGCCCACCCCCCACAGGGACCCTGCGTCGAATCCACCGGGTCGCCGTGGGACACACTAACTGCCGTGCAGTTCGACGTGACGATCGAAATACCGAAGGGCCAGCGGAACAAGTACGAGCTGGACCATGCCACCGGACGCATCCGGCTCGACCGGATGCTGTTCACCTCGACCCGCTACCCGGCGGACTACGGATACATCGAGAACACCCTGGGCATGGACGGCGACCCGCTCGACGCCCTGGTGATCCTCGACGAGCCCACGTTCCCGGGCTGCCTGATCACCTGCCGCGCGATCGGGATGTTCCGGATGACCGACGAGAAGGGCGGGGACGACAAGGTCCTCTGCGTGCCGGCCACCGACCCGCGCATGGCCCACCTCACCGACATCAGCGAGGTCCCCGAGTTCGACCGGCTGGAGATCCAGCACTTCTTCGAGACCTACAAGGACCTCGAGCCGGGCAAGTCGGTGGAGGGTGCGGAGTGGGTGGACCGGACGGCCGCCGAGGAGGAGATCCGCAACTCCCTCGAGCGCGCCGAGAAGGAGGGCTACCACACCTGAGCCGACTCCCCCGGGCGCGGGGGGAGCTCAGCCGCGCACGTCGTGCAGGACGACGGTGGCGAAGCCGAGCTGCCCGCGGTAGCCCTCCAGCCACTCGCGGCGGTGGGCGTCGGCCAGCCGGAGGGCGTCCTCCCGGTCGGCGGCGTCGGCCTCGTCGACCGCCCACGCCGTGAGGGCGCCGGTCCACGACCACTCGTAGCGGTCCCACTCGGCCGCGGTGCTGAGGTGGCCGAACCCCGGCTCGAAGCCGTGCTCGCGCGCGGTGCGCAGCAGGTCGCCGATGGCGGGCAGCTCGCCGGGCTCGGCGCCGAGGGCGGCCAGCGCCTGCGGCGTCGGGGGCGTCTCCCAGAAGCCGTCGCCGAGCAGCAGGCGCCCGCCGGGCACCAGGTGCCGGCGGACGGCGTCCAGCGTCGGCCCGAGGCCGCCGAAGGCGTGCGTGGCGCCGATGCAGAGGACGGCGTCGGCGGGGTCGCCGTCCCACGCCGCCGCGTCGCCGTGCTGCCAGGTGACCCGGTCTGCCACTCCCCGCCCGGCCGCCGTGGCGCGGGCCTGGTCGAGGGCGACCGCGGAGGTGTCGACGCCGGTCCCGGTGGCCGTGGCCGCGCGCTCCAGGGCGGCGCACAGCCAGTGGCCGAGTCCGCAGCCGAGGTCGAGCACCCGCCCACCCTCGGGGACGCCGAGCCGGTCGAGCAGCAGCGCGACGTTCTCGTCGGAGACGGGGGCGGCGATCGGGTGCCAGCGGTGCGCGATGGCGCTGGCCAGGGCTCTGTCCACCGGCGCATCCTGCCAGCGGCGCGGCGGGACGCCGGAGCGGGGAGAGCCGCCTGTCGGAATCGAACCGACGACCTTCTCATTACGAGTGCGGCTCGACAGTTGCGGTGGTCCGGTCCCGTCCGGGCTGTGCGGGATGGCCCGCGCCGTGGGGCGCCTCCTTGCGCCTCGTCCGGGCTCGTCCGGTCTGATTTGTGGGGCTGGCTGTGGGGCCGAACCACGCAAACCGAAGCGGGCGTACGACCGAAGGCCGAGCGGCCGCAAGACTGCGTGAACCCGGTTAAGCCCGGGATGCACTCACTCGCGTGGCGGCCCTCTGGCGGAGCCGCAGCCGAAGTTGCTCTCTCCCCTGAGCCTGAACATCTGCCTGCACGGTCGCCCCTACTTCCAAGGAGACCGCAAGGCCGTACCGCACCGGAGCCTCCACGCGGCCGACGTCAATTCGACAGTCGACATCAATGGTCAGAGCGTCCCCCGTGGCGAACGCGACAGCAGCCTGGCCCTCTAGGATTTCGTGCTGGACAGTGCCCTGCCGCACTCGATCGTGGTGAGCCTCTGTGCGGCTCAGCGCGAGTGCATCGGTCGGGGGATGCAGGCGGAGACGAGCCATACGATGACGCTGGCTACGGGTGTTGACCGGAGACAACCAGGCCAGAGTGACAGTCAGCCGGTGACCGGCGTCATGATCGCTGTCTACCGGATCGGGGACGTCCGTCGAAACCGTCCCGGTTGGGGAGACTGGGACGGCGACGCGGACTCATCGGACGCGAGGGATGCCATGACCGCGGCCGGAGACGACGCAGGGGCGCCCCTGATGTATCAGGCCAGCCGAATGCGCGTTTCACTGTGCGCCGTCCGGGCGAGGAGGGGGATCAGCCGAGGCAGGCCCCGGAACTTCACCTTCGCCCGGACTACAACGTCCGCCGTCACGCTGGTGTCTGCTGGAGCATCCACGAGCAGGCGCAACTCCTTGTCCGTGTGCAGATAATCGCCCGCTTTGGCGAGGAAGTCCCAGGCCGCCTTGTGGAACCCGACGCCGGAGGCCAAGAGCTCCGGAAAGTAGACAGTTCGCTTCCGGGCAAGCTCAGGCTTCGCCCCGAGATCCACCGCGTTCGCAACGATCGAGAAGGAAAGATCAAGACCCACCGACGTTTCGACGTCGACTGCCAGGTCTTGCACCTCGCGCGGGGCCATGTCCGCTATGACGCAGTCGGGTGTAGGGCTCAGGTCGATCATCAGTCGCGACCAGACGAACTTGCACTCGGGGTGCGCGTGCACCACGAAGAGAAGCGGTACCTCGAAGGCGCTGCGACCGGGCCCAACAGCGGGGCCCGTTACAGGCCGCACCACCGCACGCGCCAACGCGACTCGGTTGTCGCGACGCAGCAAGCGGAGGGTCTCGTCATCGATGACCTCCGTCGTCGCGCGATCGGCTTCGGTCTCATCGATGTCGAAGGCCAATTCCGCCAATGGGATGAACCCGTCCTCGGTCACCCGTCCCCCTCCAGATCCGTCACCGCCAGTCACCCACCAGCTGGAAGCCGGCCCACCGGTCGAATCGCTCCGGTCCGTGGCGGTCGCGCGCCGCGAGCACCGACCGCCGCAGAGCGTCGACCATTGGTTCTCCAGCCGCCCGAGCGGCGTACAGCTCTTCCATGACGTCCAGCGTGGGTACGTCCGGCACCTTCCACAGGCTCACCACGATGGAGTCCGCGCCGGCGAACAGGAGCGCCCGCGTCAGGCCGACCAGCTCCTCGGCGGCGTCCGTCTCGCTGACTCCGGTCTCGCAGGCCGACAGGGTGACGAGCGACAACGCCGGCGCGCGCAGCGTGATGATCTCGCCTGCGGTCAGGCGACCGTCGGAGAGAACCAGACCGGACTCCATTGCATCGACCGGGTCGAACGCCGCATGGGCCGCCACGTGCAGTACGCCGGCCATTGTGAGCGCGTCACTCACCCCCCGAACCGAGGCGTCCGTTCCCATCGCCGCGGTGACGCCGAACCGTCTGGCCACCGCGACCGCCTCGTCACGGGCCCCTGCCAGGTCGCCCGTGGGGTCGCCGAAGACAGCGGCCGGCGTGGCGGGCGCCTCGTGCACGGCTGAGCGCAGAGCGCGGACCAGCGAGGCGTTCGGCAGCAACGCCAGTGGGTTGCGCTCAAGCAACAGCCGTCCCTGCGGCCGCAAAGCGCCGAGGGGGACATTGTGCAAGCCGCCGAAGGGAGAGATCACCAGGAGGTCGCCTGGATCGCAGATGTGCGTCAGCAGCTGGCCTACCCCCGATAGCTCGTGCTGGAAGAGGTCTTCCATGTCCGACGCGAGCTCGCGAACGCTGCCAGCAGAACCGAAGTTCAGTCGAATGAAGCGGTCTAGTCGGCGCAGGTCGACGTGCGAGGTCTCCACCAGCGGCCCGTCGTAGTCGGCCCGCAGCGCCAACACGCCGAGTGTCGTGTCATCGACACGAACGAGATCAGCCAGCACGACGGGACGGTCATCGCTGCCCAGGATCGCGGCCAGGTCCTCCGGCTCGGCCGGCGCCGCCTGGCGCACCTCGACGTAGGCCTCGGCCTCGGAATACGCATTGCGCAGGTGCGCCCACAAAGCTTCCAGCTCGTCCGAGACCTCTCGGTAGTCCGCCTAGAAGTCGGCGCCACGTCCGTGGCTCTCGCGTAGTTCCCGCCGTCTGAGCAGGAGTTGGTGCTCGCGGTTCACCAGTTCCGCCGGAACGCTCGGCGGGGGCGTCAAGGACGTGTCTCCCAGCACATCCAGGAACGTGCGGGCTCGCACGGACTCGTTGGCCAACCACGCCGCTCGTGCGTGCTCCGCGGCATCCGGCTCACCGCGCCGGGCCAGTCGGATGCGCGCGCTCGTCAGGTCCGCAAAGGCTTGGACCTGCTCGTTGCGCACCGCGATCCGTTGTTGCTCTTCGACGACGCCGTCCCGGACGACGTCTGCGATGCGAGCCGCGATCTCGAGGTACTGCACCGCGGCCTGGTCGTCACCACGCCGCTGGAGCAACCCGGCGATCTGCAGAAGCGTCGGCCACGCACGGTCCGGCGCGATAACTCGGTAGCGCACGCCGTCGGAAGCCGTCCACACGAAGGCATCACCCGCCGGATCCGCCAAGCTGGCGTAGACGAGAGCCTGTTCGAGATGGTGGAGCGCGTCCCCGAAGCTGTCGGCGCCGAGTGCCGGTCGGTCCTCGAGGATTCGCGCGATGGATCGATGGTCAAATGCAAGGCGGTCCGAGTTGCCGGTTCCCTCGTTGAGCCTGCGCGCGCGGTCGAAATGGCCCAGCGCCGCCCGCACGGCGCCGATCGTGCGGTAGGCCTCACCGAGGCCGTTCAACGCCGTGGTGAGCATCCGCGGGACCAAGGGGTCCGGGTCCTCGTCCTCGGCCAGGTACAGCGCATGTTGAAACGTGCCAAGCGCTCGGTCGACCTCGCCCTCCCGCATGGCAACGCGTCCGCCGGCAAGTAACGCATCAACCTCCGCCTCCGTCGTCGGCCGTGCCTGGTTGAGCCGGCCCGCCTCCTGCCGGTATTCGGTAGCCGCCTCGGTGTCCCCGAGCCGTTGGCAAACGGTCGCGAGGTGCTCGAGGAAGTTGCCGCGGACGCTTGTCGCCGAAAAGAGACGGTCAAACTCCGCTTCGTGAGTGAGGCCAGCACTCTCGCGGGCACGCTCCTCAGCATCGAGGTGCGCGACAGCGCGCTCGTAGAGGGATCGCGCTTCGCCGAGGCTTCCCTCGTTCTCCCGAACTTCGGCGAGAGCTCGGAGTGCGTCGGCGAGATGGCGGTCCCGTCCTAGCTCCATCGGGTCATCGGCCGGCCCGTAGCTGTGCGGGAGCGCCTCCGCCATGGCGAGCTCACGCCGGACCCACAGTTTCCATCGCGACACGTCGCGGTCCTTGGCCTGGTACTGGAAGCTCACGGTGACGGCCAGCATCAGAGCTTGGGCGATCTCTCGGGGGCTCGCCCCGGCCAGCCATGCAGCGAACTGCTCATCGTCGTCGACAACGTGCGCGATGCCGATGTGATCCGGACCCGCCATCCGCACAAAGCCAGCAAGCACCCGGTCCCCCACGCGGCCGGTCGCATCGAGCGCATCGGCCAGGGGCGACGACTGCGCCGTCCCTGGAGGCGTTTCTCCCGACGGCGCAGCGCTCGGGGCGGCGGGTTCGCGAACTGACACCGGGGCCGGTTCCTCCGCCGAGATCGGCTCATCCGGACTTTCCTCGAGGGCTGCCAGTGCCATGCGAGCGCCGGCATATCCTGGGTCGAGTTGGAGCGCACGCCTGTAGGACTCGCGGGCTCGTCGAGCACCGTGGCCCCCGTGATGCAAGCTGTCACCTAGAAACCGGTACGCCATGGCGGTGGGCCGGATCGCCAGAGACTCCTCGAAGAACGCCTGGGCGCGGTGATACGCACCCCGCCGATACCACGTGTCGGCTAGGTAGGTGGCCGCCTCGACATGCTCCGGATCCAGTTCGAGTGCTGCCTCGTATTCGCGCTGCGCCTCGGCGAAGCGACGGGCGGCGAAGTGCTCTTCTCCTGCGGTGAAGTGCGCTCTGGCTTGTGCCTGCTGCGGCGTCAACACCCTCAAGCCGAGCAGTGCGAGCACCCGCTGCGCCAAGGGCGCGTCGTCCTCGAGTAGCTGGAGAAGCAACTGCTGCCCCTCAGGGCTGCCGGCGATTATCGCGGCTGTCATGTGCGCCCGCTGCTCGTCCGGCGGCAGTTCTGTCCAATCCGGATCCACCTGCAATTCGCCGTCATGGAACGCGGCCAACAGCGGAGTCTGCGGCCCACCCATGTCCGTCGGCGCGGGCATTCCCGCGAAAGGATCGGCACCTGGGTCGAGGGCGACAAGATGCTGTCGCCAAGTGTCGGCCTCGGGGTCATGGGCGGAATACGCGAGCGGCACCAACTCGCGTAGAAGCTGCACGTCGCCAGGTTCCAGAGGGTCGTGAAGGGCGTCCACAAACAACTGCCGGCCCTCGGGCCACCGGTCGAGCTCCAAGTACGCATGCGCAAGGCGTGCGATGACCTCGCCGTCCGCCGGATCCTCCACACGCAGGTCGGCCAACACCTCGATGGCTTCCTGCCAACGCCGCTGGAGGGCCAAGCTGTCGGCGAGCGTCCTTCGCGTGGATGCCTCCCCAGGCGGCGCCGGGTAGGTGTCGGCCAGGCGGGCAAGCCGTACTGCTTCTACGAGTTGCACAGAGTGAGCAAGGGCGGCAGATCGCAGCAGTCGCGCCCCCTCCACGTCAACAGCGATGTCGGGTTCGGTGCCCGCAACGCCAGAGCGGACGCGAGAGATCCATCTGGCAACCTCGACATATGGCTCGAGCGCCGCCCGCAATCGTGCGGTGCACGCCGCATCCTCCGACTGCAATTCGGATAGTGCCTGGCAGACCTCGGTGTCGTCGCCGTCGATGAGCAGGGTCCGCTTGACGGTTGCGGACGCGAAAGCGGCCAAACGCGCCAGAGTGCGAGCCTTCGCGCTCATGTAGGCCAGGCGGGCAAGTTCGTACTCCCTGTGGGCGTCCGCCGCCGCCCGAAGGTGTCGCTCGATGCCGAGCAGGAAATGGCCGTGTGCGTCAACGAGCTCGCCGCCGTCGAAATCGGTGCCATGCCCCCGGGCGACGATGCGGGACACGAGCGCCCCGTCCCTGAAGGGCAGCTCGGGGTCGGCACCTGATGTCGTCGCCGCTTGCGCCTGCGCAAGCAAGGTCTGCACGGCCGCCACCACGCGCTCGGCCGGACCGGCGATCACTGCCTTGAGGACGTCTTCAGGCCCGGCGGACGCCAGCCGGCCGAGCCAAGTTCGTGTGGCCGGATCCGGTTCGACCGGAGCAACTGAAGCCAGACGGGCCCATTCGGAGGCAAGCGTTCGAACGAGCATTGTTGCGGCCCCCCTGGCTCACTCGTCCGTGCATTCACTCACACTTCTTGAGTCAGTAGCGGCGTTCTCGTCGCCCCTCAGGCTGCACGGGCAGGCTTCGGCGACCTGTAGACGGGCACGGCTTGCTGATGGGCACACTGAGGAGGCGCCACTCGCCCGTCCCGACCGCAACGCAGGCAGCCAGGTGCCGCAAGGCGTCGATAGCGAGGCGGCCGCCACGGCGGAGGCGTCGGTGCTCGCCCGCACCGTCGCATCGAGGCCACTTTCGACCACCTTGCTCCCACGTGGCCCCAGAAGCAACGAAGCGGCCTCCTCCACGGAGGAGGCCGCTGGTCACATGCGAGCCGCCTGTCGGAATCGAACCGACGACCTTCTCATTACGAGTGAGATGCTCTACCGACTGAGCTAAGGCGGCGGACGTGCGGGCCCGAGCTTACGGCACCGGCGCGGCCGTCCCGCGCAGGGGCGCCGCTCAGGACGCGGGGAGCCGCAGCGCGACCGTGAGCGCCTCCAGCGCCACCTGCGGTTTCACGTTCTGCTCCAGCGCCCGGCGGCAGGCGAGGATCGCGTCGATGCGGCGCAGCGCCCCCTCCGCCCCGATGCGGGCGGCGAGGTCCTCGGCGTCGGCGCGGCGGTCGGGGTGGTTGAGCGACGGCGCCTGGCCGGCGCCGGCGGCGAGCACCAGCGCGTCGCGGTAGAGGCCGGCGAGGTCGACCAGCGCCCGGTCCAGCGAGTCGCGGCCCAGGCGGGTGGCCCGCGACTTCTGCTTCTTCTCCAGCTCCTTGAGCACGCCGGCGCCGCGGCTGGCGGCGGCGACGCCCGGCCCCCGGGCCCCCACGCCGAGGCTGGCCTTGACCGCCTCGGTCTCGACGCCGTCGAGCGCGGCGGCCGCCTCGTCGGCCTCCTCCTTGGCGGAGCTGACCAGGTCGTCGGCGGCGTCCAGGCAGGCGGCCAGCGAGACCAGCCGCAGCGGGACGTCGAGCACGGCCTTGCGGGCCAGCCGGGCGGCCTCGTCGCGGGCCAGCCGCCGGGCGCGGCCGACGTGCCCGCCGGCCGCCGCGGCCGACCACGCGGCCAGCGCCGGGTCGACGCCGTCCCGCCGCACCAGCACGTCGGCGACGGCGTCCACCGGCGGCGTGCGCAGGCCGACCACGCGGCACCGGGAGCGGATGGTGACGCTCACGTCGTCGGGGTGCAGGCTCGGTGCGCAGAGCAGGAAGACCGTGCGCGCGGGCGGCTCCTCGAGCATCTTGAGCACGGTGTTCGACGCCTGCTCGGTCATCCGGTCGGCGTCCTCGACCAGCACGACCTGCCAGCGCCCCTGCGACGGCGCCCGGCCGGCGATCCGCACGATCTCGCGGACCTCGGCGACGCCGATGGACAGCCCCTCGGGCACCACGGTCTGCACGTCGGCGTGCGTGCCGGCCAGCACGGTGCGGCAGGCGTGGCAGTGCCCGCAGCCGCCGTCGGGGCACTGCAGGGCGGCGGCGAAGGCGCGCGCGGCCACGCTGCGCCCGGAGCCGGGCGGGCCGGTGAACAGCCAGGCGTGGGTCATCGCGGCCGGGTCGGCGACGGCGGCCTGCAGCTCCGCGACGACGGCGGTCTGGCCGATGACCCTCGCCCAGACGTCCTCGGTGACGACGGCCCCGCTCACGGGTGCAGCTGGGGGGTCGAGCCCGTCTGGGCGTGCGGGTGGTGCGCGCCGGCGGCGTGCTCGTCGGCGTCGGCCCGCGGCCGCAGCCGCGCGTCCTCGGGCAGCTTCTGCAGCTCCACCCCGGAGAGCAGCTCGGCCACCTTCACGCGGATGGCGGCGGCCAGCTCGTCGGGCGCGCGCGTGGCGTCGAGCACCAGGTAGCGGTCGGGCTCGGCCTCGGCCAGCGCCCGGAAGGTCTGCCGCACCCGCTGGTGGAAGTCCAGCGACTCGGACTCGAGGCGGTCCGCGGCGGCCCGTCCACGGGCCCGCGCCAGGCCCACCTCGGGCGGCAGGTCGAGCAGCACGGTGAGGTCGGGCACGAGCCCCTGGGTCGCCCAGCGGGACAGGCCGCGGACGTCCTCCAGCGGGATGGTGCGGCCGGCCCCCTGGTACGCCAGCGAGCTGTCGACGAACCGGTCGGTGATCACCACCTCGCCGGCGTCGAGCGCGGGCCGCAGCACGTCGTGCACGTGCTGGGCGCGGTCGGCGGCGTAGAGCAGCGCCTCCGACCGCGGCGAGATGCCGGTGTGGGCGCGGTCGAGCACGATCGAGCGGATGCCGGCCCCCGAGGGCGTCGCGCCGGGCTCGAAGGTGGCCCGGGCCACCAGCCCCTCGTGCGTGAGCCACTCCTGGAGGCGGCGGACCTGCGTCGACTTGCCGGCGCCCTCGCCACCCTCGAACGCGATGAGCACACCGCCCTTGGCGAGCCGGCGGCGGGCGGTGGTGTCGCGGCGCAGCGCGGTGACGACGTCGGCGACCAGCGGCACCGGCCGGCCGTCGTCCATCTGCCGGTAGGCGACCACCCCGACCAGGGCGGCCAGCAGCCCGGCGACGAACAGCATGATCCGGTCGCCGGTGATCTCGAACTCGACCGGCCCGAGCTCGACGCCGTGGCGGCCGAACAGACCGACCCCGAAGGGCACCACGGCGAGGCTGAGGATGAGCGCGGCGCGCACGAGCGACTGGACGAGGGCGAACGTGCGACCGCGGACGGCGTCGTCGACCTCCGTGCCGAGCAGGGTGAACCCGGCCAGGTAGGCGATGCCGGCGAAGAAGCCCATGAGGACGACGAGCAGCAGCGCGATCCACAGCGTGAAGGTCCACGCGAGCAGCAGCACGACCAGCCCGGCGCCGACGATCGCGACGCCGAAGAGCCGCTCGCGGGACAGGTCGCGGGCGATGCTCGGGCCGATGCCGATGCCCAGGCCCAGCCCGATGAAGACGGCGCCGAACAGCAGGCCGTAGGCGGCCTCACCGCCCCCCAGGGAGGCGGCGAACGCCTGCGCGGTGGCGATGACCACGCCCGCGGCGACGAAGGCCCCGGTGATGCCGATGACCAGGCCGCGGACCAGCGGGGTGTGCCCGGCGAAGGAGAAGCCGTGCTTCAGCGAGCCGAGGAAGCTCTCCCGCTGGACGACGGCGCCCTCCTCCCGGCGGCCGCTGATCGAGGGCAGGTTCCAGATCACCACCGCCGCGACCAGGAACGTCAGCGCGTTGAGGTACAGCGCGAGGTCGGTCTCGTCGAGCCACGACAGCGGCGAGTTCATCGACCCGCCGAGCGTGGTGAGCAGCGCGAACACGATCGCCGCCGCCACGGGGGTGAGCCCGTAGGTGGTGACCAGCGAGAGCTGGTTGGCCGGCTCGATCTGGTCCTTGCGGAGCATGTTCGGGACCGCGGCGTCCTTCGCCGGGATCCAGAACATGCTCAGCGCCTCGATGACGAACTGGGCGACGAACAGCCAGATCAGGTTGTCGACGATCGGGATCGAGGCGAACAGGCCGAACCGCAGGACGTCGGTGACGACCATCGTCTTGCGCCGGTCGAACCGGTCGGCGAACGCCCCGGCCAGCGGGCCGAGCACGATCGTCGGCAGCAGCCGGAACAGCAGCACCGCGCCGAGCGCGAAGTTCTGCCCGGCGAAGCTGTCGACCAGCGAGGTCGCGGTGGCCGTGATGGCCAGCAGGCCCAGCCAGTCGCCGAAGCTGGAGAGCGCCATCGACTCCCAGAGCCGGCGGAAGTCCCGCACCCGCAGGACGGCGCGGATCTTGGCGAACAGCCCGAGGGCGTCGCCGCCCAGGTCGTCGGGGGCGGCGTCGCGGGGGGTCTGCGCGGCACCGGGAGCGGCCTGGCCCGCCGTGGTGTCCAGGTCCGCCAGCGGCATCGGCGCGTCCGCGGGCACGGGTGTGCCGCCGGGCGGCAGACCGTCCGGGGGGACGACGGTCCGCTCGTCCGGCTGCGCGGGCGGCTCGTCGCCGGGCGGCGGCGCCGGGAGGGGCGGATCGGACCTGATCGGGGGGCTCCCGGTGGGTGTCGAGGTGGGCGGAGCTGGCCCTGGGCCGCCTCACGGTACCGGGCGCCGGCGACCGTTCCGGGTACTCCGCGCCTCCGACGGGGCGTCGGACGGCGTTAGGTTCGGCACGGTGGACGCCTCTCCGCCGGCCGGCCCCGGCACCTGGGATCCCGCCGCCTACCTGCGGTTCGCCGGCGAGCGGGCCCGTCCGTTCGCCGAGCTGCTGGCCCGGGTGCGGTCGGAGCGGCCGCGCGAGGTCGTCGACCTGGGGTGCGGCGAGGGGACGCTCACCGCGTCCCTGGCCCGCCGCTGGCCGGCCGCCCGGATCACCGGGATCGACTCCTCCCCCGAGATGCTCGCCGCCGCGTCGGCCCACGCCGTCGACGGGCGGGTCCGCTTCGCGCTCGGCGACGTGCGGGAGTGGACGCCGGACGCACCGGTCGACGTCCTGCTGAGCAACGCCGTCCTGCACTGGGTGCCCGGGCACGAGGGGCTGCTGGCCGCCTGGGCGGGGCTGCTGGCACCGGGCGGGGAGCTGGCGGTGCAGGTGCCCGGCAACTTCCGCGCACCGACGCACACCCTGCTCGCCGAGCTGTGCGCCGACCCGCGGTGGGCCGCCCGGGTGGCCGACGTCGCGCCCCGGCCGGACGCCGTCCTCGACCCGACCGCCTACCTGGAGGTGCTCACCGCCGCGGGGCTGGCGGCCGACGTGTGGGAGACGACGTACCTGCACGTGCTCGAGGGCGCCGATCCCGTGCTGGGCTGGGTGCGCAGCACCGTGCTGCGACCGGTGCTGGGCCGGCTGGACGACGGGTCGGCGGCCGCGCTCACCGCGGAGTACGCCGCCGCGCTGCGGTCGGCCTACCCGAGGCGGCCGGACGGGACGACGGTGCTGCCCTTCCGGCGGGTGTTCATGGTCGGCCGCCGGTCGGAAAATACTTGACGACCGGGAAAGTACTTGCCATGGTCTCGCCACCGACGTCAGGAGGCGACCGTGTCCGTCCCCACCCCCGAGGCCGCCGCGGCCCAGCTCGCCGAGGCCGACCGCGCCGCCGACCGGGTTCGCCGGGAGACCGGCCCGGCCACGGCCGGCTTCCTGGCCACGCTCGGCCTGGCCAGCGCCGGCTACTTCGTCGCGCAGCCGCTCGCCGGGGCCGACCGGGGCATCGCCGCCGCGACGGTGGTCTTCGTGGCGGCCGTGGCCGGCGCGGTCTGGACGCTCGTGGCGGCCCGCCGCTCGGCCCCGCGGGGGTTCTCCCACCGCTTCGGCCTGACGATGGGCGCCTGGGCGGCGGTCTTCGCCGTCGGCCTGGCCGTCGGCCGGACGACGCTGCCGGAGGCCTGGCCGTTCTGGCTGGCCGGCGCGGTGCTGGTCGCCGTTCCCTGCCTCATGGGCGCCTGGCGGGAGCTGCCGCGGTGAGCGTTCCGCCCGGCCATCCCCGGCACGCCCTCGACGAGCACATCCACGCCCCGGTGCGGTTCTCGGTGGTGGCCACGCTGGCGGCCACGGAGGAGGCGGAGTTCGGGTTCGTCCGGGACGGCGTGCAGATCAGCGACTCGCTGCTGTCGAAGACGGTGAGCAGCCTGGAGAAGGCCGGCTACGTCGAGGTCCGCAAGGGCTACCTGGGCAAGCGCCCGCGGACCTGGCTGCGCCTGAGCGCCGCCGGCCGGGCGGCGTTCGAGGCCCACGTGGCGGCCCTGCGGGCGATCGCCGAGGGGGCCGTCCCGCCGGTCAGCCGGGGATGAGCCGGTGCGCCGCCGTGCGGTACGGCAGCTCTAGCACGTCGCGCCCGCGGATGTCGGGATGGGTGGCGAGCAGGTGCCGCACGCGGTCGAGGAAGGCCTCGCGGGCCGCGGGCTCGCGGGTGGCCACGTAGCTGCGGGTGCCGATCCCCCGGACGACGTCCTCGGGCGTCGACCGCTGCACCCAGCTCGACCCGGCGGAGGTGACGGTGGCCGGCAGCGCCGCGGCGAACTCCGCCACCACGGTCTGGTCGGCCTCGTGGCCGCGGGCCTCGCCGGCGAGCAGCTCCCCCAGGGCGGCGGCCCACGGCACGCGTTCGTCGCGGGTGTTCCAGATCAGCCCCACGACCCCGCCGGGGCGCAGGACCCGGCGGAGCTCCGCGGCGGCCGGGACCGGGTCGAACCAGTGCGCGGCCTGCCCGGCGACGACCGCGTCGACGTCGCGGTCGGGCAGGGGGACCGCCTCCGCCGAGCCGACCAGCGCGACGACGTCGGGCAGCCGGGCGGTCAGCTGCGCCAGCATCTCCGCCGACGGGTCGACGGCGACGACCTCGTGCCCGGCCGCGACCAGGCGCTCGGTGAGCAGGCCGGTGCCCGCGCCGAGGTCGAGGACCCGCCGCGGGGCGCCGAGCAGGAAGTCGACCGCGTCGGCCGGGTAGCCCGGACGCAGCGCCGCGTACTCGGCGGCCACCGAGCTGAACGACGTCCGGCGGCCGTGCCAGCTCGCCGGGTCGAGCGACCCGGTGCCGGTCATCAGCCGGCCGAGACGGGGGCCGTCGCCTTGCCGGCCGTCGCCTTCTTCGCCGTCGTCTTCTTGGCGGTGGTCTTCTTCGCGGTCTTCTTGGCCGCCTTCTTCTTGGTGGCCGGGCCGCGGGCGCGCCGGTCGGCGAGCAGCTCGGCCGCCCGCTCGAGGGTGATCGCCTCGACGTCGTCGCCCTTGCGCAGGCTGGCGTTGGTCTCGCCGTCGGTCACGTAGGGGCCGAATCGGCCCTCGCGCACGGTGACCTGCCCCTGGGTGACCGGGTCGGGGCCGAGCTCCTTGAGCGGCGTGGCCGCCGCCCGCCGGCCGCGCTGCTTGGGCTGGGCGAAGATCGCCAGCGCCTCCTCGAGCGTGGTCGTGAAGAGCTTGTCCTCGCCCTCCAGCGACCGGGAGTCGCTGCCCTTCTTCAGGTAGGGGCCGTACCGGCCGTTGAGCGCCTGGATCTCCTCGCCGTCGGGCGCGGTGCCGACGGTGCGCGGCAGCGTGAGCAGCTTCAGCGCCTCGTCGAGGGTCACCGTCTCCGGCGACATCGACGCGAACAGGCTGGCCGTGCGCGGGGACTCCTTGCTGCCCTCGGGCACGACGGTGGTGACGTAGGGCCCGTAGCGGCCGGCCTTGACCACGACCGGGTGGCCGCTGTCGGGATCGGGGCCCAGCTCCCGGTCGCCGCTCGGGGCGGCCAGCAGCTCGGCGACCCTGTCGGTGGTGAGCTCGTCGGGCGGGAGGTCCTCGGGGATGCTGACCCGCGGCCCGTCCTCGCTGCCGGCCTGCAGGTACGGGCCGTAGCGGCCGACGCGGACGACGACCGGCTCGCCCTGCGGCCCGGTGGCGCGCAGCGGGATGGAGTTCACCCCGCGGGCATCGATCTCCTCCAGCCGCTGGCCGATGACCTGCTTGAGGCCGCCGGCCTCGGCGATGCCACCGGCGTGCCGGCCCTCGCCGCCGAAGTAGAACTCGGTCAGCCAGTCGACCCGGCCCAGGCTGCCGCTGGCGATCTCGTCGAGCTCGTCCTCCAGCGAGGCGGTGAAGTCGTAGTCGACCAGCTGGGCGAAGTGCTGCTCCAGCAGGTTGACGACGGCGAACGCGACGAAGGAGGGGACGAGCGCGGACCCCTTCTTCCACACGTACCCGCGGTCCTGGATGGTCTGCATGATCGACGCGTACGTCGAGGGGCGGCCGATGCCGAGCTCCTCGAGGCGGGCGACCAGGCTGGGCTCGGTGTAGCGGGCGGGCGGGGTGGTCGTGTGCCCCTTCGGCTCCAGCTCGCGGGTGTCCAGCCGCTGGCCGCGCTCGACCCGGGGCAGCCGCCGCTCGGCGTCGTCGCTGCCCTGCTCGTCGTCGCCGTTGCCGCCGGCGCCCTCGTCGCGGGACTCGACGTAGGCCCGCAGGAACCCGGGGAAGGTGATGGTGCGGCCGCTGGCGGTGAACTCCACGGCCTCGTCGGTGCTGCTGCGCCCGGCCAGCCGGATGCTCACGGTCTGCCCGACGGCGTCGGCCATCTGGGAGGCGATGGTGCGCTGCCAGATCAGCTCGTAGAGGCGGAACTCGTCGCGGGCCAGCTGCGAGGCGAGCTGGCCGGGCGTGCGGAAGTGGTCGCCGGCGGGCCGGATAGCCTCGTGCGCCTCCTGGGCGCCCTTGGCCTTCTTGGCGTAGCGGCGGGCCTCCGCCGGGACGTAGGCGTCGCCGTAGAGCTCGCGCGCCTGGGTGCGGGCGGCGTTGATCGCCTCGTTCGAGAGGTTGGTCGAGTCGGTCCGCATGTAGGTGATGTGGCCGTTCTCGTACAGCCGCTGCGCGACCCGCATCACCTGCGCCGAGGACCAGCCGAGCTTGCGGCCGGCCTCCATCTGCAGCGTGGAGGTGGTGAAGGGCGCGTAGGGGCGGCGCCGGTACGGCTTCTCGTCGACCCGGCTGACGGTGACCTGCCGGCCCTCCAGGCGGGCCGCCAGGCCGCGGGCGCCGGCCTCGTCGAGGTGCACCACGTCACCGGTCACCCGGCCGGTGGCGGGGTCGAAGTCGCGGCCGGTGGCCACGCGGCTGTCGTCGACGCTGACCAGGCGGGCCCGGACGGTCGTCGGCTCGCCGTTGTCGGCGCCGGCCCGCTGGTCGGCGACGGCGAAGACGCCCTCCAGCGACCAGTAGTCGGCGGCGTGGAAGTTCATCCGCTCCCGCTCGCGCTCCACGACGATGCGGGTGGCCACCGACTGCACCCGGCCGGCCGACAGCTTGGGCAGCACCTTCTTCCACAGCACCGGCGAGACCTCGTAGCCGTAGAGCCGGTCGAGGATGCGCCGGGTCTCCTGGGCGTCGACGAGGGCGGTGTCGAGCTCCCGCGGGTTGGCGACGGCGCGGGTGATGGCCTCCGGGGTGATCTCGTGGAAGACCATCCGGCGCACCGGGACCCGCGGCTTGAGGGTGTCGACCAGGTGCCAGGCGATGGCCTCGCCCTCGCGGTCCTCATCGGTGGCGAGGTAGACCTCGCTGGCGTCCTTGACCAGCTGCTTGAGCCGGCTGACCTGCTGCCTGCGGTCGGGGCTGACGACGTACAGCGGCTCGAAGCCGTTGTCCACGTCGACGCCGAGCCGTGCCCACGAGGCGCCCTTGTGCTCGGCCGGCACGTCGGCGGCGTTGCGCGGCAGGTCGCGGATGTGCCCGACGCTGGCCTCGACGACGTACCCGCTGCCCAGGTAACCGGCGATCTTCCCGGCCTTCGTCGGGGACTCGACGATCACCAGCGGCTTGCCCCCGGACGCGCCGGATCGCCGCCGCGCGGGCGTGCTCGTCCCGGTGGCGGTGCTGGTGCCGTTCTTCGCAGTCCTGCTGGGCACGGTGCTCCTGTCGGTGGTGCGGGGTGCGGGCGCCGAGAGCGCCGACGGTGGTGGACGCGTCGCGGTGCGCCCCTCGGCGGGCCACGGTAGGCCACGCCTCGGACGCAAGCCCGGGTGGCGACCCGCCGTGGGCGTGCCGTCACCCCCGGAAACGCTCGATCCCCGGCGCTGTTCCCATCGGACGACCTCCTTCCCATCTTGAGGGCCGGCTCACGCCTCGCCGGGCGTGGCGGCCACGACCTCGGCGACGGCGGCGAGGGTGGGGCGGTCGCGGTCGTAGTACTCCCAGTGCAGCGTGCCGGGGTCGGCCGGCAGCGTGGTGGCGCCGAACCCGGCCCCGGTCGGGCTGTCGCCGAACCAGCCCGACCAGGAGACGGGGTCGAGGCGGGACGCGGCGGCGTAGACCTCGGCGGCCTCCAGCTCGCCGGCGGCACGTCCCAGGCCGGGGCTGCCGAGCAGGACGAGCGCGTCGGCGGCCAGCCGCCCCTCCTCCCCCGCCGCCTCGTCGACGACCACCGTGCCGTAGCTGTGCGCCAGCACCGTCGTGCGCGCGGCCGGTGCGGCCAGCGCCCCGCGGGCGGCCGCGAGCCCGTCCAGCGCGTCGTCCAGGGCGGCTCCACCGCGCCGCGCGTCGCCGCGGGTGAGGATCGACAGCGGGTCGTGCGGGGTCCGGTAGCCGATCCAGACCAGCCCGGCCACGGCCAGCCCGGGCGCGGCGGCCCGCGCCGCGGCCACCACGTCCACGGCGTCCCCGACGACGCGGGAAAGGTCGTCCTCCGGCGTGGTGAGGATGCCCGGCACCAGCACCGCCACCGCGTCGGCGGTGTCCAGGTCGCCGACGGCCAGGCCGGCCATCCCCTGCGCCAGGTCCAGCGACCACAGCTGGACCGGGCGGCCGGCCGCTTCCTGCCGCCGGACCTCGGCCGCCACCGCGGTCGCCGTCCCGTCCGGGACGGGCGACTCGAGCGCGGCGGCGAGCACCCGCCGGTTGGCGCGGTCGCGGGCCCAGGCCGGCACGCCGTCGAGCGCCCCCACGAGCCCGGGCGACGCGGCGATCGCGGCCTCCTGCTCGGCCGCCGAGAGCGCGGCCCACCAGCGCGCGGCCCGCGCCGCGCCGGCGTCCGGGGGGACCGGTGGCAGCACCGGTCCGGCCGGCAGCCCGGAGACCAGCCCGTCGAAGTCGACCGGCGGGAACGCGTCGACCACCCCGACCGGCAGCAGCGCCCGGTCGGCGGCCTCGGCGGCGGTCCCGACCGCGGTCGCCGCGGCCAGCGCCCGGGAGGCGAGCGCGCCCACCCGGTCGGCCGCCTCCGCCGGCCCCGAGGCGTGCCCGTCGTCGGTGAGGACGACGCCCTCCGCCGCGGCGACCGCGAGCGCCGCCGCCGCGTCCGGGCCGGCCGTCTCGGCGGCGGCGAGCAGGACGGCGAAGGAGTCGAGCGAGTCGGCGAGGGCCGCGGACACGGCGGTGGCGGCCCGGGACAGGCCGACGACCGCCTGCGCCGCCTCGCGAGCGGCCGGGCCCGACCAGCACTCCGCCGTCCCCAGGGCGCGGCCGACCGCCTCGACCCGCGCCCGCCAGGCGGGCAGCCGCCCGGCCACGACGTCCAGGGTGCCGACGGCCCCGCGCAGCAGCGGGAGGTCGTAGCCGGCGACCGCCGCCAGCGACGGGGCGCTCACCGGGCGATCGGGGCGTAGCCGACCGGCCCCGTCACGCGCTGCGAGAGCAGCGTGTCGTGGCGGCGGTACTCCTCGGCGGCGCCGGCGAGCGTCGCGGCGATCGCGTCGCACCGCTCGGCCAGGACGTCGGCCAGGCCGGCGAAGCCGTGCGCGGCGCCGGCGGCCCACCAGCCGGCCCGGTCGCCCAGCGCGGCCGACAGCGAGCGCGCCGTCGACCTGCACAGCGGGGTCTCGTCGGCCAGTGCCCGGGCGAGGGTGGCGAGCTCGGCCGCGAAGGCCTCCACCCGGTCGAGCTGGACGGAGATGAGCGCGGACATGCCTGCCTCCGGCGTCGGTCGGCGGTCCTGGGTGGACCGGAGGCGGCGGACGCTAGGAGCGGGCGGCGGGACGCGTGCGCCGTCGTCCACAACGGACGACGGCGTCCACAACCGGCACCGGGACCCCCCGGCCGGCGGGAGGCCGGCCGGAGGATCCCGGTGTGCGGAGGGGGTGCCGATCAGGGAGCGCTGGCGGTGAGCGAGTTCTCCGTGTTCTGGCTGGGCGCGCCGCCCACGACCACCGACCGGCGCTTGGAGACCACGACCGCGACGACGATGACCACGACCGCCACGATCGCGATGACCGCGCGGACGGCGGTGTTCGCGTCGTCCCCGACCGACAGGCCGACCACCGCGGGGGCGATGAGCAGCGCGACCAGGTTCATCACCTTGATCAGCGGGTTGATCGCCGGGCCGGCGGTGTCCTTGAACGGGTCGCCGACCGTGTCGCCGATGACCGTGGCCGCGTGGGCCTCGCTGCCCTTGCCGCCGTGGGCGCCGTCCTCGACCATCTTCTTGGCGTTGTCCCAGGCCCCGCCGGAGTTGGCGAGGAAGACCGCCATGAGCGTGCCCGCGGCGATCGCGCCGACCAGGTAGGCCGCCAGCGGCCCGAAGCCGAGGCCGAAGCCGACCGCCACCGGTGCCATGACCGCGAGCAGGCCCGGGGTGGCCAGCTCGCGGAGGGAGTCCTTGGTGCAGATGTCGACGACGGCGCCGTAGTCGGGGCGCTCGCTGTAGTCCATGATCCCGGGCCGGGTGCGGAACTGCTCCCGGACCTCGAAGACCACCCGGCCGGCCGCCCGGGAGACGGCGTTGATCGCCAGGCCCGAGAAGAGGAAGACCACCGCGGCGCCGATCAGCGCACCGACCACGTTCTGCGGGTTCACCAGCGTGAACGCGTTGCCCAGGGTGCCCCCGGCCTCCTCGAGCGCGTCGAGGATCTGCGCGTTGTACGAGCCGAACAGCGCGGTCGCGGCGAGCACCGCGGTGGCGATCGCGATGCCCTTGGTGATCGCCTTGGTGGTGTTGCCGACGGCGTCGAGGTCGGTGAGCGTGCGGGCGCCGTCCTCGTCGAGGTCGCCGGACATCTCGGCGATGCCCTGCGCGTTGTCGCTCACCGGCCCGAAGGTGTCCATCGAGACGATGACGCCGGCGGTGGTGAGCAGGCCGCAGCCGGCCAGGGCCACCGCGTAGAGGGCGGCGCCGCCGCCGATGAGGAAGGCCACGTAGACCGAGCCGCCGATGAGCAGCGCGGCGTACACCGCCGACTCCAGGCCGAGCGAGATGCCCGAGAGGATGACCGTGGCCGGGCCGGTGAGGGAGCTCTGCGCGACGTCGCGCACCGGCTTGCGGCTGGTCTCCGTGAAGTAGCCGGTGAGCAGCTGGATCGCCACCGCCAGCACGATGCCGGCGAGCACGGCCAGGAAGCCGAGCACCTGCGGGCTCACGTCCAGGTCGACGTCGGCGACGCTCGGCAGCACGGTGAAGGAGGCGACCGCGACGAGGATCAGCGAGACGACGGCGGAAGTGAAGAAGCCGCGGTTGATCGGGGCCAGGCCGCTGCTGTCGCTCTTGCCCGGGTTGCTGGCCAGGATGCCGACGATCGAGGCGATCACGCCGATCGCGGCGACGACCAGCGGGAACACCATGCCGACGGCGCCGAAGAAGACCTGGCCGAGGATCAGCGCGGCGACCAGCGTGACGGCGTAGGACTCGAAGAGGTCGGCGGCCATGCCGGCGCAGTCGCCGACGTTGTCGCCCACGTTGTCGGCGATGGTCGCGGCGTTGCGGGGGTCGTCCTCGGGGATGCCCGCCTCCACCTTGCCCACCAGGTCGGCGCCGACGTCGGCGGCCTTGGTGAAGATGCCGCCGCCGACGCGCATGAACATGGCGAGCAGCGCGCCGCCGAACCCGAAGCCCTCGAGGACCACGGGTGCGGTCTCGTCGAACAGCAGCAGCGCCAGCGCGGAGCCGAACAGGCCCAGGCCGACGGTGATCATCCCGCAGACGCCGCCGGTGCGGTACGCGATGCGGAAGGCCGGCCGGTAGCCGCCGGTGCGGGCCGCGGCGGCGACCCGGACGTTGCCGCGGGTGGCCAGCGTCATCCCGATGAAGCCGACGGCGGCGGAGAACAGCGCGCCGACGAGGAAGAACAGCGCCCGGCCGATCCGGGTGCCCCACCCGCCCTCGGCCACGGGCAGGGCGAGGAGCAGCAGGAAGACGATCACGGCGAACACGCCCAGCGTCCGGAACTGCCGTCGCAGGTAGGCAGCGGCGCCCTCCTGCACCGCCCGGGCGATGTCGCGCATCGTCGTCGTGCCCTGGTCGGCCGCGAGCACCGCCCGTACCAGGTAGGCGGCGAAGCCGAGTGCGGCCAGGGCGACGACGAGGACGACCACCACCAGGGTGACGTCCCCGCCGGACAGTGAGCTGTCGGGCATGTATTCCTCCAAGCGGTCGGCTGCCGGGCCGGCGCGGTGCGCCGGCCGGCGGAGGTCACGCCCGGGCGTCGGAGGGCTCCGTCGACCTGTGGACGCCGCGTGAGTGTAAGGGAGATCACAGGCTGTGCAGGAACCCGCGACTGTGTGTTGATTTGGTCACATTAGGTTCCGGCGCGGCGGTCCGGCGCTTGCCCGGGGGTGTGAGAGTGGTGGGGTGACCACGCTCCACCCGGTCCGGCCGGCTCCCCCTCCCGGCGCGGACCAGGTTCTTCCCGGGGCGGACCTGCTGGCGACCCTCCTGGCCGGCACGTCCGAGGACGAGCAGCCCGTCACCTACGTCCACCGGCTGCCCATGCGGCGCAGCCAGTCGCGGCAGTGGCCCGAGTGGGTGCCCGACGAGCTGCGGGCCCGCCTGACCGAGCGCGGCGTCCCCTCGCCGTGGCGGCACCAGGTCGAGGCCGCCCAGCTGGCCTGGGCCGGCGAGCACGTCGTCGTCGCCACCGGCACGGCGTCGGGCAAGTCGCTGGCCTACCAGCTGCCGGCGCTGTCCCGGCTGGCCGCTGACGACCGGGCCTGCGTGCTGTACCTGGCGCCGACCAAGGCGCTCGCCCGCGACCAGCTGGGCGCCGTCGCCGCGCTCGCCGACCCCTCGGTGCGCCCCGCCGCCTACGACGGCGACACCCCGGGCGAGGAGCGGGACTGGGTCCGCCGGCACTCCCGGTGGATCGTGACCAACCCGGACATGCTCCACCGCGGGATCCTGCCGGCCCACCAGCGGTGGTCGAGCACCCTGCGGCGGCTGGCGTTCGTCGTGGTCGACGAGTGCCACGCCTACCGCGGGGTCTTCGGCTCGCACGTCGGCCACGTGCTGCGCCGGCTGCGGCGGATCTGCCGCCGCTACGGCAGCGAGCCGGTGTTCGTGCTGGCCTCGGCGACGGTCGCCGACCCGGCGCAGGCGGCCGGCCGGCTGGTCGGCGCCCCGGTGCGGGCGGTGACCGAGGACGGCTCACCGCGGCCGGGCGCCACCTTCGCCCTGTGGGAGCCGCCGCTGACCGAGCGGACCGGCGAGCACGGCGCCCCGCTGCGCCGGTCGGCCGCCGCCGACTCCGCGTCGCTGCTGGCCGACCTGGTCGAGCAGGGGGCGCGCACGCTGGCGTTCGTCCGGTCGCGGCGCAGCGCGGAGTCGGTGGCCGAGCAGGCCCGCCGCCTGCTGGCCGAGCGCGGCCGCGCCGACCTCGTGCCGCGCGTCGACTCCTACCGCGGCGGCTACCTGCCCGAGGAACGCCGCGAGCTCGAGCGCCTGCTGTCGTCCGGCGAGCTGCTCGGGGTGGCCACCACCAACGCCCTGGAGCTGGGCATCGACATCGCGGGCCTGGACGCCGTGGTGCTGGCGGGCTATCCCGGGACGCTGGCCTCGATGTGGCAGCAGGCCGGGCGGGCCGGCCGCGCCCAGCGCGAGTCGCTGGTCGTCTTCGTGGCCCGGGACGACCCGCTGGACCACTACCTGGCGCACCACCCGCGGGCGGTGTTCGGCCGGCCGATCGAGGCGACGGTCACCGACCCCACGAACCCTTACGTGCTCGGGCCCCAGCTGTGCTGCGCAGCGGCGGAGCTCCCGCTGCGGCCGGAGGACCTGCCCGACTTCGGCGGCCCGGCGGCGGAGGCGCAGCTCGAAGCCCTGGTCGCCGAGGGGCGGCTGCGCCGCCGGCCGGCGGGCTGGTACTGGGCCGGGCGTGGCCGGCCGGACGTGGACATCCGCGGCAGCGGCCTGGAGCCGGTGTCGATCATCGAGCGGGACACGGGCCGCCTGCTCGGCACCGTGGACGGCGACGCCGCCCACTCGACGGTGCACACCGGCGCCCTGTACGTGCACCGCGGTGAGACGTACGTCGTCGACGAGCTCGACGTGGACGACGCGGTGGCGGTGGTGCACGCCGAGAGCCCCGAGTGGACGACGGTGGCGCGCGACGTGACCGACCTGGCCGTGGCGAGCACCGACCGGACCCGGCGGCTCGGAACCGTCACCGCGCACACCGGGGTGGTCGACGTGACCAACCAGGTGGTGGCCTACCAGCGCCGGCGCCTGGTGACCGGCGAGGTGCTCGCCGAGTTCCCGCTGGACCTGCCGCCGCGGCAGCTGCGCACGCGGGCGGTGTGGTTCACCCTCGACACCCGCGCGGTCGACCGAGCCAGAGTCGACGAGATCTCGCTGCCGGGTTCGCTGCACGCCGCCGAGCACGCGGCGATCGGCATCCTGCCGCTGCTGGCCACCTGCGACCGGTGGGACCTCGGCGGGCTCTCCACGGCCCTGCACCCCGACACCGGGGCGGCGACGATCTTCGTCTACGACGGCCACCCGGGCGGGGCCGGCTTCGCCGAGCGGGGCTTCGCGGTGCTGCGCCGGTGGCTGCAGGCCACCCGCGCGACCGTGGCGACCTGCGAGTGCGAGAGCGGCTGCCCGTCGTGCGTGCAGTCGCCCAAGTGCGGCAACGGCAACGACCCGCTGGACAAGGCCGGCGCCGTCCGGGTGCTCGACGTCGTCCTGGACGAGCTGGCCGCCGCCGAGGAGGACGGCCGGGAGGACGACGAGCCGGCGGACGAGCCGGGTCCGGCTGCGCCTGGTGAGGACGACCTGGTCTTCTGACCCGGCGGGCTCAGGCGTCGAGCTCGAGGGCGACGGCGCGCACCGGTGCGCCGTCCGCCCGGGCCGCTGACCCCGACCGACGAGCACCGGCGGCTGTGGCCGCGGTGGGAGGCCGAGGACGGCTTCCCCGTGCTCGGGTGCATCACCACCGACACGCCCGTGCAGGTGCAGAGGGACGTCGCCGTTCTGACGCACTCGGTGCGGACCACGGTGTCCACCGCGGGCGGCGAGGAGGAGCTCCACGAGCGGGCGACTCGTGTTCGCCCGCACCGACGGCGGCCGGTCCGGCGCGGGCCCGGCCCTCGGCGGCGAACAGGCCGAGGGGTCCCAGGCGGACCGGCACCGCGACGGTGACCGTGACGACGGCGTCGGTGCCGACGGTGCACCCGGTCAGCTCCGCCCCGTTGCGCCCGGCGAGCGCCCCGGCCTCGGCGCAGGCACCCGGGTCACCGCGCACCGCGGCGCCGGCGGCGGCGAGCGCCGCGAGGTCGGCGGCGCTGCCGGCCCGGTGCCGCGCGGTCACCGCCGCTCCCACCAGGACGGCGGCCGCCCCCACCGCCGCCAGGACCCCCGCGAGCGCCAGGACCCACACCGTCGCCGAGCCGCGCTCCCGGTCGGGCCTCACGGCACCGTCCCGGGCTCGGGGACGGCGACGGCGGTGCCCGAGACGTGGACGCGGAGGGGCAGCGGACCCAGCGGCCGCACCTCGGCCGACACCACGACCCGCACCTCGTCGGCCGACGACGCAGCACCGACCACCGCCCCCTCCGGCGCCGCCCGGGCGGCGATCGCCCGGACGACGGCCGGGGCCTCGCCGCGCGCCGCCGCCCGGGCCGCCTCCCGCGCCGCGTCGACGCAGCGCAGCTGGGCGCCCACCACGGTGACGGCGGCGACGGCGCCGGCCAGCACCAGCAGCAGCACGGGGAGCACGACGGCCGTCTCCGCCGTCACCATGCCGGCCTCGCCGCGCAGCCGGCGGCGGCCGCCGGTCACGACAGCGTGCCCAGCGCCGAGTCGACCAGGTCGCCCAGGGCGTCCACGATCGAGTCGCCGGTGACCACCTGGTAGAGCACGGCGGCGAACGCGCAGGCCGCCACGGTGCCGACGGCGTACTCGGCGGTGCTCATGCCGGCCTCGCCGGTGGCGCGGACGCGGGCCCAGCGGCGGCCCACCGCCCGCACAGCACGCCGGCCGGTCTCCAGGGAAAGGGTCTTCTGCTCCACGGGTGGCTCCTCGCGTCGGGCCCGCCGTCCGGGCCGCTCGCCGTCGACACTCGCCCGGTGCTTGCCGCCGTCGGCGGGGGCGGCCGCATCTGTGGAGGACGCCGGGGGCTGTGGACGGCGGCTCACCCGAACACCTGCCCGGCGATGCCCAGCACCAGCGGCACGACGCCGAGGCAGAGGAAGGCCGGGAGGAAGCACAGCCCCAGCGGGGCCAGCACCCACACCCCGGCCCGGCGGACGTCGGCCTCGAGCTCCGTGCGGGCGAGGGCGCGGGCGTCGGCCGCGAGCGCCCGCAGCGCGGGGCCCACCGCCGACCCGGACTCGCCCGCGCGCACCAGCACCCGGCCGAGCCCGGCCAGCTCGTCCGGGGCACCACCCCACGCCGACCGCGGCTGCGCGCCCAGCCGGGTGAGGCCGGCCACCCGCCGGAGCTCGGCGGCAAGGGGCTCGGGCACGGCCGTGGCGACCGCGGCGAGGGCCGCCCCGAGCGGCAGCCCCGCGGCGAGGCAGACGGCGAGCAGGTCGCAGGCTCCCGGCAGCTCCTGCCGGAGCGCCGCGCGCCGGTCCCGGTCGACCGCCGACACCCGGCGCAGGACCCGGTCCGCGGCCACCCCGACGGCGATCGCGAGGACGGCCCCGGACGGGCCGCCGACGAGCAGCCCCGCGGCACAGCCGGCCGCCGCGGCCATCAGTCGGCGCTGCCACGGGGCGGCGGCGCTGCGGGGTGCCGGGCCCGGACGCGCCGCCGTGGCCAGCCGGCGCAGGCCGCGCGGGCGCGGTGGGGGCCACGCGAGCAGGGCGGCCGCCAGGGCCAGCAGGACGCCGGCTCCCCCGGTCACCGGGCCCCCGGCGCCGCCCGGCCGGCGGCGCGGGCGACCAGCCGCCGCGACCAGGCGACGCCCGCCACCTCCAGGGCCACGCCGGCCACCAGCAGCACCTGCCCCGGGCCCGTCGTCGTCAGCACGCCCCAGGGATCGGCGCCGATGCCGCTGCCCATGGCCAGCCCGAGCAGCGGCAGGCCGGCGAGCAGGGCCGCGCTGGCCCGCGGGCCGGCCACGGCCGAACGCAGCTCCAGCTGCCGGCGCGCCCGGGCCCGCAGGTCGTCCTCCACCGCCACGACGACGTCGGACAGCGCGGCACCGGTGGAGCGGCTCAGCCGGACCGCCGCGGCGAGCCGGTCCAGCGCCGCCTCCGCCGGACCGGGGGGAGGAGCCCGGCGCGCGGGCGGGTCGCGCACGGCCCGGACGAAGGCGTCGGCCAGCACGCCGTCGCCGCACGACCGCGCGGCCGCCGCGGCGGCGACGTCGGGCGGCCGGCCGCTCCGCAGCTCGGCCACGAGCGCGCCCAGCGCCTGCGTCACGGCGGCCAGCTCCGTCTCCCGGCGGACCGTCCGCCGCCGGGACTCCGCCGCCCGAGCGGCCAGCGCGGCGCAGCACCCGGCGAGGACGGCGACCAGCGGCGTGCTGGCGAGAGCGGCGACGACCGCGGCGACCGCAGCCGCCAGCACCGGCGCCGACCGCGGACCCGGGTGGCGGAAGCCGCGGCGGCGGCCCCCCGACAGCCGTGACCGGCGCACCGATCCGGCGTCCGGCCAGGCCAGCATGGCGGCGGACAGTGCGAGCAGCGCCCCGGTCACGGCTCGCCGTCCCCGTCGAGCAGCGCGGACAGCCGGTCGCGGCCGGGGCACGGTCCGCCGTCGGCCCGCCAGCCGGGCTCCACCACCACCGTCCCGTCGCCGGCGCGCCGGAGGACGCCGAGCTCGTCCACCCGCCGCCGGCCGCCCGTCCGCCGCACGTGCACGACGACGGAGAGCGCGGCGGCGGCCTGGCTGTGCACCGCGGCCCGGTCGAGCCCCGCGGCGACCCCGAGCGCCTCCAGGCGGGCGGGCACCTCGGCCGGGCGGTTGGCGTGGAGGGTGCCGCAGCCGCCGTCGTGGCCGGTGTTGAGCGCGGCGAGCAGGTCGGTCACCTCCGCCCCGCGCACCTCGCCCACGGCCAGCCGGTCGGGGCGCATGCGCAGGGCCTGCCGGACCAGGTCCCGCAGCGTGACCAGCCCGGCGCCCTCCACGTTCGGCGGCCGGCTGAGCAGCCGGACCACGTGCGGATGGGCGGGGCTGAGCTCGGCGGCGTCCTCGCAGAGCACGATCCGCTCCCCCGGCTCCACCAGACCAAGCAGCGCCGACAGCAGCGTCGTCTTGCCGGCGCCGGTGCCGCCGGTGACGAGGAAGGCCCGCCGGCGGGCCACCACCGACCGCAGCAGCCGCTCGCTCCCACCGGGGAAGGCACCGGCGCGCGCGAGGGCGGCGAGGTCGGGGACGGCGCGCCGGAGCACCCGCAGCGACAGGCACGTCCCGCTGCCGGCGACCGGTGGCAGCACGGCGTGCAGCCGGGTGCCGTCGGGCAGGCCGACGTCGACCCAGGGGGCGGCGTCGTCGAGGCGCCGCCCGGCCGCTGCCGCCAGCCGGACGGCGAGCCGGCGGACGGCGTCGTCGTCGGGGAACACCACGTCGGTGCGTTCCAGCCCGTCGCCGCGGTCGACCCACACCCGGTCGGGCCCGTTGACCAGCACGTCGGTGACGCCCGGCAGGCGCAGCAGGGGTTCGAGCGGTCCGGCGCCGGCCAGCTCGTCGACCGCCTCGCGAACGGCGCGCAGGACGTCGTCGTCACCCAGCAGCCCGCCGGTCTCGGCCCGGACCAGGGCGGCGACGGCGGCGCGGGTGGGCTCTCCCGCCTCGGTGGCCAGGCGCGCCCGGACGCGCTCGAGCAGCGGGCCCGTCATGCCGCCGGCTCGCTGCGCTCGGGCACCGCGGCCAGCAGCCGCCGCGCGAGCACGCCCAGCGGCGTCCGCGCCGAGACAAGCGGCGGCTCCCCCCGCTCCCCGCGGGGCACGACGGCCCGGTCGTGCCCGAGCTCGGCGAGCACCGGGCGGCCGACGACGGCGGCGACGTCCTCGCGGGACAGCCCGCCCGGGACGGCGCGCACCACGACGACGGCGGACGACCACGGGCCGCCGGGGTCGAGCAGCAGCCGGGCCGCCGACGCCGCGCGCAGGCGGGCCGGGACCACCAGGACGGCCAGGTCGGCCTCCGCGAGCACCGGCTCGGTCAGCGCCGGGTCGCCGCGGGGCAGGTCGACGACGACGGCCGCGCCCGCCGACCGCCCGGCCCGGGCCACCGCGGTCAGCGCCTCGGGTGGGAGGGCGACGGACCCCGCGCGGGAGGCGGCGAGCACGCAGACGCCGTCGACCTCCGGCAGCGAGGCGAGCAGCGCGTCGCCGGCGACCCGGCCGCGCAGACCGGTGAGCTCCGGCCAGCGCAGGCCGTCGGTGCGCTCGGCCCCGAGCAGGAGGTCCAGGCCACCGCCGGCGGCATCGGCGTCGACCAGCAGGGAGCCGGGAGCGGCCGCCAGCGCCAGCGCGGTGGCGATGGTGCTCGCGCCCGCTCCACCGCAGGCGCCGCCCACGGCGACGAGCCATCCGGCGGCGACCGGCGACCGGACCGCGGCGGCGGACCGCGCGAGCAGCCACCCCTCGTCGGCCGGCAGGCGGGCCACCCGCTCGGCGCCCAGCTCCACGGCGCTCGCCCAGTCGGCGGCGGGCAGCTCGGCGCCGGCCACGACGACCAGCCCCGGCCGCCGCGGCAGCGCCCGCACCGCCGGGACGGCCAGGGCGTCGGCGCCGACCAGGACCAGCGGCGCGGCCCGGTGGGCGCGGCGCAGCGCCGGCCCGCCGGTGGCGAGCTCGGCCTCCGCCCCCGCGGCGGCGAGCAACCGGAGGAGGTCGTCGACCAGGTCGGCGTCACTGCTGACGACGAGCGGTCGGGCGGGCGGGGACGACGGGGCGGGAACGGCGCGCACGGGGTCCAGCCCACGTCCGGACCGGCAACACCTGCCAGGCCCTCCCGGCATCTGTGGATGACCCGTTCGGGTGTGGACGGCGCGCGACCTGCATCACAGCCGGTCGATCCACTTACCCTCGTGACTTGTGACCCGCGCGGCGGCGTTCTTCGACCTCGACAAGACGGTCATCGCGAAGTCCAGCACCCTGGCCTTCGGACGACCGTTCTTCCAGGGTGGGCTGATCAACCGGCGCACCGTGCTCAAGTCCGCCTACGCGCAGTTCGTGTTCTCGCTGCAGGGCGCCGACGCGCAGCAGATGGAGCGGCTGCGGGCGCAGATCACCGCGATGTGCACGGGCTGGGACGTCGCGACGGTGCACGAGATCGTCCGCGAGACCCTGCACGACATCGTCGACCCGCTGGTCTACGCCGAGGCCGCCGACCTCATCGAGGAGCACAGGGCCGCGGGGCGCGAGATCGTCATCGTCTCGAGCAGCGGCGCGGAGGTGGTCGAGCCGATCGGCGCGATGCTCGGCGCGGACCGCGTGGTGGCGACCCGCATGGTGACCGTCGACGGCCGCTACACCGGGGAGATCGACTTCTACGCCTACGGCGAGAACAAGGCGCTCGCCATCCGCGAGCTGGCCGCCGAGGGTGGCTACGACCTGGCCGACTGCTACGCCTACAGCGACTCGATCACCGACCTGCCGCTGCTCTCGGCCGTCGGGCACCCGACGGCGGTCAACCCCGACCGCGGGCTGCGCAAGGCGGCGCTCGACCTGGGCTGGCCGGTGCTGGAGTTCAGCCGTCCGGTGTCGATGCGTGCCCGCTTCTCCGTCCCGCCGGCCCCGGTGGTGACCGGTGCCGCGGTCGGCGTCGGCGCGGCCGTCGTCGGGCTCGCCTGGTACGCCCGGCACCGCGCGCTGCGGGCCGCCGCGGCGCTGACCGAGCCGGGCCCCGTGCCCGGCCGCTGGCGGCGCCGGGGCGCCTGAGGGCGCCCCGCCACCGGTCCGCGTCAGACCCCCAGCCGCTGCCGCACCGCGTCCACCCGCTCGCGGACGGCGTCCACGGCCGTGCGCGCGCCCGAGAGGGGCGTGAACGCCCGCGCGGCCGCGGTGAGCGCGGCCTGCTCGTCCCCGGCGAGGCGGAGGTCGGCGGCCGCGGCGTTGAACTCCATCTGCTCGACGCTCGACGCCCCGGGGATCACGACGACGCGCGGCAGACCGAGCAGCCAGGCGAGCGCGATCTGCGCCGGCTCGGCGTCGTGCGCGGCGGCGACCTCGCGCAGCAGGTCGAGCAGCGGCTGCACCCGGCGCAGGTTCTCGGTGCCGAACAGGGGGTTGGCCGCGCGGACGCCCCCGGGCCGGTGGTCGACGGTGTACCGGCCGCCGAGCAGCCCCTGCGCGAGCGGGCTGTACGCGATCACCACCCGGTCCTCGCGCTCGGCGAACGGCACCAGGTCGTCGAGCGGTCCGGCGGTGGCGAGCGAGAACTGGACCTGGTTGGACACCACCGGCCGGCCCAGCGCGGCGTCGGCGGCCCGCCAGCGCTCCAGGGAGTAGTTGGAGACGCCGACGGCGCCGATCCGGCCGGCGTCCAGCAGTTCCCGCATCGCCGGCATGGTCACCGAGTCGCGGACGACCGGGTTCGGCTGGTGCACCTGGTACAGCGGGATCCGGTCCAGCCGGAGCCGGCGGGCGCTGCCCGCCCACCGCTGCCGCACGACCGGCGGGAAGGGCGCGACCGGGAAGATCTTGCTGGCGACGACCACGTCCTCCCGCTCGTCATCCAGCGCCTCGGCGAGGATCCGCTCGCTGCGCCCGAAGCCGTAGATCTCCGCGGTGTCGAACAGCGTCACCCCGAGCTCGCGCGCCCGGCGGACGATCTCGCGAGCCCCGCGCTCGGCGTAGCTGTCGCCGTAGCCCCACTCGCGGGACCCGAACTGCCAGGTGCCCAGCCCGATGCGGCTGACCGGGCCCAGCCCGTCGACCTCGAGGTACTGCACCGTGATCCCTCCTCAGCCGCGCAGGATCGCCTCGGCGATGGCCAGCCCCTCGGCGGCGCCGTGCTCGGTGGCCCGGCAGCAGTGCACGAGCCAGCCGGCGACCCCCTCGGACTCCCCGGAGGAGTAACCCGCGAGGGCGCGGGCGTACCCGTCCCGGCCCAGCTCGACGAAGCCGACCTCCGGCACCGAGACCGCCTTGGGGTCCAGGCCCCGGGTGATCCCGGTCAGCCGGGCGGCCGCCCGGGCCACCACGCCGTCGGCGGAGCCGAAGGGGGCCATGGCGGCCAGCTCGCCGTGCACGAGGGCCGCCACCAGCACCGCGGGGACGGCCGTCTCGACGGTGACGAGGCCGAACAGCCCGGCCAGACGGGGACCGGCGTGGGCTGCGGGCCGGCCGAGCGCGGCCCGGTCGACCAGGTCGGCGGCGGCGAGCACGTGCAGGCGGGCGAGCACCTGCCCCGGCGCTCTGGGCCACGTCTCGGTCATCGAGCCGAGCCCCGCCGACACCCGCAGCGAGCCCTGCACGACCGGGTCGTCCACCACGCCGGCGCGCAGGTCGGCCAGCGGCACGTCGGCGCCGTCCAGGGCCGCCGACGCCCGGGCACCCCGCAGCGCGGACTCGGTGCTCACCTCGGCCGACCGGTTGCGCATCAGGCGGTGCGCGAGCAGCCGGTCGATGCCGGTCCGCGCGGAGTCCGCCGCCTCCCGCACCCCGGGCAGGTCCAGGAGGTGGGCCAGCGGGTCGGGACGGTCCGGCCGGGCGGCGGGACGGGCGGCGCCGGGGCGCACGGGGATGGTCACGCCGACGACGGTACGAGGCGCGGGCGCCGGGCCCGATCGCGCCCTCGCTTACGCTCCGGGCACCATGCCTGCCGACCCCGGGGCGCCCTCCCTCACCCTGCTGCTCGTGCGCCACGGGCAGAGCGAGTGGAACGCCGAGGGCCGCATGCAGGGGCAGACGGGCCACATCCCGCTCACCGCGCTGGGCCACCAGCAGGCCGCCGCGGCGGCGCGGGAGCTGGCCGCCCGCCGGCCGGGCGCGCTCGTGTCCAGCGACCTGCACCGCGCCGTGCAGACCGCGGAGCACTGCGCCCGGGCCACCGGGCTGCCCGTCCGCACGACCCCGGCGCTGCGCGAGCAGGGCTACGGCGTGCTCGAGGGCCGCCCCTCGCGCGAGCTGTGGGACCTCGTCGACTGGACCGACCCGCACTGGTCGGCCAAGGGCGGCGAGAGCCTGGCGCAGCTGCACGGCCGGGTGGCGGCGTACCTGGCGGAGCTGCTTGCCGATCCACCGGCCGACGTGGTGGCGCTGGTCACCCACGGCGACACCATCCGCGCCGCGCAGGCCGTGGCCGCGGGTCTCGGCCCCGAGGCGATGCCGGCGGTCACCCCGCACAACGGCACGGTCACGGAGCTGCGGCTGTGAGCCGGGTCCTGGTCCTGGGTGGCAGCAGGTCGGGGAAGTCGGCGCACGCCGAGGCGCTGCTCGCCGACGTCCCCGATGTCACCTACCTGGCCACGTCGGTCCGGTCGGACGACGACGCCGAGTGGGCGGCCCGCGTCGCCGCCCACCGGTCCCGCCGCCCGGCCGGCTGGACGACGGTCGAGACGACGGCGCCCAGCGAGCTGCTGCGCGCCGGCACGGTGCTGGTGGACAGCGTCACCACGTGGGTGGCCGCGCTGATGGACGAGACCGGCGTGTGGGCCGACGAGCCGGGCGCGCTCGAGCGGCTGGCCGGGCGGTGCGACGCCCTGGTCAACGCCTGGGCGATGACGCCGGCGCACGTGGTCGCGGTCAGCGACGAGGTCGGGCTCGGGGTGGTGCCCGAGACGCGGGCCGGGCGGCTGTTCCGGGACGTGCTCGGGGCGGTCAACCAGCGGCTGGCCGGCACCGCCGACGAGGTGTGGTTCGTCGTCGCCGGGCTGCCGCAGCGGCTGCGATGAGGTGGACCGGCCCGCTGGAGTCGGCCGCCCTGCTCACCGTCCTGCGGGTGCCGGCCAGGGCCGCGGCCGGCACCCGCGGCGTGCTGCCGTGGGCCCCGCTGGTGGGCCTCGTTCTCGGCGCGCTGGCCACCGGCGCCGGCGTCCTCGGCGCGCGGCTGGTCTCGCCGTTCACCGGGGCGGTGCTCACCGTGGCCGTCCTGGCCGTGCTGACCCGGGGGCTGCACCTCGACGGGCTGGCCGACACCGCCGACGGGCTCGGCCCGCTGCGCGGCCGGGAGCGGGCGCTGGAGGTCATGCACCGGAGCGACATCGGCCCGTTCGGCGTGGTCACCGTGCTGCTGACGGTCCTGCTGCAGGTCGCCTGCCTGGCCGCGCTGCTGCCGCACGGGTGGGTCGCACCGGTCACGGCCGTGGTCGTGGCCCGGCTGGTCATGGCCCGCACGGGGGTGCCGGGCACCCCGATGGCCGCGGGGTCGTCGCTGGGGCGCGCGGTGGCGGGAACCGTCTCACCGGCGTGGTTCACCGCGTGCGCAGTGGTGGTGGCAGGCCTGGTCGGCGGGGTGGCGTGGCTGGTGGGCGGGCCGGGCGACGCGGTGGGGCTGCTGGCCGCCGTCGCCACCGGCGTCCTCGCGGCCGAGCTGCTGCGCGCCCGGGCCACCGCCCGCCTCGGCGGGGTCACCGGCGACGTGATGGGCGCGATGGGCGAGCTCGCGGCGACGGCCACCCTGCTGGTGGCCGCCGCCGCGCTGTCCTCCTAGGAGGCGAGCTCCGCGCAGGAGCGGCAGCGCAGGACGCCGACGACGGGCTGCGACCAGTCGTGGTGCGGCAGCGGGATGACGTCGGCGCCGCACAGGGCGACGTCGCCGTCCTGGCGGAAGAGGCGGGTGACGGCGTGCGCCACCCCGGCCGGCCGGTCGTCACCCCGCACCCCCACGGCGGACGAGCCGCCGAGGGCCACGATGCGCTTCGCGCCGGTCATGTACTTGCTTCTCACGGTCACAGCGTGCCCCGAACGGGTGACAGAAAGCTATGACTCACGAGAAATCGGGGTGCAGGTCACCGCCGCCGCAGGAAGTTCTCCACCATCCGGCCGAGCCCTCCGGTCGGCGCCGCGGTGCGGCCGCCCTTCATGCCACCCCTCATGCCACGGCCCGTGGTGCGGCCCGTCGTGGCCCGGGAACGCATGCCCGTGCGGGGGGTGCTGGTGCGTCCCATGCCGACCCGGCCGCGCGGGGCGGCACGGCCTGCGGTGCGGCCGCCACGTGCGGCCGCGGTCTCAGCCTTGCCCATCAGTCGTCCGAGGATGCTCATGGGGCGGCACTACCCCATGCGGACCGATCCGCACTCGTCGCCCGGCGTGCCGGTACGCAGCGCGATCAGGCCGGAGCGCCCTGCTGGGCCGGCGTCTCCCCGCCCTCGAGGTCGCCCTCGGTGTCCAGGTAGGCCTGCTGCAGCTCGGCGAGCAGCGCCGGGTCGGGCGACGCCCACATCTGCCGGTCGACCGCCTCCAGCAACCGCTCCGCGATGCCGTGCAGCGCCCACGGGTTGACCCGCTCGAGGAACTCCCGGTTCTCCGGGTCGAGCACGTAGGTCTGCGTCAGCTTCTCGTACATCCAGTCGTCCACCACGCCGGTCGTGGCGTCGTAGCCGAACAGGTAGTCCACCGTCGCGGCCAGCTCGAAGGCGCCCTTGTAGCCGTGCCGGCGCATCGCGGCCAGCCACTTCGGGTTCACCACGCGGGCCCGGAACACCCGCGCGGTCTCCTCGGTCAGCGACCGCGTGCGCACCGCCTCCGGCCGGGTCGAGTCGCCGATGTAGGCCGCCGGCGCCCGGCCGGTCAGCGCGCGGACCGTCGCCACCATCCCGCCGTGGTACTGGAAGTAGTCGTCGGAGTCGGCGATGTCGTGCTCGCGGGTGTCGACGTTCTTCGCGGCCACCGCGATCCGCTCGTAGGCGGCCTCCATGTCCGGCCGCGCCTCGACGCCGTCGAGGTCGCGCCCGTAGGCGTAGCCGCCCCACACCGCGTACACCTCGGCCAGGTCGGCGTCGCCGCGCCAGTTCCGCGAGTCGATCAGCGGCAGGATGCCGGCCCCGTACGCGCCGGGCTTCGAGCCGAACACCCGGGTGGTCGCCCGCCGCCGGTCGCCGTGCGCCGCCAGGTCGGCGTCCACGTGCGCCCGCACGAAGTTCGACGAGGCCGGCTCGTCCAGCGCGGCCACCAGCGTCACCGCGTCGTCGAGCATCGTCACCACGTGCGGGAAGGCGTCGCGGAAGAAGCCGCTGATCCGCACCGTGACGTCGATCCGCGGCCGGCCCAGCTCCTCCAGCGGCACCGGCTCAAGCCCGGTCACCCGCCGCGAGGCGTCGTCCCACCGCGGCCGGACCCCGAGCAGCGCCAGCACCTCGGCGACGTCGTCCCCCGACGTGCGCATCGCCGACGTGCCCCACACCGACAGCCCGACCGACGCCGGGTACTCCCCCGTGTCCGCCAGGTAGCGCGCCACCAGCGAGTCGGCCATCGCCTGGCCGGTCTCCCACGCCAGCCGCGACGGCACCGCCCGCGGGTCGACCGAGTAGAAGTTCCGCCCGGTCGGCAGCACGTTGACCAGCCCGCGCAGCGGCGAGCCCGACGGCCCGGCCGGCACGTAGCCACCGGAGAGCGCGTGCAGGACGGCGGACAGCTCGTCGGTCGTCCGCTCCAGCCGCGGCACCACCTCGTCGACGGCGAACCGCAGCACCGCCTCCACCTGGGAGGAAGGACCGCCGAGGACCTCGGCGACGACGGCCGGCACGGCGTCCGCCGTCCAGCCCGCGGCCTCCATCCCCGTCACCAGCGCCGACGCCGTCGCCTCGACGGCATCGGTGTCGACCCGGCCGGCGTCCTCCGCCAGCCCCAGCGCCTCGCGCAGACCCGGCAGCGCCACCGAGCCGCCCCAGATCTGCCGCGCCCGCAGCATCGCCAGCACGAGGTCCACCCGGTCGGATCCGGTCGGCGGCACACCCAGCACGTGCAGGCCGTCGCGGATCTGCGAGTCCTTGATCTCGCACAGCCACCCGTCGACGTGCAGGATCATCTCGTCGAAGTGGTCGTCCTCCGGCCGCTCGGCGAGCCCCAGGTCGTGGTCGAGCTTCGCCGCCTGGATCAGCGTCCAGATCTGCGCCCGGACGGCGGGCAGCTTCGCCGGGTCCATCGCCGCGACGTTGGCGTGCTCGTCGAGCAGCTGCTCGAGCCGCGCGATGTCGCCGTAGGAGTCGGCGCGGGCCATCGGCGGCACCATGTGGTCGACCAGGGTGGCGTGCGCCCGCCGCTTGGCCTGCGAGCCCTCACCCGGGTCGTTGACCAGGAACGGGTAGACCAGCGGCAGGTCGCCGATCGCGGCGTCCGGCGCGCAGGAGGCGGAGAGGCCGACCGTCTTGCCGGGCAGCCACTCCATGTTGCCGTGCTTGCCCACGTGCACGACCGCGTGCGCGCCGAACTCCGACCGCAGCCACCAGTAGGCGGCCAGGTAGTGGTGCGAGGGCGGCAGGTCGGGGTCGTGGTAGATCGCGATCGGGTTCTCGCCGAACCCGCGCGGCGGCTGGACCATCACCACGACGTTGCCGGCCCGCAGCGCCGCGAAGACGATCTCGTCCCCGTCCACGAACAGCGAGCCCGGCGGCTCGCCCCAGTGCTCGGTCATCGCGTCGCGCAGGTCGGCCGGCAGCGACGCGAAGAAGGCGCGGTAGGCCGCCGCCGGGATCCGCACCGGGTTGCCGCTCAGCTGCTCCGACGTCAGCCAGTCGGCGTCCTGGCCGCCGGCGGCGATCAGCGCGTGCACCAGCGCGTCGCCGTCCAGGTCCGCGACGCCGGGCAGCGCACCGGGCCCGTCGAACGGGCCGACGTCGTACCCCTCCCCCTGCATCGCGGCCAGCAGCCGGACCACCGACGCCGGGGTGTCCAGGCCGACCGCGTTGCCGATCCGCGCGTGCTTGGTCGGGTAGGCCGAGAGCATCAGCACGATCCGCCGCTCGGCCGGCGGGGTGTGCCGCAGCCGGGCGTGCGCCACCGCCGTCCCGGCCACCCGGGCGGCCCGCTCGGGGTCGGCGACGTAGTGCGTCAGCCCGTCGGCGTCGGTCTCCTTGAACGAGAACGGCACGCTGATCAGCCGGCCGTCGAACTCCGGGATGGCGACCTGGTTGCCGACGTCGAGCGGCGAGAGGCCGTCGTCGTCGGCCAGCCACTCCGCGCGCGAGCGGGTGAGGCACAGCCCCTGGACCACCGGGACGTCGAGCGCGGCGAGCTGGCCGACGTCCCAGGCGCCGTCGTCCCCACCGGCCTGCGCCGTGGCCGGCCGCGAGCCGCCGGCGGCGAGCACGGTGACGACCAGCGCGTCGGCGGTCCGCAGGACGTCGAGCAGCTCGTCGGGGACGCTGCGCAGCGAGCTCACGAACACCGGCAGCGCCGAGCCGCCGGCGTCCTCGACCGCCGAGCACAGCGCCTCGACGAACGCCGTGTTCCCGGCGAGGTGGTGCGCCCGGTAGTAGAGGACGGCGATCCGCGGACCGCTGCCGGTGGACTCCCGGTCGAGCACCCCCCAGTCCGGCGCGACGGCCGGCGGCGCGAAGCCCTCGCCGGTGAGCAGCACCGTGTCGGAGAGGAAGCGGTGCAGCTGGACCAGGTTCTCCGGACCGCCCTGCGCGAGGTACGCGTGCGCCTCGGTGGCCACGCCCATCGGCACGGTGGACAGCTCCATGAGCTCGGCGTCGGGCAGCTGCTCGCCGCCGAGGACGACGACGGGAGCGGGCCCGGCCAGCAGCGGTGCGAGCAGCTCCTCGAACTGCCGCCGGACACCGAGCAGCCGGACGACGACCAGCGCCGACCCCTCGACCAGCGCGGCGATGCCCGCGTCGTCGAGGCGGGCGGGGTTGCCCAGCCGCCAGTCCGCACCGCTGGCGCGGGCCGAGAGCAGGTCGGTGTCGCTGGTGGACAGCAGGGTGAGGGTCCGCTCGCCGTTCATCGCGGCCGACGGTAGTCGGACCGGTCGGACGTCCCTCACCTCGGCCGACGGGCACCTGTAACCCTGGTCGACGCGCACGTCGACCAGGGCCGGCTCCTCGGCAGCTCGGTGCCGGACACGGTCCTGGGGCAGGCCGCCCGCCGCTTCGACGTCGAGGTGGAGCACCCGGTCCAGCACTGGGTGTGGCTCGCTGCCGCCTCGGTCGACGGGGACGACGTCGGCTGGGACGCCGCGGCCGCGCCGGCTGGACGCTCGTGCAGCAGCGGCAGGAGGCGCCCTACGGCCTCGCCGGCCGGCTCGGCTGGTCCGCCGACCTGACCGACGGCTCGCAGCAGCGGGTGCTCCAGGTCTGGGACCCCGAGGGCCCCGTGGTCCCCCTGCTGGCCTCCACCGGGATCGGCGAGCAGGTGATCACGCTCGGCGGCCTCCCGGCGGTGGTCGGCCGGCCCCGCGGGGACACGACGCCGGTGCTCGTCGAGGTGGCGCCCGGGACGGTCGCGATGAGCTTCTGGACCGGCGCGGACCGCGCGGTGGTCGGGCGGATGCTGACGTCGCTGCGCCAGGCCACGCCGGACGACCCGCGGCTCGAGCGGTACGGCCCCGAGTGAGCGGCTCAGGCGCGCGTGGCGTCCAGCAGCTGCAGCAGGTCGTGAGCGACCAGCTCGATCTCCTTGTGGCCCCACTCCGCCGCCCGGTAGTGGCAGGCGATGATGCCCATCCGGTGCACGCGCCGGAAGTCGCCGTACACGAAGCCGTAGCGGGCCTTCGTCTCCTCCCCGGCCCCCTCGGTCAGCGCGAGGTGCCAGGCCCCGTACTCGGCCCAGGAGTGCTTCGCGAGGTAGGCGTTCTCCTCCTCGGCGCCGGGTTGGACCCGGCCCCACTCGCTGCGCAGCACGTAGCGGCGGGCGGCGATGAGCTCGCGGGCGTGCGCGACGCCGGCGTCGTTGACGAGGTACTTCGCCATGCGCTCAGTCCAGCAGGAGCCGCTGCACCGCGTCGACCAGGAAGTCGGCGTACTCGTCGACGGACCAGCCGCGCACGCCCACCAGGTTCGCCACGGGTTCGTGGGTGAACAGGCCCCACGCGATCTCGGCCGCCCGGTCGACGCACAGCCCCTCGCGCAGCCACGGCTCGAACGTGCTGATCAGGGCCCGCTGGTCGGCCAGCCGGCGGCGCTCGTACTCGCCCCACGCCTCGGCGATCTCCGCGTCGACGGTCGCCGCCGCGGCGAACACCTGGATCATCGGCACGGCCTGCGGGACGTAGACCCCGACGAGCTCGCGCAGGGCGGCCAGCTTGCCCTCCCGGTCCGGGGCCTCCATCGGCCGGAGGAAGACCTCGCGCTGCAGCAGCGGGCGCTCCTCGTCGTCGCCGACCACCGCGCGGTCGACGCAGGCCAGCAGCAGCGAGGCCTTGCTGCCCTGCCCGAAGACGGTCTGCACCGAGACGCCGGCCCGCGCGGCGACGTCCTTCATGGTCGTGGCCGCGTAGCCCTTGTCCAAGAAGCACCGCCCCGCGGCGTCGAGCACGGCCACCCGTGTGCGCTGCGCCTGCTCCGCCCGCAGCGGCGAGTTGTAGACCCTCTTGCCCTCGGTCATGCATTCACTCTACTCTCCCGCCATTCGTTAGAGCATCACTCTATCCAATGAGGTGAGACCGGTGACCACCACCGCCCCGACCGTCCCGCAGCTCCTGCTCCCCGGCCAGGCCGCCGCGCCCGAAGGCCCCGTCGACATCGCGCCCATATACCTGATGCACCACGCCTTCCGCCGCGACCTCGACGCCTTCGCCGCCGCCGTCCCCACCGTGGCCGTGGCCGACCGCGCGCGCTGGGCGCAGATCGCCCGCCGCTTCGACTTCTTCGCCACCGTGCTCCACAAGCACCACTCCGGCGAGGACCGCGCGATGTGGCCGTTGCTGGCCGAGAAGGGCGCCGACCCGACTGTGCTCGACGCGCTCGAGGCCGAGCACGCCGGCATCGACCCGCTGCTGACGTCGGTCGCCGAGGACCTGCGGGCGCTGGCCGCCGGCACCGGCGACGCGACGACCCGGGACCGGCTGGCCGACACCACCGCGCGGTTGCGGGACGGCCTCAAGGCGCACCTCGCGCACGAGGAGCGCGACGGCATGGCGCTCGTGCAGGAGCACTTCACCCAGGAGGACTGGGACCGGCTGGACCGCGAGGTCTTCAAGAAGGACTACACGTCGCGCGAGGTCCCGGCGGTGGCCGGCTGGGTGGCCAACGGCCTGCCCGACGACGCCCTGCGGCGCATGCCCGACGTCAGCCCCGCGCTGTTCGCGATCGCCAGGTTCATGGGTCGCCGCGCCGCCCGCCGCGACGCGCGCATCCTCGGGGTGGGGCGGTGAAGGCCACCCGCATCCTCACGGCCGTCAACAAGGTCAGGGTCTTCGCCAGGTACGGCCCGCAGCTGCACGTCGCGCTGCACCGCCGCTCCGGCGGACGGCTGGTCCGGACCTTCCGCGGCGGCGACGTCGTGCTCCTGACCCACACCGGTCGCCGGTCCGGGCGGACTTTCACCACGCCCCTGCTCTACGTCCGGGACGGGGACGACCTCGTCGTGGCCGCCTCGAACGGCGGGCTGGACCACGAGCCGCAGTGGTGGCTCAACCTGCAGGCCGACCCGCGCGGCACGGTGGAGATCGCCGGTCGGCGCACCGAGATCGTGGCCGGCCAGGTCGCCGAACGCGACCGGCAGCGGCTCTGGGACGCCCTCATGGCGAAGTGCCCGACGTACGACGACTACCAGTCCTGGGTGTCGCGGCGGATCTCGCTCGTCCGGCTGTCCCCCGTGGCGGAGGAACTGGCCGCCTGACGCGCGAGAGGGCGGCCCGTGCGCGTGCACGGACCGCCCTCTCGCTCGGGAAGGGGTCAGGCGGCGCCGAGGGCGTCGGCGACGCGGTGGTGGACGGCGGCGTCGTCCGGACGGCTCTGCCGCTCGAGGGTGCGGGCCAGCGCGCGGCGGGCCCAGCCGTTGGCCGGGGCCAGCGCCACCAGCCGGCCGAGGGCCTCCTCGGCGCGGTTCAGCTGCGCCGAGGCGAAGTAGGCGCGGGCCAGCAGCTCGAGGGCGGCCTCGTTCTCGGGCTCGGCCTCGACCACGGCGGTGAGGATGCGGGCGGCCTCGGTCGGCTGCCCCATGGCCAGGAAGAGGTCGGCGCGCAGGTACTCGGAGTGCAGGTCCAGCTCGAAGGGCGTGCTCACGGCCGGACCAACACCGGCCGGTCCCCGGGGCTTCCCGTGCATCCGGCCGGCGGGTGGCGCCGGAAGGACCGGGTGCACATCCCTTCCCCTCCGAGGAGTTCGCCGTGACCCTCACCCTCCGCCGCCCCCCGACCCGACCCGCCGCCCCGGGTGCCCGCGTGCTCGCCGTGCACCGGGTGGGCGCGCTCGTCGTCGCCGCCGTCCTGCTCGTCTTCGGGGTGCTCGGCTTCGCCGACGGCCTGGCCTACTTCTCCACGGAGGGCGGGCGGGTCCTCGGGCTCTCCTCCAACGGGCTGCTGTCGACGATCTCGGTGGTCACCGCCGCCGTGCTCGCCGCCGCCGCGCTCCGCGCCCCGCGGATCGCCTCGACGGTGATGATGGTCGTCGGCGGGCTGTTCCTGCTGTCGGCGCTGGCGAACCTCGCCGTCCTGGAGACCGGCTGGAACCTGCTGGCCTTCCGGCTGAGCAACGTCTTCTTCTCCGTCGGCGCCGGGCTGGTGCTGCTCCTGCTCGGCGCCTACGGCCGGGTCAGCGGCAACCTGCCCGAGGACAGCCCCTACGCGCGGCCCCGGTCCGCCGGGGAGGCGCCGGCCAGCGACCAGCCCTCGACCCCGGCGGAGTTCGCCGCCGAGCGGGCCATGCGCGAGGCCGAGGTCGCCGTCGTGCAGCACGTCGCCACCGCCGACCAGCGCCGCCGGGTCGCGGCGATGGCGCAGGTGCGCGGCCGGGCCGAGCGGCGCCGGGTCTGGATGTCCTTCGACGCCACCTGACGTGCCCGACGTCGTAGCCTCGCGGTCGCCATGACCGCTCCCCGCCTCCGTGCCGACGCCTGCCCGGGTGCGCTGCAGACCCACGCCGCCGCCGACGGCGCGCTGGCCCGGGTCCGCGTCCCCGGCGGCCTGCTCACCGCCGCCCAGCTGCGGGTGCTCGCCGCGGCGGCCCGCGAGCTCGGTGACGGCCGGCTGGAGCTCACCAGCCGGGGCAACGTGCAGCTGCGCGGCCTGGACGCCGCCGACGTCCCGGCGCTGGGCGACCGGCTGGCCGACGCCGGGCTGCTGCCCAGCGAGACCCACGAGCGGGTGCGCAACGTGCTGGCCAGCGTGCTGTCCGGGCGCAGCGGCGGGCTGGCCGACGTCCGCCCGTGGGTCGCCGCGTTCGACGCCGGGCTGCGGGCCGACCCGGCGCTGGCCGACCTGCCGGGGCGCTTCCTCGCCACGCTCGACGACGGCCGGGGTGACGTCTCCGGGCTCGGTGGGGACGTCGGCCTGCTGGCCCTCGCCGACGGCACCGTGGCGCTGCTGCTGGGCGGCGCCGACAGCGGGCTGCGCGCCGACCCCGACGGCGCGGTCGCCCTGCTGCTGGCCGCCAACCGCGCGTTCCTGGACGAGCGCGCCGCCCAGGGCGGGACCGCCTGGCGGCTGACCGAGCTGGCCGACGGCGTCCGCGCCGTGGCCGCCCGCCTCGCCGGGCCCCGTGCGGCGCCGGGCGAGGTGCCGGCCGCCCCGGCGGTCGGCCCGGTGGGGGCCGCGGAGCAGGCCGACGGCCGGGTCGCGCTCCTCGGCGTCGTCCCGCTCGGGGTGCTGACCGCTAACCAGGTCGACCTGCTCGCCCGGCTCGCGCCGGAGGTCCAGGTGACCCCGTGGCGCAGCGTCGTCGTCCCCGACCTGGCCGAGGACGCCGTCGACGACGCCGCGGTCGACCTGCACCGCACCGGCATCGTGCTCGACGCCGACAGCCCCTGGACGCGGGTCACCGCCTGCGCCGGCCGGCCGGGGTGCGCGAAGTCGCTGGCCGACGTCCGCGCCGACGCCGTCACCGCCGTGCTGACCGGTGACCTGCCCGCCGGCGGCGCCCGGCAGCACTGGGCCGGCTGCGCGCGGCGCTGCGGCCGCCCGCGCGGCGACGTCGTGGACGTCGTCGCGACCGGCGACGGCTACCGCGTCGGCTAGCTCTCCTCGGGGTCCGGGTGGCGGGCGCCGGGCTCGATCGACGCGTCCTCCTCGATGCGGGCGGCGCGGCCCACCAGCGTGATGTCGCCGTCCCCGCCGACCGAGGCACCCCGCCCCACCTCGACGGCGTCGTCGAGCACCGCGCGCGTGACCGTCGCGCCCGACCGCACCCGCACGCCGGGCAGCAGCACCGAGTCGACCACCGTCGCGCCCGCCTCCACGACCACGCCCGGTGAGAGCACCGACCCGCGCACGTTCCCGGAGACCCGCGTGCCGCCGGAGAGCAGGCTGTTCTCGATCTGCCCGTCGTCGAGCACCCGCGCCGCGCTGTGCCCGCCCCCGCGGGTGCGCACCGGCCACCGCGGGTCGTCGAGGTCCAGCGGCGGGTCGGCGGACAGGAAGTCCTGGTGCGCCTCCCAGTAGGCGGGCACCGTCCCCACGTCGCGCCAGTAGCCCTCGAGCGCGTGGGCACGCGCCAGCCCGTCGGCGGTCTGCGCCGGCAGCAGCTGGTTGCCGAGGTCCTGCAGCTCGTCCTCGCCGACGTCGGCGGCGATCGCCTCCAGCCGGTCGAGGGTCTCCCGCGGCGAGAACACGAAGACCTCGTTGGTGGCGGTCGTCGTCGCCGGCTCGTCGGGCTTGTAGGCGTAGTCGACGACCTTCTCGCCGTCGACCCGCACGATGCCGTAGCGCGACGCGTCGTCGGCGGCGACGTCGGTGGTCACCATCGTGACCTCGGCGCCGGACTGCAGGTGGGCGTCGGCCACCTCGCGGTAGTCCAGCTTGTAGACGGCGTCGGCGCTGACCACGAGCAGGGCGTCGGGGTCGAAGGAGCGGATCAACCCGGCCTGGCGCCACAGCGAGTCCGCCGTCCCCTCGTTCCACCCGCCGCGCTCGTCGCCCTGCCGGGGCGGCAGGGTCAGCAGCCCGCCGGTGGTGCGGTCGAGGTCCCACGGCCGGCCGTTGGCCAGGTGGTCGGCCAGCGACGTCGGGTGGTGCTGGATCGACACCCACACGTCGGCGATGCCCGCGTGCTGGCAGTTGCTCAGCGGGAAGTCGATCAGCCGGTACACCCCGGCGAAGGGCACCGCCGGCTTGGCCCGGTGCTCGGTGAGCAGCTGGAGCCGGCTGCCGGCACCGCCGGCGAGGACGAGGACGAGGAGACGGGGCAGCGCCATGCGGCGCCGCTACCCCGAAGTGCGGCGACGTAGCCTCCCCTGCGATGTACGAGTACGAGAAGGACGGCGCGGCGATCTACCGGCGCTCGTTCGCGACCATCCGCGCCGAGGCGGACCTCACCGGGCTGCCGGACGACGTCGCCCGGGTGGCGGTCCGCATGATCCACGCCTGCGGCCAGGTCGACCTGGTCGACGACCTCGCCTTCTCGCCCGGCATCGTCCGCCGCGCGCGCGAGGCCCTGGACGCCGGCGCCCCGGTGCTCTGCGACGCCGAGATGGTCGCCTCCGGCGTGACCCGCCGCCGGCTGCCGAAGGACAACGACGTCGTCTGCACGCTCAACGACCCGCGCACCCCGGCGCTGGCCGCCGAGCTGGGCACCACCCGGACCGCCGCCGCGCTGGAGCTGTGGCGCGACCGGCTCGACGGCGCGGTGGTGGCCATCGGCAACGCCCCCACGGCGCTGTTCCACCTGCTGGAGATGGTCGAGGCCGGGGCGCCGCGGCCGGCCGCGGTGCTGGGCGTCCCGGTCGGGTTCGTCGGCGCCGTGGAGTCCAAGGACGCCCTCGCCGCCTCGGACCTGGAGTTCCTGGTGGTCCGCGGGCGGCGCGGCGGCTCGGCCATGACGGCCGCCGCGGTCAACGCGATCGCGAGCGACGTCGAATGAGCCCGGGCCGTCTGTACGGCGTCGGGCTGGGCCCCGGCGACCCCGAGCTGGTCACGGTCAAGGCCGCCCGGCTGATCGGCGCCGCCGACGTCGTCGCCTTCCACGCCGCCCGGCACGGCCGGTCGGTGGCACGGGCGCTGGCCGAGCCCTACCTGCGCGAGGGCCAGGTCGAGGAGCTGCTCGTCTACCCGGTGACCACCGAGGGCACCGACCACCCCGGCGGCTACCAGGGCGCGATCGACGAGTTCTACGAGGAGGCCGCCGCGCGGCTGGCGGCGCACCTCGACGCCGGTCGGGACGTCGTCGTGCTGGCCGAGGGCGACCCGTTCTTCTACGGCTCCTACATGCACATGCACAAACGGCTGGCGCACCGCTACCCCACCGAGGTCGTCCCCGGCGTGACCAGCGTCAGCGGCGCCGCGGCGGTGGTCGGCCGGCCGCTGGTCGAGCGCGACGAGGTGCTCACCGTGCTGCCCGGCACGCTGCCCTCCGACGAGCTCGCCGAGTGGCTGGCCACGACCGACTCCGCCGCCGTGCTCAAGCTCGGCCGCACCTTCGGCGCCGTCCGCGAGGCGTTCGACGCCGCCGGCGTGCTCGACCGCGCGCTCTACGTCGAGCGGGCCACCACCGACCGGCAGCGGGCGCTGCCGCTGGCCGACGTCGACCCCGGCACCGTCCCCTACTTCTCGCTGGCCCTGCTGCCCAGCCCGCTGACCGGCCCCCTGCCCCAGCCCGAGGAGGCCGTGCCCGAGCCGCACGCCGGCGAGGTCGTCGTCGTCGGGCTCGGCCCGGGGCAGCGGTCGTGGACGACGCCGGAGGCGGCCGACGCCCTCGCCGCCGCCGACGACCTGGTCGGCTACGGCCCCTACCTCGACCGCGTGCCGGCCAACCCGCGGCAGATCCGCCACCCCAGCGACAACCGGGTGGAGGCCGAGCGCGCCGCGCACGCCCTCTCGCTCGCGCAGGCCGGCCGCCGGGTCGCGGTGGTCTCCAGCGGCGACCCGGGCGTGTTCGCCATGGCCGCGGCGGTGCTCGAGGCGGCCGAGCGACCCGAGTTCGCCGGCGTCCGCGTGCGGGTGCTGCCGGGGCTGACCGCCGCGCAGGCGGTGGCGTCGCGGGTCGGCGCCCCGCTGGGCCACGACTTCGCGGTGATCAGCCTGTCCGACGTCCGCAAGCCGTGGGACGTCGTGCTGGACCGGCTGCGGCACGCGGCCGCCGCCGACCTCGTGCTGGCGCTCTACAACCCGCGCTCCAAGGCCCGCCCGCACCAGCTCGGCGAGGCGCAGAAGGTGCTGCTGGAGAACCGCTCGCCCGACACCGTCGTGGTGGTCGGCCGCGACGTCGGCGGGCCGACCGAGGACGTCGTCGTCACCACCCTCGGCGACCTCGACCCCGACACCGTCGACATGCGCTGCCTGGTGCTCATCGGCTCCTCGCGCACCCGCCTGAGCCCCTCCGGCCGCGTCTGGACCCCGCGCACGTACGAGCCCTGAGCCCGCTCCCGGCGCCGGAAGCGGTCGTGTCGGGAATGGGGCGGACGGCGGCGGCCTTGTCCACGGTCGTGCCGAGCCGTCGCCTCTCCCGGCCGGCCGCCTTCTGGTCGGTCGCCGTCCTGCTCGTCCTCATGCTCGCGGCCTCGGGGGTGCCCTCCCCGCTCTACCGCGTCTACCAGGAGGAGTTCGGCTTCAGCTCCGGCGTGCTGACGACGGTGTTCGCCGTCTACTCCTTCGCGCTGCTGCTGTCGCTGCTGGTCGTCGGCGGCCTCTCCGACCACGTGGGACGGCGCCCGGTCGTGGCGGCGGCGTTCGTGCTCGAGGCCGCGGCGATGGTGCTGTTCCTGACCGCGGACGGCGTCGGCTGGCTGCTGGCCGCCCGCGTCGTGCAGGGCCTGGCCACCGGCGCGCTGACCAGCGCGCTCGGCGCCGCGCTGCTCGACCTGCAGCGCGCCGACCGCCCGCTCGGGCCGCTGATAAACAGCGCCTCCCCGGGCCTCGGGCTGTCGCTGGGCGCGGTCGGCGCCGGCGTGCTCGTGCAGCTGGTGCCCTCGCCCACCGACTGGGTCTTCGGCGTCCTGACCGGCGTCTTCCTGCTCGCCGCCGCCGGCGTGCTGCTGCTGCCCGAGTCCTCGCCCCGCGTGCCGGGCGCCCTGGCCTCGCTGCGCCCGCGGGTCGAGGTGCCGCCGGCGCACCGGCGGCCGTTCGTCGTCGCGCTGCCGGTGCTCGTCGCCGCGTGGGCGCTCGGCGGGCTCTACGCCTCGCTCGGGCCGTCGCTGGTCGCCGACGTCTTCGGCATCGACAACCACATCGCCGGCAGCCTGCTGATCCTCGCGCTCAACGGCACCGGCGTCCTCGGCTCGCTGGCGCTGCGGCCGATGGCGCCGGAGACGGCGCTGCTGACCGGCGCGGTCGTCTTCGCCGCCGGCGTGGTCGGCACCGTCGTCGCCGTCCTGACCGGTGCCACCGTGCTGCTGTTCGCCGCCGCGGTGGTCACCGGCTTCGGGTTCGGCGGCTCGTTCCTCGGCGCGATCGCCATGATCACCCGCGGCGTCGCCCCGGGGCACCGGGCCGGCCTGCTGGCCAGCACCTTCGTCGTCGGCTACGTGTCGTTCAGCGTGCCGGCCATCGCCGCCGGGATCGCCGTGGGCGGCCTGGGCCTGGCCCGCACCACGGAGGTCTACGGCGCCGTCGTCGTGGTGCTCGCCCTGGTCGCCGTCACCACCCTGCTGCGGCGGCGTGCCCGGCCCGCGCCCGAGCCCGCCGCCCGCGAGGCGGTGCCGGCTCAGCTGTAGGGGCTGGCCTTCAGCAGCCGGGCCAGGTGCGCGGCGTTCTCGGCCAGCGTCTTCGTCGCCTGCGCCACCGGCTCGGGCGTCTCGTCGAGGTCGAGGTAGTCGACGCCCTGCATCGCCTCGCCGTTCCAGTAGGTGACGCCCTGCGCGGGGATGGTGAAGCCGACGTCGGCCAGCGCCTGGAAGGCGTCGGCGCTGATGTGGTGGGCGCCGTCCTCGTTGCCGACGACGGCGACCACGGCGACCTTGCCGGTGATCAGCGGGCGGCCGGAGTCGTCGGTCTCGGACAGCTCGCCGTCGAGCCGCTCGAGCACGCCCTGCGCGACGCTGGTCATGTGCCCGACCCAGGTCGGCGTCGCGAACACCAGGATGTCGGCGGCCAGCAGCTTCTCGCGGATCGCCGGCCACTCGTCGCCCCCACCCATGTCCACCTGCACGCCGGGCTTCACGTCGTGGTCGAGGACGCGGACCACCTCCCCCGCCACCCCCTGCCCGGCGAGCGCGTCGAGCACCTCCTGGGCGAGCTTCTGGCTGCTGGACGGTTCCGGCGAGGGCTTGAGGCTGCACACGAGGGCGAGGGCACGGAGGGACGCGGTCTCGGTCATGGCCGCGCACTGCCCACGCCACCTGGGCTTCCACACATCGCGGGCCCGACGGCCCTGGCCCGGGCGCGGACCCGCTCGGAGGATGGGGGTCCCGGGTGGTGCGAGATGTCCGAGTTCCCCTCCCGGCCGCGCGGCCGGTTTCTCCTCGCCGTCGTCGACGCCGGCGGCACCCTCCCACCCGCCCTCGGGCTGGCCGCGGAACTGGTCCGCCGGGGCCACTCGGTGGAGGTGGTGGGTGACCCGACCGCGGAGCGGTCGGCGCGGTCCGCGGGGTGCGGGTTCACCCCCTGGCGGACGGCGCCGCGCATCGACTCGGTCGCCGACCAGACCGCACTGATCGCCGAGCTGGAGAGCGGCAGCGGGTGGCACCAGTTCGCCGTCGCCCGGGACCGGTTCGTCGTCGGGCCGGCCTCGCGGTACGCCGACGACGTGGTCACCGCGGTGCGGGAGCACCCCGTGGACGCCGTGCTCGCCGACGGCCTCCCCGGGCTGCTCATCGGCGCGCTGGCGACCCACCGGCCCACGGCCGCCCTCATGGCGAACACCTACCTGCGTCCCACCCCGGGGATGCCCGTGATGCTGACCGGGTGGACACCGCCCCGCGGTCTCCCGGGACGGGCACGGGACGCGGTGATCCGCGCCGCGATGCGGCGGCTGGTGTTCTCCCGGTTCCTCCCGGGGCTGAACCGGGCGCTCGCCGCGCACGGGCAGGCGCGGATCAGGGATCTGTTCGAGCTGTTCGACCGCTGCGCCGAGGTGCTGGTGCTGACCAGCCCCTCCTTCGACTTCTCCTCCCCGCACATCCCGGCCAACGTGCACTACGTGGGGCCGCAGCTCGACGACCCGGACTGGACCGCCCCGGCCGACGACTGGCACCCGCCGGGCGAGGGGCCGCTGGTCCTGGTGGCCACCAGCTCGGTCTTCCAGGACCAGGTCGGTCTGCTGCGCCGCGTCGCGGCCGCGCTGGGCGGGCTGCCGGTCCGCGCCGTCCTCACCACCGGCCGGGCGGTCGACCCCGCCGACGTCCCGTCCCCGGCGAACGTGCGCGTCGTCCGGGCGGCTCCGCACCGCGCGGTCCTCGCCGAGGCCTCGGTCGTGGTGACGCACGCCGGCCACGGCACCGTGCTCAAGTCCCTGGCCGCCGGGGTGCCGCTGGTCTGCATCCCGATGGGCCGGGACCAGAAGGACAACACCGTGCGTGTGCTGCGGCTGGGCGCCGGCGTGCGCCTGGACGAGGAGGCACCCCCGGAGCGGATCGCCGCCGCCGTGGCGCGGGTGCTCGAGGACCCCACCTACGCCGACGCCGCCCGCCGCTTCGCGGACCTCCTCGAGGCCGAGGGCAAGACCCGACCGAGCGCCGCGGACCGTGCCGAAGCGCTGCTGGCGCCGTGAGCCTCAGCGCCGCGCGCGGTCGACGGCGGCGCAGAAGGTGCGGGCGTCGGCGAGGGTGTCCTCGAGCGGCGCCAGCACCGTCTCCCGGGCCACCTCGGCCACCCGCGCGGTGAGCCGGGCGCGGGCCCGTCGTCGGCGCCGCCGGGCGCCGGCGGCCACCAGGGGCCGGGCCAGCAGCGCCAGCAGCAGGCCGGCGAGCAGCCCGCCGAGCAGCAGCAGCGTGGGCAGCGGGAAGCCCTGCACGCGGGGCAGCGGGACGACGTCGTCGAGCTGCAGCCAGCCGAGGACGACGAGCACCAGCAGCCACAGCGCACCGACCAGGGCGACGGCGGCCAGCAGCCACTGCAGCCCGCCCACCGCGCGCTGCCAGCCGGGCACCCGGTCGGGGCCGAGGTCGGCGCCGGCGACGGCGCGGTCGAGCCGGTCGGCGAGCCCCTCCTCGGAGTGCTCTGCCGTGCGCCGCAGCTCGTCGCGCCACGCCTCGGGCAGGCCGTCGGCGGCGCAGGTGCGGACCTGGCGCAGCGCGGCGCCCAGCGCGGCCTGCTGCACCGCGCCGGCCTCGGGCAGCGACGTCCGGGCCCGCTCGTCGCCGAGGTGCAGCCGGCGCAGCGGATCGGGGCGCAGCCGGCCCGTCCAGCGCAGCAGCGGCCAGCCGGTGCGGGCGGCCCCCTCGCGCCGGGCCGAGCGCTCGACCGCCGCCTCGACCACCGGCACCCCGGCCGCGTCGGCGAGCGCACCGGTCAGCCCGTCGTCGGCGATCCGGGCCGGGCGGCGGTCCCCGGAGGGGCAGTGCGCCGCCAGCGCGTCGGCGCACCCGCGGACGTCGGCGGCCAGCCGCTCGGTCGCCGCCTGCCGGCGGGCGACCCGCCGGGCCAGCTCGGCGCGCAGCACGTCCAGGCCCGCCCCGGTGCGCGCCGACGCCGGCACCACCGGCGTGGCCGAGAGGCCCTCGGCGTCCAGCAGCCGCCGCAGGTCGGCCAGGCACGCCCGGGCGGCCGGCTCGTCGAGCCGGTCGACCTGGTTGAGCACGACCAGGAGCACCCCGGCGTGGCCGGCCATCGGGGCCAGGTAGCGGCCGTGCACGGCGGCGTCGGCGTACTTCTGCGGGTCGAGCACCCACACCAGGACGTCGACCAGCTGCACCAGCCGGTCGACCTCCAGCCGGTGCTCCAGCTTGACGCTGTCGTGGTCGGGGAGGTCGAGCAGCACGAGGCCGTCGAGGTCGGGCGCGGCCGGCGCCACCCGGTGCCGGCGGGGCACCTGCAGCCAGTCGAGCAGCCGGTCGGCGTCGTCGTCGGCACCCCAGACCGAGGCGTGCGCGACGCCGGTCGTGGGCCGGCGGACGCCGGGTGTGCTCACCTCCGCCCCGGACAGCGCGTTGAACAGGGTGGACTTGCCGCTGCCGGTGGCGCCGGCCAGCGCGACCACGGTGGCGTCGCCCAGCGCCTCGCGCGCGCCGGCCTTGGCCAGCAGCGCCCGGGCGTGCGCGACCTCCGGCACGTGCAGCCGGCCCTCGGCGGCCTCGACCGCCTCGCGCAGCGCGGCCAGCCGCTCGCCCAGCGGCGCCCTCTTCGGCCTCACGGGCGCTCCTGGCGGGCGGCCGCGAGGGCGGCGGCCGCGGCGCGCAGCCCCTCGGCGCTGCCCGGGGGCGGTGCCACGGCGTCGACGAGCGCGTCGAAGCGGTCCCGCTCGTCGGTGAGCAGCCGGTTCGCCCGGTGCTCGAGGTCCTCGCGGGCGCGGTCGGCGAGGTCGCGCACCGCCGCGTCGCCGAAGACGGCCTCGAGCACCCGCTGGCCCAGGGCGGTGGTCCCGCCCGCGACGGCGACCTCGCCGCCGGTGAGCCCGCCGGTCTGCGCGAACACGGCCACCATCACCACGGCGCCGGCCCCGTTGACCCCCCACGAGAGCAGCCGCGCGCGCGAGCGCTTGTCCCCGCCCTCGCTGCGCACCAGGTCGAGCACCGTGCCCTGCCAGTCGCGCACCTCGCGCGCGGCCGTGCCGGCGAACTGCGGCGAGGCCCGCTCGAGCTCGCGGACGCGGCCGTCGAGCAGCCCGGCACCGCCGGAGGTGCCGCGCCACGCGGTCACCGTCCGCTCGGCGGCCTCGTCGGCGGCGTCGCGCAGCAGCACCTCCACGCCCGACTCGAGCGCCTCGTGCAGCTGGGCGGCCGGTGCCGGGCGGCCGCTGAGCGCCGCGGTGACCCGGTCGCGCAGCCGGCCGACCTTGCCCTGCAGGGTGCGCATCCACTCGCCGGTGCCGACGAACTCCTGCCACCGCGCGAGCACCTCGCCCCGCAGCAGGCTGCCGTTGCCCACGCCGTCGGAGACGTCGGTGCAGGCGCGCCGGTAGGCGGCCTCGGCGGTGTCGCGGAGGGCGTCGGCCGCGGCCACCTGCCCCTCCACCGCGGCGGCCACCCCGGCCACCCGCGCGCCCAGGCTGTCCAGCGCGCCGGCCAGGGTCTGGCGGACCACCGCGGCCCGCTCCTCCTGGTCGGCGGCCAGGCCGTGCAGCCACGCCCGCAGCGGGCCGACCTGGTCCTCCGGCAGCCGGCCGTCGACGAGCGGCCGCTCCTCCACGACGAACAGCCGCGCGGCGCCGAGCCCGCCGCGCTGCAGCATCCCGGCCAGGTCGCCGGCCACCTCGCCGACCGCCTCCGGGGGGACCCGGTCGAGCACCACCGCCAGCGCCGTCCCCCGCTCCTGGGCGGTGCGCAGCACGTCCCACGGAACCGCGTCGGCGTAGCGGGCGGCGGTCGTGACGAAGACCCACAGGTCGGCCGCGGCCAGCAGCTGCCCGGCCAGCTCGCGGTTGGACTCCACCACCGAGTCGACGTCGGGGGCGTCGAGCACCGCCAGCCCCGGGGGCAGCCGGTCGCTCACCACCAGCCGCAGTCCGCTGGTCGCCTCGCCGTCCCCCGTGGTGCGGGCCAGGCCGGGCAGCACGCGGTCGCCGGCGAAGGCGGCCCGGTCGGCCGGCGCGCAGACCAGCACCGGCGCCCGCGTGGTCGGCCGCAGCACGCCGGCGGTGGTCACCTGCTCGCAGAGCAGGCTGTTGACCAGCGTGGACTTGCCGGCGCCGGTGGAGCCGCCGACCACCGCGAGCAGCGGGGCGCCGAGGTCGCGCAGCCGGGGCAGCAGGTAGTCGTCGACCTGGTCGACGACCGCGCGGGCCGACCGGCGGGCCTCGGCGGCGCCGGGGACGTCGAGGTCCAGCGGCGCGGCGGCCAGCCGGTCGCGCAGTGCCTGCAGGGTGTCGGGCAGCCGCAGCGCCGGGGTGCTCACGAGGGGATACCTGCCCGGTACGGACAGAAGTCACCCCTGGGGCAGCGCGGCCGGCACCTCCCCCGGCGTCCGGACGACGACGGCGGCGCCCGCCCGCTCCAGCTCACCGGGCGGCGCCGGGCCCCAGCCGGCGCCGATGCACGGCAGCCCGTGCGCGGCCGCGCCGAGGACGTCGTGCGCGCGGTCGCCGACCAGCACGGGCCGCTCGCCGTCCGGGTGCGCGGCGAGCGCGGCGGCCACCACCTGGTCCTTGTGCCGGACGGCGCCGTCGAGCGTCGCGCCGTGCACCGAGGCGAAGAACGGGAGCAGGCCGGTGTGCTCCAGCACGCGCACGGCGAAGGTCTCGGGCTTGCTGGTGGCCACGGCCAGCGTGGCGCCCGCCGACAGCGTGGCCAGGAGCTCGGGGACGCCGTCGTACACGTGCACGTCGAGCAGCGCGCCGGCCGAGTAGTGCGCGCGGTAGGCGGCGACCGCGCGTGGCACGTCGGGGAGCGGCACCCGCAGCACGGTGGCGAACCCGTCCTGCAGCGGCGGCCCGACCATCTGGGTGAGCTGCTCGGTCGTCGGCTCCGGCAGGCCGAGTTCGGCGACGGCGACGCGCACCGAGGCCCAGATGCCCGGCGTCGAGTCGACCAGCGTGCCGTCGAGGTCGAACAGGACGAGCCGGGTCACCGGGCGTGCAACCAGGCGAGCGCGTCCGCGACGGTCTCCACGACGTCCGTCCCGGCCGGCAGCGGCGGGCGGTTCACGACCACCACCGGGATGCCGAGCTCGCGCGCGGCGGTCAGCTTCGCCTCGGTGAGGTGCCCGCCGGAGTCCTTGGTGACGACGACGTCCACCCCGTGCTCGCGCATCAGCGCCAGCTCGTCCTCGACGCTGAACGGGCCGCGCTCCAGGACGACGGTGGTGCGGCCCGGCAGCGGCGGCTCGGGCGGGTCGACCGAGCGGACCAGCACCTCCTGCGTCAGCCCGGCGAAGGCGCCCAGTCCGGTCCGGCCGGTGGTGAGGAAGACGCGCGCGAACCCGGCGACCGCCTCGGCCGCCTCCTCCAGCGAGTCCACGCGGCGCCAGTCGTCGCCCGGCTGCTCGTGCCAGCCGGGCCGCTGCAGCCTCAGGTGCGGCGTGCCGGTGCCGGCCGCCGCCCGCGCCGCGTGCTGGGTGATCGCGGTGGCGAACGGGTGGGTGGCGTCGACCAGCGCGCGCACCGGGTTCGCCCGGAGCCACTCCGCCAGCCCCTCCGCGCCGCCGAAGCCGCCGATGCGCACCTCGCCGGGCGGCAGCAGCGGGTCGGCGGTGCGGCCGGCCAGCGAGCTCAGCACGTCCACACCGTCGGCGGTGAGCGCCTCGGCCAGCCGCCGGGCCTCCGCCGTCCCGCCCAGGAGCAGCACCCGTCCGGTCATCGCAGGTCGCTCCCCCGCCGGGACCGGACACCGCTCCCGTGCGCATCCGGGCGGGATGCGGTGGCTCCGTCACCGCCTCGGTGCGCATCCGGGCGCGTGCGGAGGCCCGCGGCGTCGGCACGGACAATGGCGGTGTGAGCAGGGACGGCGGCGCGGGGCTGCGCTACGGGTGGACGACGGGCGCCTGCGCGACCGCCGCCACCGCCGCCGCCTACACCGCGCTGCTCACCGGGGAGTTCCCCGACCCCGTGCAGATCCACCTGCCGAACGACCGGCACCCGTCGTTCGCGCTGGCCACGGAGTCGCTGGGCGGGGGCACGGCGAGCGCCGGGATCGTCAAGGACGCCGGCGACGACCCCGACGTCACCCACGGCGCCCTGGTGTCGGTGACCGTGACGCACGGCGGGCCGGGCAGCGGCGTGACGTTCCGGGCGGGGCCGGGCGTGGGCACGGTGACCAAGCCGGGCCTGCCGCTGGCGGTCGGCGAGCCGGCGATCAACCCCATGCCGCGGCGGTTCATCGGTGAGCACGTGGCCATGGTGGCCGAGCGGCACGGCGGCAGCGGCGACGTCGTCGTCGAGGTCTCGGTGGAGAACGGCGAGGAGCTGGCCCGGAAGACGTGGAACCCGCGGCTGGGCATCCTCGGCGGGCTGTCGATCCTCGGCACGACCGGCGTCGTCGTCCCGTACTCCTGCTCGTCGTGGATCGACTCGATCCGCCGCGGCATCGACGTCGCCCGGGCCGCCGGCCACCGGCACGTGGCCGGGTGCACCGGGTCGACCTCGGAGCGGGTCGTCACCGAGCTGTACGGGCTGCCCGAGGACGCGCTGCTGGACATGGGCGACTTCGCCGGCGCGGTGCTCAAGTACCTGCGCCGCCACCCCGTGCCGCGGCTGACCGTCGCCGGTGGCATCGGCAAGCTGGCCAAGCTCGCCGACGGCCACCTCGACCTGCACTCCGGCCGCTCGCAGGTGTCGTTCGACTCGCTGGCGCGGCTGGTGCGCGACGCCGGGGGCCCGCCGGAGCTGGTCGAGGGGGTGCGGGGCGCGAACACCGCGCTCGACGCGCTGCAGCGGTGCACCGCCGCCGGGCTGCCGCTGGGCGACCTGGTGGCCGCCGGGGCCTGCGACACCGCGCTCGGCGTGCTGCGCGGCGCCCCGGTGGAGGTGGACGTCGTGGTGATCGACCGCGCCGGCACGATCGTCGGCCGCGCCTGAGCGGAGTCCCACGGCGCGGAAAACGCCGCCCTGGGACTCCATCACCGCTCTCTCGTCGTCGAGTAGAGGTGGCTGTCGGGGAACTGCGCGGCGGTGAGCACGGGGCCGACGACGACCACCGCCGTCCGCTTCACCCCGGCCTCCTCGACCTGCCCGGCGATGTCGGCCAGCGTGCCCCGCAGCACCAGCTCGTCGTCCCGGCTGGCCCGCGCCACGACCGCGACCGGACCGTCCGCGCCGTAGTGCGGCACCAGCTCGGGCACGAGCTCGCGCAGGCGCTGCACCGCCAGGTGCAGCACCAGCGTCGCGCCGGTCGCGGCGTACGCGGCCAGCTGCTCCCCCGCCGGCATCGGCGTCGAGCGCGCCGACGTCCGGGTCAGGACGACGGTCTGCCCCACCCCCGGCACGGTCAGCTCCCGCTTCAGCGAGGCCGCGGCCGCGGCGAACGCCGGCACCCCCGGGACGACGTCGTAGGGCACCCCCGCGGCGTCGAGCCGGCGCATCTGCTCGGCCATCGCGCTGTAGACCGACGGGTCGCCGGAGTGCAGGCGGGCGACGTCGAGACCGGCCTCGTGCGCGGCGACCAGCTCGGCGGTGATCCGGTCGAGGTCGAGGTCCGCGGTGTCGACCAGCCGCGCGTCCGGGCGGGCGGTGTCGAGCAGCTCGCGCGGCACCAGGGCGCCGGCGTAGAGGACGACCGGGCAGGAGGCGATCAGCCGCGCCGCCCGCACGGTGACCAGGTCCGCGGCCCCGGGGCCCGCGCCGATGAAGTGGACGGTCACCAGCGCGTGACGCTCCAGATCGTCACCGGCATGGCGGGCTTCCAGCCGGTGAAGGAGCCGACCGGCTCGGCGCGCTGCACCTCCACGCGCACCAGCTCCCCGCCCACCCGCGCGTGCCAGGTGCCGAGCACCGCCTCGCTCTCGACGGTGACCGCGTTGGCCACCAGCCGGCCGCCGACCGGCAGCGCGTCCCAGCAGGCGTCGAGCAGCAGCGGCGTGGTCAGCCCGCCGCCGATGAACACCGCGTCGGGCTCGGGCAGCCGCGAGAGCACGTCCGGCGCGTGGCCGTGCACCACCCGCAGGTACGGGACGCCGAGCCGGGTGGCGTTGCGGACGATCCGCTCGGCCCGCTCCTGCGCCGCCTCGACCGCGACCGCCCGGCAGGTCTTGTGCGCGCGCATCCACTCGATGCCGATCGACCCCGAGCCGGCGCCGATGTCCCACAGCAGCTGCCCGGGGACGGCGGCGAGCCGGGACAGGGTGATCGCCCGGACCTCCGACCGGGTCAGCTGGCCGTCGGACTCGTAGGCGCCGTCGGGCAGGCCGGGCGTGGTGGGCAGCGGCATCGTGCCGCGCTCGGCCCGGCACTCGACGGCCGTGACCACCAGCGCCGACGCCGGCTGCGACCAGGTCGCCGCGGTGCCCGTGCGGACCTCCTCGTCCGGCCCGCCCAGCCCGCCGAGCACCGTGAGCAGGCTCTGCCCGTAGCCGCGGGCCGACAGCAGCGCGGCCACCTCGGCCGGCGTGCCGCCGTCGGACCCGAGGACCAGCAGCCGGCGGCCCGGCTGCACGTGCGGGTGCAGCAGCTCGATCGGCCGGCCGACCAGGCTGACCACCTCGGTGTCCTCCACCGCCCAGCCGAGCCGGGCGCAGGCCAGCGACACCGAGGACGGCGCGGGCAGCACCCGCACCCGCTCCGGGCCGAGCAGCCGGGTCAGCGTGGTGCCGATGCCCGACAGCATGGGGTCGCCGCTGGCCAGGACGACGACGGCGCGGCCGGCGTGCGTCTCGAACAGCCCGGGCAGGGCCTCGGTCATCGGCGAGGGCCACTGCACCCGCTCGGCGGTGACCGACGGCGGGACGAGGTCGAGCTGGCGGCCGCTGCCCATCAGCACCTCGGCCCGCTCCACCTCGACGCGCGAGGTCGGTGCCAGCCCCTCCCAGCCGTCGGCCCCGATGCCGACGACGACGACGGGCGCGTCGGTGGCGAGCTCGCTCATGCCGGCAGGTCCCCTCTCGGTCCGGCGGCCTCGGCCAGCAGCCGCTCCCGCGTCTCCTCGGGCAGGCGGTCGACGTAGACGGTGCCGTCGAGGTGGTCGACCTCGTGCTGGAGGCAGCGCGCCGCCATGCCCGTCGCCTCGATCGTCACCGGCTGCCCCTTCACGTCCACGCCGTCCACCCGGGCCCGGAAGGCGCGCGGCAGGTCGGCGTACGGGCCGGGCACCGACAGGCAACCCTCCTCGGTGACCTCCTCGGCCGGCTCGCCGCCCACCGGCCCGGGCAGCGTGAGCACCGGGTTCACGACGTAGCCGACGACGTCCTCGCCGTCGGCGTCGGGGCAGTCGATGACGAAGACCCGGGCGTCGACGCCGATCTGGTTGGCCGCCAGCCCCACGCCGTCGGCGGCGTGCATGCTCGCGAACATGTCGAGGACTAGCCGCCGGAGCGCCTCGTCGAAGACGGTCACCGGGGCGCAGGACCGGTGCAGGACCGGGTCGCTGCCGTACGTCACGATCGGCCGGGCGGTGCCGTCGTAACGGCCGGGCAGGCGCATGTCCGCCGATCCTAGGGACGGCCCTCGCGGGCGTGGTCGGCACGATGTGCGGCGTGGGAGATCCGATCGCCGCCGGGCTGGCGCTGGGCGCCGCCGCCGACCTGCTGCTGGCCGACCCCCGGCGGTGGCACCCGGTGGCCGGGTTCGGGCGGCTCGCGCTCGCCCTCGAGCGGCGGGCGTGGCGCAACGGCCGCGGGGCCGGCAGCGCGTACGCCGGCGGGCTGGTCGCCGCCGCCACCGGCCTCGGCGTCGCGCTGGACCGGGCCACCCGCCGGCGGCCGGTCACCCGCGCCCTGGTCACCGCGGCGGTCACCTGGACCGTCCTCGGCGGCACCTCGCTGGGCCGGGCCGCCGGGACCCTGCAGGAGCACCTGGCCGCCGGCGACCTGCCCGCCGCCCGGGCCGCGCTGCCCTCGCTCGCCGGCCGCGACCCCAGCGGCCTCGACGAGCCCGAGCTGGCCCGCGCCACGATCGAGTCGGTCGCCGAGAACACCGCCGACGCCGCCGTCGGCCCGCTCCTCTGGGGCGCGGTCGCCGGGCTGCCCGGCCTGCTGGCCTACCGGGCGGCCAACACCCTCGACGCGATGGTCGGCCACCGCTCCCCCCGGTACGCGCGCTTCGGCTGGGCGGCGGCGCGCACCGACGACGTGCTCGGCTGGCTGCCCGCCCGGCTCACCGCCGCCCTGACCGTGGGCTGCGCCCCGGTGGCCGGGGGGTCGCCGTCCGGCGCCCTGCGCACCTGGCTCCGGGACGGCGCCGCGCACCCCAGCCCCAACGCCGGCCGGTGCGAGGCCGCGACGGCGGGTGCCCTCGGGGTCCGGCTCGGCGGCCGCAACGTCTACGGCAGCCGGGTCGAGGAGCGGCCGGTCCTGGGCTCCGGGCGGCTCCCCGCGGCCGCCGACATCGGTCGCGCCGTCCGCCTGTCGCGGGCGGTCTGGGTCGCCGCCGCGGCGGCCGCGGCCGGCCTCCGGTGGCTCCCGCGGCGCGACGCGCCCGCACGGCTGGCGGTCCCCGGCGACCCGACGTAGCGTCCTCTGCATCGGAGCGGCCGGCCCCTCGCGGGCCGGAGGAGCACGTGCGTCGAGCACACGGCCACGCGGTCCCGTCGGCACCGCCGGTGCGCCTCTGAACAGGAGTACCCGCGATGGTCTCTCCGACCGCTGCCCGCCCCCGCACCGCTCCGCGGCACGCCTCCGCAGCCCCCCTCGACGGCCGTCCACCGGTCGCGCGCACCGAGGCACCGGCCGGGCGGCTCCCCGCCGACGAGGACCTCGTCTCCGCGCTGCGGCTCGAGGTGGACCAGCTGCGCCAGGCCATGGCCAGCCGCGCCACCATCGAGCAGGCCAAGGGCATCCTCATGCTGCTGACGTGCTGCAGCGAGCAGGTGGCCTTCGACCTGCTCGCGCACATGTCCAGCCACACGCACCGCAAGGTGCGCGAGGTGGCCGGCGCGCTCACCGAGTCCGCGTCCGGGAAGACGCCGCTGCCCGACGACATCCGGGCGATCCTGCGTGACGCCTGCCCGCCGTCGCGCCGGATGAGCTAGCCCAGGGCCGCCGTCGGGAGGGTCGCGGCCCGTCCGGGAGAATGCGCACGCCCCCTTCGAGGAGGAGAGAGCGCCGCGTGTTCTACATCCTGGCCCGGTTCGTCATCCGGCCGCTGTTCTGGCTGCTGTTCCGGCCGCACGTCACCGGCCGGGAGCACGTGCCGCTCACCGGACCGGTCATCCTGGCCAGCAACCACCTGTCGTTCATCGACAGCATCGCGATCCCGACGGTCGCCCCGCGCAAGGTGCACTACCTGGCCAAGGCCGAGTACTTCACCGGCACGGGGGTCACCGGGTGGTTCTCCCGCACGCTGTTCAGCGCCCTGGGGGCGCTGCCGGTCGAGCGGGAGACGCACCGTGCCGCGCAGGCCGCGCTGGACACCGCGCTCGGGGTGCTCGAGGACGGCGAGGGCTTCGGCATCTACCCCGAGGGCACCCGGTCGCGCGACGGCCGGCTGGCCCGCGGCAAGACCGGCGTCGCGTGGCTGGCGCTGACCGCCGACTGCCCGGTCGTGCCGGTGGCGGTGGCGGGCACCGAGAAGGTGCAGCCGGTGGGGGCCCGCTGGCCGCGACCGGCCCGCATCACGGTGACCTTCGGCGAGCCGCTGACCTTCCCCGAGCAGAAGGGCATGGCCGGCAACGGGCGCGCCCGCCGGGTGGTGACCGACCGGATCATGCACGCGATCGCCGAGCTGTCGGGGCAGGAGAAGGCCGGGTGGGGCAGCCCGTCGGAACCAGCGGCGTGACGGGCGGGGCGCTGCTCGTCGCCGGGACCACGTCGGACGCCGGGAAGTCCGTCGTCACGGCCGGCATCTGCCGCTGGCTGGTGCGCCAGGGCGTCTCCGTGGCGCCGTTCAAGGCGCAGAACATGAGCAACAACTCGATGGTCACGCCGGACGGCGCAGAGATCGGCCGCGCCCAGGTCATGCAGGCGGCGGCCGCCCGGGTGGCCCCCGAGGCGGCGATGAACCCGGTGCTGCTCAAGCCGGGCGGCGAGAACTCCAGCCAGGTCGTCGTCCTGGGCCGGCCGGTCGCCGACGTCACCGCGCTGTCCTACCGGCCGATGAAGGCCAGGCTGCTCGACACGGTGCTCGGCTGCCTGGCCGACCTGCGGTCCCGCTTCGACGTGGTCGTGTGCGAGGGCGCGGGCTCCCCCACCGAGATCAACCTGCGGGACGACGACATCGCCAACATGGGCCTGGCCACCGCGGCGCAGCTGCCCGTGGTCGTGGTCGGCGACATCGACCGCGGCGGGCTGTTCCCCGCGCTCTACGGCACGGTCGCGCTCATGCCGCCGGCCGACCAGCGGCTGGTCGCCGGGTTCCTGGTGAACAAGTTCCGCGGCGACGTCCGCCTGCTCGAGCCGGGGCTGGCCGCGCTGCGCGGGCTGACCGGCCGGCCCACGCTGGGCGTGCTGCCCTGGGTCGGCGGCCTCGACCTCGACGTCGAGGACTCCCTCGGCGTCGGGGCGGCCGCGCAGCCGGCCGGCCCGCCGCACGGCGAGGAGGTGCTGCGCGTCTCGGTGGCCCGGCTGCCGCGGCTGTCGAACTTCACCGACCTCGACGCGCTGGCCGCCGAGCCGGGCGTGCTGGTCCGCTACGCCACGCGCCCGGAGGAGCTGGCCGACGCCGACCTGGTCGTGCTGCCCGGCACGCGCTCGACCGTCGCCGACCTCGCGTGGCTGCGCTCGTCCGGCCTCGCCGACGCCGTGCTGCGCCGTGCCGCCGCCGGCGCGCCCGTGCTCGGCATCTGCGGCGGCCACCAGATGCTCGCCCGCACCATCACCGACGAGGTGGAGTCGCGCGCCGGCGTCGTCCCCGGCCTGGGGCTGCTGCCGGCCGACGTGCGGTTCGCGCCCGAGAAGACGCTCGGCCGCCCGGTCGGCTCCGCCTTCGGCGAGCCGGTGCACGGCTACGAGATCCACCACGGGCTGGTCACGGTGGACCGGCACTCCGACGACCCACCCGCCCAGCCCTTCCTCGACGGCGCCCGGGCCGGCGCGGTGTTCGGCACGACGTGGCACGGGGCGCTGGAGAACGACGGCTTCCGCCGGGCATTCCTCGCCGAGGTGGCGCGGCTGACCGGCCGGCGGTTCGTGCCCGCGCCGGACACCGACTTCGCCGCCGTCCGGGAGGCCCGGCTCGACGCGCTCGGGGACCTGGTGGCCGAGCACGCCGACACCGACGCGCTGTGGCGGCTGGTCGAGGACGGCGCCCCGGCCGACCTGCCGCTGCTGCCGCCCGGGGCCGGCCGCTAGGGAGTGACGCCGGCGGTGAGCCGGGTGCGGACGTCGTCCGGCCACGGCACCGCGCCGTCCTCGTCGACCGCGACGTAGGTCGTGCGGACGACGCAGCAGACCCGCTCGCCGACCCGGACGGTGAACCGCGCGACCACGCTGGAGCGGCCGACCTTCTCGGTCGCCGACTCGACGGTGACCGTGTCGCCCCAGCGGGCCGGCGAGCTCCACTCGAGGGTGCTGGCCTTGACGACCGGCTCGATCCGGCGGTCCCGGAGCTCCGCCCAGGACACCCCGCTCGACTCCAGCCAGCCGTTGGAGGCCTCGTCGGCCCAGACCAGGTAGTGCGCGTTGAAGACGATGCCCTGCTGGTCGCACTCGACGTAGCGGACCGGGGAGCTCCACGAGGCTGGCATGGCCGGACGCTAGCGTCTCGCCCGTGCAGACCGGCCCCGACGTCCTCGCCAGCTACCAGACCCCGCACCCCAAGGCGAGGGACAAGGAGATCGGTGCGCTCGACGAGCACTGCCGGGCCTTCATCGCGCTGTCGCCGTTCGCGACGCTCGCCACGGCCGACGCCGACGGCTGGCCCGAGGTCTCCCCGCGCGGCGGCGACCCGGGCTTCGTGCACGTGCTCGACGCGCACCGGCTGGTGCTGCCCGACCGGCCCGGCAACAACCGGGTCGAGAGCCTGCGCAACGTCGCCGGCAACCCGCGGGTGGCGCTGATGTTCCTGGTGCCGGGCATCGACGAGACGCTGCGGGTCTACGGCACGGGGTCGCTGGTGGCGGCCGGGGAGCTGGACCTCGACCTCACCGAGTTCGGGCGGGCGCCGCGCTCGGCGCTGCTGGTCGAGGTCCGCTCGGCCTACTTCCAGTGCGGCAAGGCCGTGATGCGGTCGGGGCTGTGGGACCCGGAGCGGCGGGTGGAGCGGTCGGCCTTCCCGACGTTCAGCCAGGTGCTGCGCGACCACTGCGCCGACGAGTCGATGCCGCTGCTCGACACCGAGCGGATGCGGGCGGCGCTGAGCCTGGAGCTGTGAGAACTGTCGCCGGGGACCCCTAGGGTCCGGCGGCATGGCGACCGACTTCCAGGTGGTGATCGACTCCGCCGCGCCGCACGCGCTGGCGGACTGGTGGGCCGAGGCCCTCGGCTGGGAGGTGGAGCCGCAGGACGCGGCGTTCATCCGCCGGATGGTGGACGCCGGTCACGCCACGGAGGCCGACACCGCGACCCACCGCGGGGCGCTGGTCTGGCGGGAGGGGCAGGCGATCACCTCGCCCGACCCCGGGCGGCCGCGGGTGCTGTTCCAGCTGGTGCCCGAGGGCAAGACGGTCAAGAACCGGCTGCACCTGGACCTGCGGGTGGGCGAGGAGCGGCGCGAGGCCGAGATCGCCCGGTTGGTGGCGGCGGGCGCCACCGAGCTGCACCGCGGGACGCAGGGGCCGCACTGGTGGGCGACTCTCGCCGACCCGGAGGGCAACGAGTTCTGCGTCGCGTGACGACAGCGCCGGGAGCATCGCAGCGAGGAACGAGCCATGGTGGCCGCGCTGCAGGGTCCCGCCGCGAGCGTGCGAGCGGTGGGGGGCAGCGTGGTCCTTCCACGGCGCGCGGAGTCACGCCATGGGCGTCGCCTAGGTCGTCAGCTGGCCTTGAGGTCGCGGGCCAGCTTGCGGTAGGCGACGGTCCGCTCGGCCAGCAGCCGGGCTCGTTCCTGCCGGGTCCGGCGTTCGCTACCGAGGTAGCGGGCGTCCTCCACGAGCTGGAAGGCGGCCAGGACGCTCGCCTTCGGCTCACGGGTACGCGGGGCGGCCGGGCGCACGGGTTCGGCCGAGTTCATGGAGCCCCCCTCTCCCGGGGGGCAGGTCAACAGCACCCCGTGCCAGTCATCGTGCCCCCGTATCGGCAGATCGAACCCATCTCGAAACCAATTGGTGTCGGAGTGTCACGTGAGTCTCATGTGACGACGGATCGGGCCGCCCGGCGCCGACCCGCTGCCGAGAAGGCGATCCGTGCACGACATCCGGCACGCCACGCGGTCCGGGCGTGCACGCAACGCCTTCTCGACGGAGCGCCCGCCGTCCGTACGGTGCTCCCCGTGGCCGCTCCCCGCCTGACCCGGCTCGTCCGCACGGTGCTCGGCCGCCGCCGGGCGCCGGCCCGCCGGCCGGATGCGCCGCGGCCGACCGCTCCGCAGCCGCCGCGCGCGGTCGAGCGCGGGCCCGCCCCCGGCGACGAGATCGGCTGGCGCCCCCGGCCGGACGGCGCACCCGACCCCGGCGAGGTCGTCTGGGCGTGGGTGCCCTTCGACGAGGGCGACGGCCGGGGCAAGGACCGGCCGGTGCTGGTCATCGGCCGGCGCGGCGAGGACCTGCTGGCGCTGCAGCTGAGCAGCGTCGACCACGACCGCGACGCCGCCGACGAGGCCCGGTACGGCCGCTACTGGACCGACCTGGGCACCGGCCCCTGGGATCCCCGGGGCCGCCCGAGCGAGGTGCGGCTGGACCGCCTGCTGGTGCTCGCGGTCCCCGGCGTCCGCCGGGAGGGCGCGGCGCTCGACCGCGCGCGGTTCGAGCGGGTGGTCGAGGAGGCCCGCCGCACCCAGGGCTGGTGACGCGCTGGAACGGCCACCCTTCAGGGGCCCGCGCCGAGCTGGTGACGTCCTGGAACGGCCCTCCTGCAGGGGCCCGCCGCGAGCGTGCGAGCGGTGGGGGGCAGGAGGGTCCTTCTAGAAGGGGACCTGCTGGGTGAGCAGGCCGGCACCGCTGCCGCGCCCGGAGAGCACGCGGCAGAACTCGACGGCGTCCATCTCGACGTCCTCGCCGTCCTGCCCGGCGGACCAGGTGCCGCCGGCCGGCCCGGTCAGCCGCAGCCGGTAGGGCCGGCCGTGCCGCTCGGCCCACTCGCGCACCACGTCGGCGACGAGGACGCCGTCGTGGGCCGGGGTGAGCTCGGGCTCGCGCCCGGTCGCCCGGGCGATGTCGACGCGGTGCATCCACGTGTCGCGGGTCAGCACGACGTCGAACAGGAAGCCGAAGCGCCAGCGCTCGGTGTGCACGCCGACGACCTGCTCCTCGGGCAGCGTCAGCCGCCCGATCACCCGCGACAGCCGGCGCCGCCCGCGGACGGCCCGCGGGAGCGCCGCCTCGAAGCGCGCCTGGATCTCCTCCGGCGAGAGGTGGTCGCGCTCGCGCACCTGCAGCCCGGTGAGGGCGTCGATGCCCCCGCCGGCGCGGGCGCTGAGGACGTTCTGCCGCACGGTTTGCCGCAGGAAGGCCACCATCTCGGCCATCCCGAGGACGTGCGCGGCCATCTGCCGGACGTCCCACGCGGTGCACTCGGTGGGCCGCTCCCAGTCGCCGGGATCGAGCCGGCGCAGCTGGGCGGCGAACCGGCCGTACTCGGAGGCGGCCAGCCGCAGGGCCTCGTCGCGGCCGAGCAGCGGCGGGCGGGGAGCGGGTCGGACGGTGGTGCTCGCGGACATCGAGGTCCTCCCGGGGAGGGATCAGGAGCGGAGGCGGGGGCCGCCGTGGTGGGCCAGCCACATGGCGACCACGTCGGGGAGGGCGCTGGTGAACGCGCCGGTCTCGAACGGCTCGCCGGGCCCGTTGGCGAGCTGCTGGCTGATCACGCCGGCCGTGACCGACGTCCAGGTGCGGAACAGCAGGTCGACGTCGGCGCCGGGGTCGAGGACGCCTGCGGCGCGGAGGCCGGCGATCCGCTGCCGGCCCAGGGCCGCCAGCTCGACCGCCGGCGCGTACGCCTGCTCGCTGGGCACGAAGCCGGGCACCGGCCGCCAGAACATCAGCGGCGCGTAGGCGGCGTGCTCGACCGCCCAGCGCACGAACACCTCGGCGTACACGTGCACGTGACGCACGGGGTCGCCGTCACCGAACCCGGCGAGCAGGCCGCGCATCTCGGCCAGCAGCAGCCGCCAGCCGCGCTCGAACAGCGCGTCGTACAGCGCGTGCTTGCCGTCGAAGTAGACGTACAGGGACGGCGGGCGGATGCCCATGCGGCGGGCCACCTCACCGAGCGTGAGCCCGGCGACGCCCTGCTCGCCCATGACCTCGACCGCGACGTCGAGCACCTGCTCGATCGTCTCCTGCCGCCGGCGGTGCCGGCGGTCGAGAGGGGCGGTCGCGCTCACGGCAAGAAGCCTTCTCCTAATGGTGTTAGGAAGTCAACCGGCCGATAGGAAATCGCTTCCCCGTCGCGGCCGGGGTGCGGCACAGTGGCCCGCCGTGGACGACGCCGCGGTGTTCTGGGCCCTGCACTCCGACCTGCCGCGCGAGGGCGTCGGCTCCGACGCGACGACGCGGGAGCTGCTCGCCCTGGTCCGGCCGCTGCCCGGCGACCGGGCGCTGGACATCGGGTGCGGACCGGGGCGCTCCGCCCTCGTCCTGGCCGGGGAGGGGCTGCAGGTCACCGCCGTCGACACCCACGAGCCGTTCCTCGACCGGCTCCGGAGCGCGGCCGCCGACCGCGGGCTCGCCGTCACCGCGGAGCACGCCTCGATGACGACCCTGCCGTACGCCGACGGCGCCTTCGACCTGCTGTGGTGCGAGGGCGCGGCCTACCTCATGGGCGTGGACGAGGCGCTGCGCACCTGGCGCCGGCTGCTCGTCCCCGGAGGCGCGCTGGTCTTCACGGAGGTCGGGTGGACGACACCGTCGCCGTCGGAAGCCGCGCGGGAGTTCTGGTCGGCGTACCCCGCGATGCGGGACGCGGCGGCCACCGTCGCGGCGGCCGAGGCGGCCGGCTACGACGTCCTCGCCACCCGACTGCTGCCCGAGTCCGACTGGTGGGACGAGTACTACGGGCCCCTGGCCGAGCGGATCGCCGCCTGGCCGGACCCCGACGAGGGGACGGCGGCGGCGCTGACGGCCGCCCGCGCGGAGATAGACCTGCGCCGCGAGCACCCCGGCGACTACGGCTACACGGGGTACGTGCTGCGGCGGCGGGAACTCAGTTCGCGCGCTGGCGCAGGTGGTAGACGCCGGTCTGCGCGGTCAGGGACTCGAGGTCGTAGCGGTGGACCACCTTGGGACCGCCGTGCAGGTGCACGTGCGTGATGGTGGGCAGCGGCTGACCGTGGCGGGCCTCGCGGATCTGCACCCGCCCGTCGAGGGGGCCGCCGACGAAGAGCAGGACGGCGTCCTCGTCACCGACCTCGTCGGACACCCACGCGCGCTCGGACAGCTCGACCCCTCCCCTGCTGCGATCCGGACCCACGACAGTAGGCGCGCGATCCTCCCAGGTCACGCCGGCGCGGCTGTCCGCTCCGCCACGCCGCGCCGCTACCGCTCCCCGCGCGGGCGCAGCAGGCGGGCGAGCAGCGGCGCGGAGAACAGCATCACGAACAGCCGCAGCACCTGGACGGCGAGCACGAACGTGGCGTCGGCCCCGCTGCCGGTCGCCGTCGCCAGGACGGCGTAGAGGCCGCCGGGCGTGGTGGCCAGGTAGCCGTCGAGCAGGCCGACGCCGGTCGCGCGCGAGAGCAGCAGGCCGAGCCCGGCGCAGGCGACCACGCTGCCGACGATGAGCGCCACCGCGAGCGGCAGCGCGCGCCCCACCAGCCGCAGGCCGGCGCGGGTGAAGCCCAGGCCCACCTGCAGCCCGATCGCCAGGAAGGCGGCCCACTCCAGCGGCAGGGGCACGGTCGCCCCCTGCGAGACGCCGGTCAGGTCGAGGGTCGCGGCGACCGCCATCGGCCCGAGCAGCGAGCCCACCGGCAGGTGCGCCAGGCGGCCCAGCAGCAGGCCGGCGGCGATGCTGAGGGCGGTGAACAGCAGGCCGCTGGGCCAGCCCGCCCCGTCCTCCGCCGGCGCGGCGCCCACGCCGCCGGAGGCGCCGTAGACCGTCGTCGCCACGATCGGCATCGCGATCAGGACGATCAGGACGCGGATGTACTGCAGGACGGCGACCACCTGCTCGTCGGCGCCGAGGTCGCGGGCCACCGCGGTGATGCCCGAGGCGCCGCCGGCGATCATCGAGAAGGCGCCGGTGACCGGGCTGATGCCGCGCTGCAGGCGCATCAGCTGCCCGGCCACCAGGCTGACCACCAGCGTCCCGAGGGTGACCAGCACGATCGGCAGCCAGTGCTCGGCCAGCGCGCCGAGCGTCTCCGACTCGACGAGGAAACCGACCGAGACCCCGATCAGCGCCTGCGACGCGGTGCCGACCGGCTGCGGGACCCGGTCGGTGTCGCGGCCGAGGAGCGCGCGGGCGAGGCCGGCGACGAGCCCGCCGAAGATCGGCGCGGAGGGGACGCCCGCCAGGTCGAGCAGCAGGCCCGCGAGGGCTCCCACGACGACGACGACTGCCCGGTCCAGCAGCCGCCGTCCCCGTCGTCCCACGCCCTCACTGTGCTCCTGCGACCCCGTCACCCGCCGACGATGCGGCGCAGCTCGGCGACGTAGGCCCGGCCCCAGCGTCGGCCCAGCACGGCGACGGCCAGCTGGGCCGCCGCGGCGTCGCGGTCGAGGGCGTCGTCTTCCATGTCGAGAAGCGCGCAGCATCACTTTCCAACTCGTCGAGACGCAACTTCCGGATCGTCGAGCCATGGGTGGGCTGTCGGCGCGCGGGACGGCCGTGGTCTGATGACCCCCGAACTGCGACGGCAGTGGAGGAAGCCGGTGCGACTCCGGCGCGGTCCCGCCACTGTGAGCCGGTCCCCGCCGGTCAGTCAGGAACTCCCGCCGTCGCTTCCTGCCACCTCCGGGCGTGGACACCCGGGGAGAGGACGCGTGGTCTCTTGACCTACCCCTTCGGCGCCGTCGTCGGCATGGACGACATGCGGCTGGCCCTGCTGCTCAACGCCGTCTCCCCCGCCGTCGGCGGGGTGCTCGTGCGCGGCGAGAAGGGGACGGCGAAGTCGACGACGGTGCGCGCGCTGGCCGCCGTCCTGCCGCCGGTCGACGTGGTCGCCGGGTGCCGCTTCGCCTGCGACCCCGCCGCGCCCGACCCGGCCTGCCCCGACGGCCCGCACGACACCGGCGCCCCCGGGCTCACCCGGCCGGCACGGCTGGTCGAGCTGCCGGTCGGCGCCTCGGAGGACCGCGTCGTCGGCTCGCTGGACCTCGAGCGCGCGCTGACCGAGGGCGTGAAGGCGTTCGAGCCGGGCCTGCTGGCGGCGGCGCACCGCGGCGTGCTCTACGTCGACGAGGTCAACCTGCTGCACGACCACCTGGTCGACCTGCTGCTCGACGCCGCCGCGATGGGCACCGCCTACGTCGAGCGCGAGGGCGTCTCGGTGCGGCACGCGGCCCGGTTCCTGCTGGTCGGGACGATGAACCCGGAGGAGGGCGAGCTCCGGCCGCAGCTGCTCGACCGCTTCGGGCTCACCGTGGAGGTGGCCGCGCCGCGGGACCCCGCCGAGCGCGCGGAGGTGGTCCGGCGCCGGTTCGCGTACGACGCCGACCCGGCCGGCTTCGCCGCCGCGTGGGCCGCCGAGGAGACCGCGCTGGCCGCCCGGATCGCCGACGCCCGCGCCCGCCTGCCGCACGTCGTCCTCTCCGACGAGGCGCTGCGCCAGGTGACCGCGGTCTGCGCGGCCTTCGACGTCGACGGGCTGCGGGCCGACCTGGTGACCGCCCGCGCCGCGATCGCGCACGCCGCCTGGTGCGGGCGCGACGCGGTGACCGAGGAGGACGTGCGGGTCGCCGCGCGCCTGGCGCTGCCGCACCGCCGCCGGCGCAACCCCTTCGACGCCCCCGGCCTCGACGAGGACACCCTCGACCAGGCGCTGGAGAACTCCCGCCCCGACGACCCCGAGCCGCCGGACGACGACGACCCCGACGGCGGGGGGTCCCCGCCCCAGGACCCGCCTTCGGCGCCGGAAGCGGACCCGCCTTCGGCGCCGGAAGCGGATGAGGGATCGTCCGGACCGGCGCCGGAGCGGGCCGCGGTCGACCCGGGCGAGCCGTTCCGCGCCCGCCGGCTCGAGGTGCCCGGCATCGGCGCGGGCGCGGCCGGCCGGCGGTCCCGCGCCCGGTCCGAGCGGGGGCGGGTCGTCGGCTCGACCCGCCCGGCCGGCACCCTGACGAGGCTGCACCTGGCCGACACCGTGCGCGCGGCGGCACCGCACCAGGTGGCCCGCGGCCGCACCGGCCCGGGGCTGCGGATCGCCCGCGAGGACCTGCGGCAGGCGTCGCTGGAGGGCCGCGAGGGCAACCTCGTGCTCTTCGTCGTCGACGCCAGCGGCTCGATGGGCTCGCGCGCGCGGATGAGCGCGGTGAAGGGTGCGGTCCTGTCGCTGCTGCTCGACGCCTACCAGCGCCGCGACAAGGTCGGGCTGGTCACCTTCCGCGGGACGACCGCCGAGCTGGCGCTGCCGCCCACCTGGTCGGTGGAGGCGGCGGCCGCGCGGCTGACCGAGCTGCCGACCGGCGGCCGGACGCCGCTGGCCGCCGGGCTGCTGCGCGCGCACGACACCCTGCGCGTCGAGCGCGTGCGCGACCCGCAGCGGCGGCCGCTGCTCGTCGTCGTCACCGACGGGCGGGCCACCGGTGCGCGCGGCGGCGACCATCTCGGCCGGGCGCACGCCGCGGCCGGGGTGCTGGCCGCCGAGGGGACCGCCGCCGTCGTCGTCGACTGCGAGTCCGGGCCGGTCCGGCTGGGGCTGGCCGGCACGCTCGGCACCGCGCTCGGCGCGCAGACGCTGCGCCTCGAGGAGCTGGCCGCCGACGCGCTGGCGGCCACGGTGCGCAGCGCGCGGAAGGCGGCCTGACGTGCCGCAGGGGGTCCCCACCGTCGTCCCGGAGGACGGGCTGACCACGCGGCAGCGGCGCAACCGGCCGCTCCTCGCCGTGCACACCGGCGAGATGAAGGGCAAGTCCACCGCCGCGTTCGGCATGGCCATGCGGGCCTGGAACCAGGGCTGGCCGATCGCGGTCTACCAGTTCGTCAAGAGCGCGAAGTGGAAGGTCGGCGAGGAGAACGCGCTGACCGCGCTGGGCCGGCTGCACGAGCAGACCGGCGAGGGCGGCCCGGTGGTCTGGCACAAGATGGGCTCGGGCTGGTCGTGGTCGCGCCGCCAGGGCACCGAGGTCGACCACGCCGCCGACGCCGCGGAGGGCTGGGCGCAGATCAAGCGCGACCTCGCCGCCGAGGCGCACCGCTTCTACGTCCTCGACGAGTTCACCTACCCGCTGAAGTGGGGCTGGGTCGACGTCGACGACGTGGTGACGACGCTGCTCGGGCGCCCCGGCAACCAGCACGTCGTCGTCACCGGCCGGGACGCGCACCCGAAGCTGGTCGAGGCCGCCGACCTGGTGGTCGAGATGACCAAGGTCAAGCACCCCATGGACGCCGGCCAGAAGGGCCAGCGGGGGATCGAGTGGTGACCCTCCCCCGCGTCGTGCTCGCCGCGCCGTCGTCCGGCGCGGGGAAGACGTCGATCGCGACCGGGCTGGTCGCCGCCCTCGCCGCGCGCGGGCTCGCGGTGAGCCCGCACAAGGTGGGCCCCGACTACATCGATCCTGGCTACGCGGGTCTCGCCGCCGGCCGCCCGGGCCGCAACCTCGACCCGTGGCTGGTCGGCAAGGAGCGGGTCGCGCCGCTGTTCCTGCACGGCGCCCGCGGGGCGGACGTCGCCGTCGTCGAGGGCGTGATGGGGCTCTTCGACGGCGCCTCCCACCCGTCGGTCGAGCCGGGGTTCGCCTCGACGGCGCACGTGGCCGCGCTGCTGCGGGCGCCGGTCGTGCTGGTGGTCGACGCCTCCTCCCAGGCCCGCAGCGTCGCGGCGCTGGTGCACGGCTTCGCCACCTTCGACCCGGGCGTGCGGATCGGTGGCGTCGTCCTCAACCGGGTCGGCAGCGACCGGCACGAGGCGATCCTGCGCGACGCGCTCGACGCCGCGGGCGTGCCGGTGCTCGGCGCGGTCCGCCGGCTGCCCGAGCTCGCCACGCCGTCGCGGCACCTGGGCCTCGTGCCGGCGGCCGAGCGCAGCGCCGAGGCGGTGGCCACGGTCCGGTCGCTCGGCCAGGTGGTCGCTAGGTCGGTGGACCTCGACGCCGTCCTGCGGCTCGCCGGGTCGGCCCCGGCGCTCGACGCCGCCCCGTGGGACCCGGCCGCCGAGGTGACGCCGGTCGAGGGGCGGCCGCGGATCGCCGTCGCCGGCGGCGCCGCCTTCACCTTCGGCTACGCCGAGCACGCCGAGCTCCTGGCCGCGGCCGGCGCCGAGGTGGTCACCGTCGACCCGCTGGCCGACGAGGCGCTGCCCGAGGGCACCGCCGGCCTGGTGGTCGGCGGCGGCTTCCCCGAGGTCTACGCCGCGCAGCTGTCGGCCAACACCGGGCTGCGCGCCGGGATCGGCGAGCTGGCCGCGCGCGGCGGGCCGATCGCCGCGGAGTGCGCCGGCCTGCTCTACCTCGCCCGCAGCCTGGACGGCGTCCCGATGTGCGGGGTGCTCACCACCGACGCGGTCATGACGCCGAAGCTCACCCTGGGCTACCGCGCGGCCGTCGCCCCGGTGGGCTCCGTGCTGGCGGCGGCCGGCACCCGCGTGCGGGGGCACGAGTTCCACCGCACCGCGTGCACGCCGCCGGCCGGGACGCACCCCGCGTGGCAGTGGTCGGCGACCGCCCGCGAGGGCTTCGTGACGACGAGCGTGCACGCCTCCTACCTGCACCTGCACTGGGCGGGCAGCCCGCAGCTCGTCGAGCGCTTCGTCGCTGCGTGCGCGGCCGCCGACCGGACCGGAGAGGAGCACGCCGGTGCACATCGCTGAGGGGTTCCTCCCCGAGGGGCACGCGCTGGGCTGGACGATCGCGGCCGCGCCGTTCGTCGTGCACGGCGCCCGCGCCGTAGTCAAGGAGGTGCGCGAGCACCCCGAGTCGACCCTGCTGCTCGGCGCGGCCGGGGCGTTCACCTTCGTGCTGAGCGCGATCAAGCTGCCCTCGGTGACCGGCAGCTCCAGCCACCCGACCGGGACCGGCGCCGGCGCGGTGCTGTTCCGGCCACCGGTGATGGCGTTGCTCGGCACGGTGGTCCTGCTGTTCCAGGCGCTGCTGCTCGCCCACGGCGGGCTGACCACGCTGGGGGCCAACGCCTTCTCCATGGCGGTGGTCGGGCCGTGGGTGGGCTACGGCGCCTACCGGCTGGTCCGGGCGCTCGGCGGCGGCCTGCTGCCGGGCGTCTTCGTCGCCCTCGCGCTCGCCGACCTCGCCACGTACGTGACAACGTCGCTGCAGCTGGCGCTGGCCTTCCCCGACGCCGAGAGCGGCTTCGCCGGCGCGGTCGTCAAGTTCCTCGGCGTCTTCGCCTTCACCCAGCTGCCGCTGGCGGTCGGCGAGGGCCTGCTGGGCGTCCTGCTGTTCCGGGTGCTGCTCGCCAACGCCCGGCCCGACCTGGAGCGGCTCGGGGTCGTCCGCCCCGAGCAGGAGGAGGTCCGGTGACCCGCCGCCGCCTGGTCACGGTGCTGCTCGTCCTCGGCGTGGTGGTGCTGTTCGCCGTCCCGCTGGCGCTCAACCGGGGCCGGTCCGAGTACGCCGGCAGCGACAGCCAGGCCACCGAGGCCGTCGCGGAGACCGGCTACGAGCCGTGGTTCGAGTCGCTGTTCACGCCGTCGTCGCCGTCGGTGGAGTCGGGGCTGTTCGCCGTCCAGGCGGCGGTCGGCGGTCTCGTGCTCGGCTACGTGCTGGGCCGGCTGCGCGGCCGCAGGCAGCCCGCGAAGCCCGCCGCCGACGCCGACGAGCAGGCGGGACCGTGACCGGTCTCGCCGTCGACGACGCGGCCTGGGCGAGCGCCTGGCGCCGCCGCTCCCCCACCGACAAGCTGCTGCTCTGCGTCGGGCTGGTCGTCTGCGCGCTCGTCCTCCCGGTCTGGCCGGGCAGCGTGCTGGTGGGGCTGACCGCCGTCGTCCTGGCCCTCGGCCCGGCGCGCGTCCCGGCGCGCACGTTCGGCCGGGCGGTGCGCTGGCCGCTGGCGTTCGTCGCGATCGGCGCGCTGACCGCGGTGGTGCAGGTGGACGGCGACGGCGTCGGCTGGGCGCCCGACGCCGCGGTCCGGGCCGGCTCGCTGGTCGGGCACTCCCTGGCCGGCGGGGCCGCCGTCCTGCTGCTGGCCACCACCACGCCGATGTCCGACCTGCTGCCCGCGCTGCGCCGGCTGCGGGTGCCGGCGGCGGTCGTGGAGGTCGCCGGGGTCACCTACCGGCTGCTGTTCGTGCTGCTGACCAGCCTGCGCACGATCCGCGAGGCGCAGACCGCGCGCATGGGCTACTCCTCGCTGCGCCGCTCGTACCGGTCGTCGGGGGCGCTCGCCGCCGCGGTGCTCACCCACTCCTGGGACTCGGCCCGCCGGCTGCAGGAGGGGCTGGCCGGGCGCGGGCTGGAGACCGGCCTGCGGGTGCTGCCCGAGGCCCTGCCCTCGTCCCGGCTGTTCCTGGCCGCGACCGCGGTCGGGCTGGCGGCCCTGGTGTCGGTGTCGGTGGTGGTCGCGTGAGCCACCGGACGCTCGTCGCGCACGACCTGGTCGCCGGGTACGAGCGCGGCCGCCGGGTGCTCGACGGCGCCTCGCTGACCGTCCCCGCCGGGCGCCGGCTGGCCGTCCTCGGCGCCAACGGCTCGGGCAAGACGACGCTGCTGCGCTGCCTCTCGGGGGCGTTGAAGCCGGTCTCGGGCGCGGTGACGGTCGACGGCGTCCCGCTCGAGCACACGCGCCGCGGGCTGCGGGCGCACCGGCAGGAGGTGCAGCTGGTCCTGCAGGACCCCGACGACCAGCTGTTCTCCGCGTCGGTGGCGCAGGACGTCTCGTTCGGGCCGGTGAACCTGGGGCTGCCCGAGGACGAGGTCCGCGAGCGGGTGGCCGAGGCGCTCGCGCTGCTCGCCGTCGACGCGCTCGCCGGCCGGCCCACCCACCAGCTCTCCTACGGCGAGCGCAAGCGGGTGGCGATCGCCGGCGCCGTCGCCATGCGCCCCTGCGTGCTGCTGCTCGACGAGCCCACCGCGGGGCTGGACCCCTCCGCCGTCGCCGAGGCGCTGGCCGCGCTCACCCGGCTGCAGGCCGCCGGGTCCACGGTGGTGATGAGCACGCACGACGTCGACCTGGCGCTGCGCTGGGCCGACGAGGTCGCCGTCGTCGTCGACCGCCGGGTCGTGCAGGGCGACCCGGCGGAGCTGCTCGGGGACGACGGCCTGCTCGTCCGCGCCCGGCTGGACCGCCCGTGGGCGCTGTCGGTCGGCGCGCGGCTGCGCGAGCTCGGCCTGCTGCCCGACGGCGCCCTCCCCCGGGACGCCGCCGCGCTGCTGGCCGCGCTGCCCGAGCGGCCCGGGGTGCCGACGTGACGACCGTCGGGGTGGGCGCCTCGTCGGGCGTGACCGCCGACGAGGTGCTGGCCGCGGTCGAGGCGGTGCTGCCCGCCGGGGCCCGCGGCGTCCGGCTGGCGACGCTCGACGCGCGGACGGCGGTCGTCGCGGCGGCCGCGGCGCTGCGGGGGTGGCCGGTCGTGGCGTACCCGGCCGCCGAGCTGGCCGCGGTGCCCGTGCCGGCGCCGTCCCCGGTCGTGGCGACGGCGGTGGGCACCCCGTCGGTGGCCGAGGCGGCCGCGCTGCTCGGCGGCGGGCGGCTCCTCGTCGGCAAGACGGTGGTGGGCCGGGTGACCGTGGCGGTCGCGTCGTGAACCCCCTCGACTTCCATGGCGACGACGAGCTGGCGCCGGGCCTGGTCGACCTGGCGGTGAACGTCCGCAGCGGGGCACCGCCGGAGTGGCTGCGCACCGCGCTGCGGGACGCCCTGGACGACGTCGCCGCCTACCCCGACGCCCGGCCGGCGCGCGAGGCCGTGGCGGCGGCGCACGGGCGGCCGGTGGACGAGGTGCTGCTCACCGCGGGCGCCGCCGAGGCGTTCGTGCTGCTGGCCCGGGCGGTCGCGCCGCGGCGCGCGGTGGTGGTCCACCCGTCGTTCACCGAGCCCGAGGCGGCGCTGCGGGCCGCCGGGCACCCGGTCGAGCGGCTGCTGCTGGAGCCGCCCGGGTACCGGTTGCGCGCCGTCCCCCAGGACGCCGACCTCGTGGTCGTCGGCAACCCGACCAACCCGACGTCGGTGCTGCACCCGGCGTCCGACGTCGCGGCGCTGGCCCGGCCGGGGCGGGTGCTGCTGGTGGACGAGGCCTTCGCCGACACCGTGCCCGGGGAGCCGGGGTCGCTGGCCGGGCGGCGCGACCTGCCCGGGCTGCTGGTGGTGCGCAGCCTGACCAAGACGTGGGGGCTGGCCGGGCTGCGGGTGGGCTACGCGCTGGGCCCGGCCGACCTGGTCGCGGCGCTGGCCGAGCAGCAGCCGCACTGGCCGGTGTCGACGCCGGCGCTGGCCGCGCTGGTCGCCTGCAGCACCCCGGCCGCGCGCGCCGAGGCCGAGGCGGCCGCGGACGAGCTCGACCGCGCCCGCAAGGCGCTGCTCGCCGTCCTCCCCGACGTCGTCGAGGTGGTCGGCGAGCCGCGCTCGTCGTTCGTGCTGCTGCGCGTGCCCGACGGCGGGCGGGTGCGCGCGGAGCTGCGGTCGGCCGGCTTCGCGGTGCGCCGCGGCGACACCTTCCCGGGCCTGTCGGCCGACCACCTGCGGGTCGCCGTCCGCGATCCGGAGACCTCCCGTGCGTTCGCCGAGGCGCTCGCTGGGATCCTTGACCGGACCCGCACTCCCGAGGAGCACCGCTGAGCACCCTGCTGGACACCACGATCGCCGCCGTCCGCCCCCGCGACGCCGCGGCCGAGCGGGCTGCCCGCGAGCGGCTGGACCTGATGACCAAGCCGCCGGGCTCGCTCGGCGTGCTGGAGGACGTCGCCGCGCAGCTGGCCGGCATCGCCGGCACCTGCCCGGCCCCGGTCCCCGCGCCGGCCGCCGTGGCCGTGTTCGCCGGCGACCACGGCGTGCACGCCCAGGGCGTCACCCACTGGCCGCAGGAGGTGACCGCGCAGATGGTCACCAACTTCGTCGCCGGCGGGGCGGTCGTGAACGCGTTCGCCGCGCAGCTGGGCGCGGACGTGGTGGTCGTGGACGTCGGGGTGGCGGCGCCGCTGGAGCCGGCGGACGGGCTGCTCGACCGCAAGGTCCGGCCCGGCACCGCCGACCTGGCGCTGGGCCCGGCGATGACGCTCGCCGAGGCGCGCCGGGCGGTCGAGGTGGGCATCGAGGTGGCGACGGATTTGGCCGCCGACCACGGTGTGCTGGTCACCGGCGACATGGGCATCACCAACACGACGGCGTCGGCCGCGCTGGTCTGCGCGTTCACCGGCGCTACCCCCGCCGAGGCGACCGGCCGCGGGACCGGCGTCGACGACCCGACCCTGGCCCGCAAGGTGGCCGTGGTCTCGCAGGCCGTGGCCCGGGTGCCGGCCCGCCCGGCGTCGCCGGAGGACGCGCTGGCCGCGCTGGCCGAGGTCGGCGGGCTCGAGCACGCGGCGCTGGCCGGTTTCGTGCTGGGCGCGGCCGCCGCGCGGACGCCGGTGCTCCTCGACGGCGTGATCGCCGGGTCGGCGGCGCTGGTCGCGGCCGCGCTGTGCCCGGCGGCCCTGGAGCACGCGCTCGCCGGGCACACCTCGGCCGAGCCGGGCCACGGGCTCGCGCTGCGCGCGCTGGGCCTGCGCCCGCTGCTGGGGCTGGACCTGCGACTGGGCGAGGGCACCGGCGCGCTGCTCGCGCTGCCGCTGGCGCAGTCGGCCGCCCGCGCGCTGCGCGACGTGGCCACCTTCGACTCGGCCGGCGTGACCGAGAAGGCCTGATGTCGGCGACGCCCGTGGACCCCGGGTCGGGGGTCGTCTACCCCGTCGGCCTGCGGCTGCTCGACCGCCGCGTGGTCGTCGTCGGCGGCGGCCAGGTGGCGCACCGGCGGGTGGCCGGGCTGCTGGAGGCGCGGGCGCTGGTCACCGTCGTCTCCCCCGAGGTGACCCCCGCGCTGGAGGCGCTGGTCGAGCCGGGCGCGCTGACCTGGGTGCGGCGCCGCTACGAGCCGGGCGACCTCGACGGCGCCTGGTACGCGGTGGCGGCGACCGACGACCCGGCGGTCAACGCGGCGGTGGCGGCGGAGGCCGAGGCGGCGCGGATCTTCTGCGCCCGCGCCGACGACCGGTCGGCGTCCTCGGTATGGACGCCCGCCGTGGGGCGGCAGGGCGACCTGGTCGTCGGCGTGCACGGCGGCGGCGACCCGCAGCGGGCGGTGGGCGTGCGCGACGCCGTCGTCGCCGGGCTCACCGACGGGTCCATCGCCGACCGCGCCGGCCGCTCCGGTCCGGACCGGCCCGGTGCGGTGGTGCTGGTCGGCGGCGGCCCGGGCGACCCGGGGCTAATCACGGTGCGCGGGCAGCAGGCGGTGTCGCAGGCCGACGTCGTCCTGGCCGACCACCTCGCGCCCCAGTCGCTGCTGGCCTCGCTGCCCCCGGAGGTCGAGGTCATCGACGCCTCGAAGCTGCCGCGCGGGCGCTCGATGGCGCAGGAGCAGATCAACGAGCTGCTCGTCGCCCACGCGCGGGCCGGCAAGCGCGTCGTCCGCCTCAAGGGCGGCGACCCGTTCGTCTTCGGGCGCGGCATGGAGGAGCTGGAGGCCTGCGTGGCCGCAGGCATCCCGGTCGAGGTCGTCCCGGGCGTGACCAGCGCGATCGGCGTGCCCGGGCTGGCCGGCATCCCGGTCACCCACCGCGGGCTGACCCACGAGTTCGTCGTCGTCTCGGGGCACGTACCGCCGGGTCACCCGCAGTCGCTGGTCGACTGGGCCGCGCTCGGCCGGCTGCGCGGCACGCTCGTGGTGCTCATGGGCGTCGACACCGCACCGGTGATCGCCGCGGCCCTGGTGGCGCACGGCCGGGCGCCGGAGACGCCCGTCGCCGTCGTCACCGACGGCTCGACGCCCACCCAGCGCGTCGTCCGCACCACCCTCGACGGGCTGGCGAAGACCATGGCCGAGGAGGGCGTCCGGCCACCGGCCGTGTGGGTGGTCGGCGACGTCGTCGCGCTTCCCGGGCGCTCGCTCGCCCCGGCGGACGACGCCGAGGACGAGGACTGACCTCACCCGCTTCACGCTGCGGTTCGCCTGGTGAGCCGTCGAGGAGGGCGGACTGGTCAGCTCGACGGCCTGCAGCGCGTCGCGCCGGACCCCGAGCCGTGTCAACAATCTGCCCGCATCTGTGGACAGGCGGCTGAGCTGGGGATTCAGGAGGCGACCCGGCCGGTCCGGCGGTAGACTTCGAACACCTGATCGAGCGGGTGGGGAGGTGTTCCGGTGGACGAGGTGGCCTCGGCGCTGGACGCGCTCGCCGGCGAGGATCTGCACGCGCTGCCCGCCGAGGACCTGCTGGAGCGCACCGCCGACCTGGTCACGCTGCGCAACCGGATCGACGCCGAACTGGCCCGCACCGTGCGGATCGCCGACGGCAAACAGGCCTTCGCCGGCGACGGCATGGCCACCGCCCAGGCCTGGCTGCGCGGGCACGGCCGGCTGGCCAGGGCCGCCGCCTCGCAGGTGGTGCGCAACGGCCGCGCCTTGGAGCTGCTGCCCGCGGTGGCGGCGGCGCACGCGGCCGGGGCGCTGACCGGCGACCAGGTGGCGGTGCTCGGGCAGCTCACCCAGCCCCGTCACCTGCGGCTGATCGCCGAGGCCGACGGCGACCTGGCCGGCATCGCCCAGCAGCTGGTGACCTTCGCGCTCGGCCACGCGCACGCCGAGCTCGACGACCTGGTGCACGCCTTCCTCGAGCGGCTCGACGCCGACGGGCCCGAACCCGATCCGACCGAGCAGCGGTCGCTGACCTTCACCCGGCGGGCGGACGGGCGGCTGTTCTTCCGCGGCGAGCTGGACGCGGTCGGCGGGGAGAGGTTCCAGGCCGCGATCATCGCGCTCGAGCAGGCCCACCGGCCGGCCGGCGATGAGCGGAGCCTGGCGCGGCGGCAGGCCGACGCCGCGGTGCAGCTGGCCGACCTCCACCTGGGCTGCGGCACGCTGCCGCTGCTGCGCACGGTCAAGCCGCAGGTCGCGGTCACCGTCCACCTCGCCGACCTGCTCGACCCGGCGACCGGCCGGGGCGCCGCCCGCACCGGGTTCGGCGCGGTCCTCTCCGCGGCGCGGGCCCGGTGGGCGGCCTGCGACGCCGACCTCACCCGGATCGTGCTCGGACCCCACGGGGAACCACTCGACCTGGGCCGCACCCGGCGCCTGGTCACCCCGGCGCTGCGCCAGGCGGTGATCGCCCGCGACACGACCTGCGTCTTCGCCGGCTGCGACGCCCCGCACTGGTGGTCGGAGGTGCACCACGTCGTCCACTGGGCACTGGGCGGCGAGACCAGCCTGGATAACTCCGGGCTGCTCTGCGAACGGCACCACACCCAGGTCCACCACGGCTTCCGCATCGAGCGGGACACCGCCGGCCGGTGGCACACCTACCGGCCCGACGGCACCGAGATCCTGGTGATCCGGCCACCCGCCGACGACCCCCACCTCGCCCGCGCCGGGTGAAGAACCCAGCAGTACTTGTACTACGGATGTAGCACTCCTACTATCTCTCGCATCCCGGCGCCCAGAGGAGTGCCCGATGGAGCCCGTGCGCACCGAGTCCCCCGGCCCAGCCGCGCCCGTCGAGCCCGACCCCGAGGCCGCCGTCTCGGTGCGCGGCCTGCGCATGCGCTACGGCGACCACGACGTGCTGGCCGGGGTGGACTTCGACGTCCGTCCGGGTGAGGTGGTCTGCCTCCTCGGGCCCAACGGCGCGGGCAAGACGACCACCATCGAGATCCTCGAGGGCTTCCGGCTGCGGTCGGCCGGCGAGGTCAGCGTGCTGGGGCAGGACCCGGCGCGTGGTGGCGACGCCTGGCGGTCGCGGGTGGGGATCGTGCTCCAGTCGTGGCGCGACCACGCCCGCTGGTCACCGCGGCGCCTGCTCACCTACCTCGCCGGCTACTTCGAGCCCTACGCCCGCCCCGACCACCCGGGGCCGTACGACGTGGACTGGCTGCTCGAGACGGTCGGGCTCACGACGCACGCCGACCGCAAGATCGTCACCCTCTCCGGCGGTCAGCGGCGACGGCTCGACGTCGCGGTCGGCATCATCGGCCGGCCCGACCTGCTCTTCCTCGACGAGCCGACGGCGGGCTTCGACCCGCAGGCGCGGCGCGACTTCCACGACCTCGTGCACCGGCTCTCCGACCTGGAGGGCACGAGCATCCTGCTGACCACGCACGACCTGGCCGAGGCCGAGCGGCTGGCCGACCGGATCCTCATCCTGGCCGGCGGGCGCATCGTCGCCGACGGCAGCGCCGACGCGCTCACCCGCCAGGTGGCCGGCCGCGCCGAGGTCCGCTGGGCTTGCGACGGCGAGCGGTTCGTGCACGCCACCGAGGACCCCACGCCGTTCGTCCGCAGGCTGTTCGAGCAGCACGGCGACGCGGTGGCCGACCTGGAGGTCCGCCGCGCCAGCCTGGAGGACACCTACCTGGCGCTGGTGCAGCGCCACGAGTCCGGCGACCGCAGCGCGGTCGAGCTGGCGGAGGTCGTGCGATGAACGCCACCCGGCACGCGATCGGCCGCGGCATCCGCCGCGGCTGGACGGAGTTCGTCCTCAGCATCCGCAGCCCGCAGGACCAGGGCTTCTACCTGTTCACCGCGCTGGCCACGCTGCTCTACCTCTGGATCAACCGCGACGACGAGGTCGCCGGCACCGACCTGCTCACCCCCACGGTCGCGTTGCCGAGCATCCTCGGTGCGCTCATCGCGTTCGGGGTCATCATCGGCCCGGCCTACGCGCTCGCCATGGAGCGCGAGGACGGCACGCTGCTGCGGCACAAGGCCATCCCCCACGGCATGCAGGGCTACGTCTCCGGGCAGCTCGTCTACCACTCACTGGGCGTCGTGCCGCAGATGCTCGTCATCCTCGTGCCGAGCGTCTTCCTCTTCGACGACGTCATGCAGAACGGCGCCACCGGCTGGCTCACCGTCGTGCTCGTCATCGTGCTCGGACTCCTGGCCACGCTGCCGCTCGGGATGATCCTCGGCTCGGTCGTGCCGAGCGTGCAGAAGGTCGGCACGTGGGGGATGCTCCCGGTCATCGTGATCACCGCGATCTCCGGGATCTTCGTCCCCATCCAGATCATGTGGGGCTGGGTCCAGGCGGTGGCGCAGTTCTTCCCCGTCTACTGGATCGGCCTGCTCATGCGCTCGGCGTTCCTCCCGCCCGAGGCGGCCGCCGCCGAGCTCGGTGGGGAGTGGCGCACGGGCACCGCGGTGCTCGTCCTCGTCGCGTGGGCCGTCGTGGGCCTGCTCGTCACCCCGGCGGTGCTCCGGCGCATGGCGCGCCGGCAGTCCGGCTCGTCGGTCGAGGCGGCCCGCGACGCCGCGCTGCAGTGGGTCCGGTGAACAGCGGCGACCGCAGCGGCGACGCCGTCTACAACCGCATCGCGCTGCTGCGCGCCGAGCGCGGGGTGACCCGGCGGGAGCTGGCGGACGCCCTCGGCGTCCACTACCAGACCGTCGGCTACCTCGAGCGCGGCGAGTACAACCCGAGCCTGCACCTGGCGCTGCGCATCGCCGAGTTCTTCGGCCTGCCGGTCGAGGTCGTCTTCTCGACGACGCCGTTCCCGCGGATCACCGACGCGGCGGGCAGCGAGACGGCCTGACCGTCAGATCACGGTCGCGAAGACGACCTCGTTCTCCTCGCTCGCCCCGGCGTCCTCGTCGAACTCCCCACCGCAGGTGACCAGGGCGACGTCGGCGTCGGCGGGGTGCCCGTTCAGCGCGTCGGCCAGCGCGGACGTCGACTTGTCCAGCCCGGTCAGCGGCTCCCCGAGCACGGCCAGCCGCAGCACGGCGCCGTCCCCGTCGACGAGCACGACCTCGTCCCCCGGCCGCAGGTCGGCGAGCCGGTCGAAGACGGCGCCCCCGCCGGCCTGCGCGTGTCCGAGGACCACCGCCATCTGCCCCGACCCCGGCGCCGGACCGTCCGACCACCACGACGTCGTCCACATCGAGTCGGGGACGTCGTAGCCCTCCACCGTCTGCCCCGTGAACGGGTTCTCGTACTCGACGGTGCCCCGGGACTCCACGGTGGTGTCCACGCCGATGGCCGGGATCTGCAGCCGCGCCGGCACGATCGGCCCGGCGGCGAGCGGCGCGTCCGCCGGCAGCGGCGCCAGCTCGGGCGCCGCTCCCGCCGCGGCCGGCGCCGCATCGGCCGGGGGCCGCGACGAGACGATCAGGACGAGCGCAGTCCCGACACCCAGGACGACGAGGAAGGCCGCGAGCGGCCGGACCAGGTCAGCCGCGCGCGCCCGAGCCACGGGTCCCCACCCGGTAGCCGGCCGCGCCGAGCCCGCTCAGCAGCACGATCCCGGCCAGCGCGGCCAGCGGCCCGCCGCGCTCCGCCTCGTCCCCGGTCCCGCCGGTCGGCGCGTAGCCGAGGTAGCTGACCGGCGCCGCGGCGACCGGTGCCGCGACCGGGGCGGCCGGCGCCTGCTCGTGCGGCTTCGCGGCCGGCGGCGCCGAGTGGCCGCCGTCCGCAGGCGGCGGGGTCCCGCCGCCGTGCGCCGGCGCGCACTGCTCCTGCAGCGTCGTCACGAGGTCCTGCAGCGCGGTGGCCAGGTCGTTCTCGGTGAGCGCCTCCGGGCCGAGCCCCGCGCCGCCGTTCTGGAGGGCACCGACGAGCTGGGTCAGCAGGTTCAGCAGGTCCTCCCCGCCGCCGGCGAGCGCCTCGCCGATGGCCTCGAAGTCCTCGTACACGCCGGTCACGCACTCCTCGGAGATGCCCAGCGGTGCCAGCAGCTCGGCCAGCTGCTCCGGCCCGAGCTCCGCCGGCGGCTCCGGCAGCGCCGGCGCCTCGTCCTCCGACCCGGTGCCGGGCAGCGGCAGCTGCGGCACGTCCTCGGGGCCGGGGAGCTGACCGCCCGGCGCGGAGCCGGTGCCGCCGGTCCCCCCGCCGCCGAGGGCGTCCCGGAGCGGGCCGGTGATGCCGCCGAGCGGGTCGCCGTTCCCCTCGTCCGCGGCGGCCGCACCGGGGACCAGGACGACGGCGGCGGCGAGGACGGCGGGCACGAGCACCCGGAGCGGCTTGCGGGACGAGCGCACGGACAACGGGAACCCCCTGGTGGCGCGGCGAGCAGCTGCTCGTTCTCCCGGCTCCAACGAGGGCGCCGCCGAGGGGTTACGGACCGGTCCGGCTCTCAGATGTTGGCGCCGTCGGGCGGCGGGCCGTCCGGGAGCGGCGCGGCGAACCCGCTGCCGTCCGGCGCCGGCGCCTCCATGCCGACCGTGTACGCGGTCATCGACAGCGACCCGTACGAGTAGCCGTCGACCAGCACCTCGGCCGGCGTGTGCGTCGCCCCGGCCACCCCCGCGATGTAGAGCAGGGGGATGAAGTGGTCAGGCGTGGGCACCGCCAGGTCGTAGTCGCGGTGCCCGTCGAGCCGGCCCACCTCCGTCGGGTCGCTGAGCATGAACTCCTTGGCCGAGCGGTCGAACCGCTGCGCCCAGTCGAAGCCCGCGTCGGGCATCGCGCGGCTCACCCCGCCGAGGTTGTGCACCACGTTGCCGCTGCCGACCACGAGGACGCCGTCCTCGCGCAGCGGCGCCAGCGCCGCCCCGAGCTGGAGGTGGTAGTCCGTCGACTTCAGCGCGTTGATCGACAGCTGGACGACGGGGATGTCGGCGTCGGGGAACGCGTGCACCAGCACCGACCAGGTGCCGTGGTCGATCCCCCAGCTGTCCAGGTCGGCGCCCACCCAGGTCGGGTGGACGATGTCGGCGACCTCCTCGTGGAGCGAGGGCAGGCCGGGCGGCTCGTAGCGGACGTCGAAGAGCTCCTTCGGGAAGCCGAAGAAGTCGTGGATGGTCCGCGGCCGCGGCATCGCCGTCACCGCGGTGGCGTGCACGTACCAGTGCGCCGAGATCACCAGGATCGCCCGTGGGCGCGGCACGCTCTCCCCGAAGGCCCGCCAGGCCTCGGTGTAGCGGTTCTTCTCCAGCGCGTTCATCGGGTTGCCGTGGCCGAAGAACGCGGCAGGCATGACGGTCATCGTCGCCCCTCCCCCAGGTTCCCCGTCTGCTCCCGTCCCGACGGATCATCACCCCCCGGCGGCCGGAATGCGAGACCGTGGAACGGAACGGTCCGATTCACCCCGCATTGCTCACGGGCGGCACCCGGCGCAGCAGCGGCGACAGCCACCGGGCGCCCGGACCCGCCGACGCCGCGACGTCGCCCGGGTTCGACAGGGCGCAGCGGCCCAGCGACAGGCAGCCGCAGCCGATGCAGGTGTCCAGCCCGTCGCGCAGCTGCACCAGCGCCGCGATCTGCTCGTCCAGCCGGTCCCGCCAGCCGCGGGACAGCCGGGCCCAGTCCTTCGCCGTCGGCGGCCGGTCCCCCGGCAGCGTGGCCAGCGCGTCGCGGATCTCCGACAGCGACAGCCCGACGTTCTGCGCCGCCCGCACGAACGCCAGGCGCCGCAGCACCGTGCGGGCGTAGCGGCGCGCGCCGCCGGCGGTGCGGGTCGAGGTGATCAGCCCCTGGTCCTCGTAGTAGCGCAGCGCCGAGGCCGCCACCCCCGACCGCGCCGACACCTGGCCGATCGTGAGCTGCTCCACGGCGCCCCCTTGACCTCAAGTGGACTTGAGATCAGACGGTACTCCCATGACCTCCACAGCAGTGCTCACCGGAGCCTCGCGCGGTCTCGGCCGCGCCCTGATGACCGCGCTCACCGACCGCGGCTGGCGGGTGGTCGTCGACGGCCGCGACGCCGACCGGCTCGCCGCCGCCGTCGCCGACCTCGCCCGGCCCGACCGCGTCACCGCCGTCCCCGGCGACGTCGCCGACCCGGCCCACCGGGCCGCGCTGGTGCGCGCCGCCGGCGACCGCATCGACCTGCTCGTCAACAACGCCAGCGACCTCGGCCCGAGCCCGCTGCCGCCGCTGGCCCGCCTGCGCACCGAGGACCTGCAGGCGGTCCTCGCCGTCAACACCCTCGCCCCGCTCGCGCTGGTCCAGCTGGCGCTGCCCGCCCTCGAGCGCGCCGGCGGCCGGGTGCTGAACGTCAGCTCCGACGCCGCCGTCGAGGCCTATCCGGGCTGGGGCGGCTACGGCGCCAGCAAGGCCGCCCTCGACCAGCTCTCCGCCGTCCTGGCCGTCGAGCACCCCGCGCTGCGCGTCTTCGCCGTCGACCCGGGCGACATGCGCACCGACATGCACCAGGCCGCCTTCCCCGGCGAGGACATCGGCGACCGGCCGGACCCGGCGTCGGTCGTCCCGGCGCTGCTGCGGCTGGCCGAGGACGACCTGCCCAGCGGCCGCTACCGCGCCGCCGAGCTGCTGCCGGCGGTGGCCCGGTGACCGCGACGTTCACGCTGCCCCGCGACGCCGAGGCGACCGCCCCGCCGGAGTGGTCCGGCACCCCGCGCGACGGGGTGCGCCTCATGGCCGTCCGCCCCGGCGGGATCACCTCCGGGGTCTTCCGCGACCTGCCCGACCTGCTGGAGCCGGGCGACCTGGTCGTGGTGAACACCTCGGCCACGCTCCCCGCCCGCCTGGCCGCCGCGCGGGCGGACGGCGTCGTCGTCCCGCTGCACGTCGCCGGCACGCTCGACGACGGCGACTGGGTGGTCGAGGTGCGGCGTCCGGACAACGGCGGGCCGGACCTGCGCGTCGAGCCGGGCACCGTGCTGGGGCTGCCCGGCGACGTCCGCCTGCACCTGCTGGCCGGCCACCCCGACCCCGCGCGACCCTCGCGGCTGTGGCGGGCGCGTCCGGAGCCGGCCGTCGCGGCGCGGCCGCTGCTCGAGCGGTACGGCGTCCCGATCCGCTACGGCTACCTCGCCGGCACCTACCCGCTCGAGGCCTACCAGACCGTCTACGCCACCGAGCCCGGCAGCGCCGAGATGGCCAGCGCCGGGCGCCCGTTCAGCGAGGCGGTGCTGGTGCGGCTGATGGCGCGCGGCGTCCCGGTCGTCCCGCTCCTCCTGCACGCCGGCGTCTCCAGCCCCGAGCTGCACGAGCCGCCGGTGGCCGAGCGGTTCGCCGTCCCCGAGGTCACCGCGCGACTGGTGACGAGCACCCGCCGCGCCGGGCACCGGGTGGTCGCCGTCGGCACGACGGTGACCCGCGCGCTGGAGACCGCCACCGACGACGACGGCGTCACCCGGCCGGCCGCCGGCTGGACCGACCTGGTGCTCGGCCCCGAGCGGCCGGCCCGCGCGGTGACCGGCCTGGTCACCGGGCTGCACGCCCCCGAGGCCAGCCACCTGCAGCTGCTCGAGGCGGTCGCCGGGCCGCAGCTGGTCGTGGCCGCCTACCGGGCCGCCGTGGCCGGGCACTACCTGTGGCACGAGTTCGGCGACTCGATGCTGTTCCTGCCCTGACCCCGGCATCCGCCATGCTGACGGGGATGAGCGCGAACGAGGGCATGGTCCAGGAGCGGCTGCGGCAGCTCGCCGAGGCCGTCGACCTGCCGGTGCCGCGGCTGGTGGTCGACGTGCCGCGGCAGCAGGAGCGGCCGCCGGTGGTCCGCGAGAAGGACGGCGAGCGGCGGGTCGTCGTGCCGCCGTCCCTGGTCACCGCCGAGCCGGCCCGCCAGCTGTGGCACCTGGCCGCCTGCCTCGGGCGCTGGACATCCCCGGTGCCGAAGCAGCGGCAGCGGATCGGCGGGGTCGTCGTGGGCGCGTCGCTGGTGCTCTACGTCGTCCTGCTGGTGCTCCTGGCCGCCAGCGTGCCGTGGATCTGGATCACCGTGGTCCTGGCCTACCCGATCGGCGCGTGGGCGCTGCGCTGGGAGCGGCAGGCCATGGACGACGCCGGGCGCCGGGTCCTGGCCGCGGCCGGGCACCCGCCGGCGGAGGTGGCGCGGGCCGCGTTCGGCGACGAGCCGGACCCGCCGTTCCTCAAGCGGATCCTGTCCGGCGAACCGGCGCCCAGCCGGCGGATCGCCGCCGCGGAGGCCGACGCGCGCTGACCGGTCACATCCGCTCGGCGGCGTCCTCGAGCAGGACCTGCCGCTCGGCCGGCGGCCGGTGCGGGCACGAAGCGCACATCGGCTCGTGCGGCACGCGGTAGAGCAGGCAGCACGACACCCGGCGGACGAACCGGGCGCCGCCGACGTCGACGTACCGGGGCACCGGCAGCGGGGGGCCGATCGCGCGGCCCAGGTGGACGGCCAGCGACGTCGCGGCGCCCACGTCGCCGACGGCGCGGCCCAGGGCCAGCAGCCGGTTGGCGATCGAGTCGGTCGCGATGGCCCACAGCGGCCGCTCCCGGAGACCGCCCGCGCTCGCCACCGCCGCGACCGCCTGGGCCAGCGCCGCCCGCAGCTCCTCCGCGACGTCGGTCGCCGGCGCCGCCGACACCGCGGCCACCGGGAGCCCGCCGGCGAGCAGGTGCAGCGTCGTCTCCTCGAGCCGCCCCGACAGCGGCCGGCCGGTGAGCAGCCCGGCCAGCGACGGTGTCAGCAGCACCGCCGAGGCCGAGTACCACCACACGGTGGCCAGCACCCGCGGGTCCGCCGTCCCCTGGGTGCGGGCGCGCCGGGCCAGCACCTCCGCCGTCCACGCGTCGTCGGCCAGCCGCGTGGCCGGCACCGCCGCCGCCCCGGGCGGTGCGACCAGGCCGAGCGCGGCCGCACCGGGCAGCCGGGCCGCGACGTCGGCCTGCGGAGGGGTCACGGCGTCCAGTCTCACCGCTGCCCCGGGCACCGGGAGGACGGACCCGGGCTCGGGGCAATACGGTGTGTTCCAGGTCATGTCGAGGGAGGAAGCATGAGCGAGACGAGCGAGGTGGCGACCCGGCGGTTCCCGCCGTCGGACGAGCTGGCCGCGCAGGCCAACGTGGGCCCGGAGGTCTACGACGAGGCGTCCCGCGACCGGCCGGCGTTCTGGGAGCAGCAGGCCCGCCGGCTCACCTGGGCCCAGGAGTGGGACCAGGTCCTCGACTGGAGCGACCCGCCGTTCGCGAAGTGGTTCGTCGGCGGGAAGCTCAACGTCGCCTACAACTGCCTCGACCGGCACGTCGAGGCCGGCCACGGCGACCAGGTCGCCTACCACTGGGAGGGCGAGCCGGGCGACACCCGCACCCTCACCTACGCCGAGCTCACCGCCGAGGTGTGCAAGGCCGCGAACGCGCTCACCGAGCTGGGCGTGCAGGCCGGCGACCGGGTCGCCATCTACATGCCGATGATCCCCGAGACGGTCATCGCGATGCTCGCCTGCGCCCGCATCGGCGCCGTCCACATGGTCGTCTTCGGCGGGTTCTCCGCCGACGCCCTGGCCAGCCGGATCACCGACGCCGGCGCCGTCCTGGTCATCACCGCCGACGGCGGCTACCGGCGCGGTGCGCCCAGCGCGCTCAAGCCCGCCGTCGACGACGCGGTGGGCCGGACCGAGGGCGTGCGCAACGTCCTGGTGGTCAAGCGCACCGGGCAGGACGTGGCGTGGGACGAGGGCCGCGACCTCTGGTGGGACGACGTCGTGGGCCGGCAGTCGAGCGAGCACACGCCCGAGGCGTTCGACGCCGAGCACCCGCTCTACATCATGTACACGTCGGGGACGACGGCGAAGCCGAAGGGCATCCTGCACACCTCCGGCGGCTACCTGACCCAGGTCGCCTACACGCACTGGGCGACGTTCGACCTCAAGCCCGACACCGACGTCTACTGGACCGCGGCCGACGTCGGCTGGGTCACCGGCCACAGCTACATCGTCTACGGGCCGCTGGCCAACCGGACGACGTCGGTCATGTACGAGGGGACGCCGGAGACCCCGCACCGCGGCCGCTGGTGGGAGATCGTCGACAAGTACAAGGTCTCGATCCTCTACACCGCCCCGACGGTCATCCGCACGTTCATGAAGTGGGGCGAGGACGTGCCCGGCGGCTTCGACCTGTCGACGCTGCGCGTCCTCGGCTCGGTCGGCGAGCCGATCAACCCCGAGGCGTGGCTCTGGTACCACGAGCACATCGGGCACGGCCGCTGCCCGATCGTCGACACCTGGTGGCAGACCGAGACCGGCGCGCACATGATCACGCCGCTGCCCGGGGTGACCAACCTCAAGCCCGGCTCGGCGCAGACGCCGTTCCCCGGCATCTCGGCCAAGGTCGTCGACGACGAGGGCAACGAGCTGCCCGACGACACCACCGGCCTGCTCGTGCTCACCGAGCCCTGGCCGTCGATGCTGCGCACGATCTGGGGCGACGACGAGCGGTACAAGGACACGTACTGGTCGCGGTTCCCGGGGATGTACTTCGCCGGCGACGGGGCCAAGAAGGACGCCGACGGCGACATCTGGCTGCTCGGCAGGGTCGACGACGTCATGAACGTGTCGGGGCACCGCATCTCCACCACGGAGGTCGAGTCGTCGCTCGTGGCGCACCCGGCGGTGGCCGAGGCCGCGGTCGTGGGCGCGAGCGACCCGACCACCGGGCAGGGCATCGTCGCGTTCGTGATCCTGCGCGGCAAGGCCGAGGACTCGGGCGAGGACCTGGTGCAGACGCTGCGCAGCCACGTCGCCCGCGACATCGGCCCGATCGCCAAGCCGCGGCAGATCATGGTCGTGCAGGAGCTGCCGAAGACCCGCTCGGGCAAGATCATGCGCCGCCTGCTGCGCGACGTGGCGGAGAACCGGCAGCTCGGTGACGTCACCACGCTCACCGACTCCTCGGTCATGGAGCTGATCAAGGAGAAGCTGCCCACATCGACGGAATGACCGGAGTGGATCCGTGCGGGTCACCCGCACGGATCCACTCCGGTCACCCGGCCGGAGGCCTCGCGAGCGCCGCCGCCGGGTATCCGGCACGATCATGACGACCGCACGCACGACCTCAGGAGGTGGCCCCGTGGCCCACAGCGCACAGACCAGCCGGGCCACCGGGTCCCACGAGCCCTCCGTCGGCGAGCTCGTGCAGAGCGCGATGACCGACATGTCCACGCTCGTGCGCAGCGAGATCGAGCTGGCCAAGGCCGAGATGAGCCGGTCGGCGAAGAAGGCCGGCATCGGCGCCGGCGCCTTCGGCGCGGCCGGCGTGGTGGTGGCCTTCTCGACGTTCTTCTTCGGGATCGCGTTCGCCGAGTTCCTCACCTGGCTGGGCCTGACCCGCTGGATCTCCTACCTGATCGTCTGGTTCCTGCTCGTCCTCATCGGCGCACTCGCCGCCCTGTTCGGCCGGCAGACGATCAAGAAGATCGAGAAGCCGGAGCGGACCATCGAGTCCCTGCGCGAGCTCCCGGAGGTCATGCACCGCGAGGAGCCGGGCCGCCGGCGCCGCGACCTCCCGGTCGTCGCGCACGGGCAGGTCACCCGCCGCGACCCGGACTCGTACCTGGTCTGACCGCCGCTCGGTGACCGCCCCGGACAGACCCGCCGACGAGGCGGCCCGGCCGGACGCCGTCAGCGTCCTGCTCCCCGGCCCCTGGACCCACCGCGACATCTCGGCCAACGGCGTGCGGCTGCACGCCGCCGAGGCCGGCGAGGGCCCGCTGGTCCTGCTGCTGCACGGGTTCCCGCAGTTCTGGTGGACGTGGCGGGCCCAGCTGACCGGCCTGGCCGGGGCGGGGTTCCGCGTCGTCGCGCCCGACCTGCGCGGCTACGGCGCCAGCGACAAGCCGCCGCGCGGCTACGACCTGCCGACCCTCGCCGCCGACGTCGCCGCGCTGGTCCGCGCGCTCGGCGAGCAGGACGCCGTCGTCGTCGGCCACGACTGGGGCGGCCTGCTCGGCTGGACGACGGCGGCGCTGCACCCCCGCAGCGTGCGCCGGCTGGTCGTGCTGTCGATGGCGCACCCGCGCCGGCTGCGGGCGGGGGTGACCGACGGGCCGCAGCGGCGGGCGCTGCGGCACGCGCTGCGCTTCCAGCTCCCCCGGCTGCCCGAGCGGCGGCTGACCCGTGCCGACGACGACCCGGTGGCCGAGCTCCTGCGCCGCTGGGCGGGGCCGGGCTGGACGTCGACCACCGACTTCGCCGAGGCCGTCGAGCGGTACCGGTCGGCGGCGCGCATCCCCCAGGCCGCGTACGGCGCGATGGAGTACTACCGCTGGGCCGGGCGCTCGCAGCTGCGGCCCGACGGCCTGCGCTACGCCCGCCGGATGGCCGCGCCGATCTCGGCGCCGACGCTGCAGCTGCACGGGGCGCTGGACCCGTACATCCTCCCGACCACCGCCGAGGGGTCCGGGCGCTACGTGGCCGGCGCCTACGAGTGGCGGGTGCTGCCCGGCCTCGGCCACTTCCTCCCCGAGGAGGCCCCGGACGAGATCACCGCGGCCGTCGCCCGATGGGCGAGCTAGCGCTATTCGCAGGGGCCGGTGTCGGCGCGGACCTGGGAGGTGGCGCCCTCGGTGGCCGCCTCGGAGATCTGGTCGATCGTCAGCGCGTACCCGGTGTCCGGGTCGGTGATCGCCGAGGCGAACACGACGCCCAGCACGCGGCCCTCGGTGTCGAACAGCGGCCCGCCGGAGTTGCCGGCCCGCACCTGCCCATGGAGCGCGTACACGTCGCGGACGACCGTGGTCGTGTTGCGGAAGTCGGGCCCGCTGATCTCCCCGCGGTCGCGCACGCGCGCGGGGCCGACGAACAGGTCGCCGCCGCCGGGGTAGCCCATGATGATCGCGTCGGCACCGGTGTCGAGCGCCTCGGGGGCGAAGCTCAGCGGCACCTGCGGCAGCTCGGGGACGGCCAGGACGGCGATGTCGGTGGCCTCGTCGACGTACACCGGGACGGCGTCGTACTCCTCGCCCTCGGCCTCGACCACCGGGTCGGTCACGCCGGCGAGCACGTGGGCGTTGGTCATCACCCGGCCCGCGGCGTAGACGAAGCCGGAGCCGTCGATCTGCCGGGAGCACGAGGGCGCGATGCCGCTGATCTTGACCACCGAGCCCTGCACCGCGGCCACGACGGGGCTGTTCTGCAGGTTCGGGTCGGGCGCGGGGACCTCGCGGGCCTCGGTGGGCGTGAGCGGGTCGAGGACGTCGGGCAGCCCCCGGCGCTCGATCGCCTCGCGCAGGTTGCCGTAGACGGAGCGGACGCTGTCGGGCACCGCCTCGTCGACCGCCTGCACCAGCGCCGACTGGCGCACCTGGCTGGCCACCTGCGGGAACGGCGAGCTCGCCAGGGGCGTCGCGACCATCCAGGCGACCAGCAGGACCGCGGCGGCCGACAGCACCGCACCGGCCACCGAGTCGACCATCTTGGCCGGCTCCCAGGTGACCCGCCGGCGCACCGCCCGGCCGACCGCGCCGGCCACGACCTGGCCCAGCAACGCCCCGGCCAGCACCACGACGAGCGCGACGAACACCCGGGTCACGCTGGAGTCGCTCATCCGGTCGGCGATCGGCCCGGAGAGCTGCGCCCCCAGCACCGCGCCGCCGAAGAAGCCCAGGAACGACGCCGCCGACACGATCAGGCCCTGCCGGAACCCGGAGAAGGCGAACAGCAGCGCCAGCGCGATGAGGATCAGGTCCACGAGCGACACCGCCTCACCCCGCCGCGACCGTCATGGTGCCGACCTGGCCGAGCTGGATGTGGAAGCTGCAGTCGAAGCCGTAGTCGCCGGGCGCGGTGACCTCGAACTCGATCGTCTCGCTCTGCCCCGGCGCGAGCAGCGGGATCTCCTCGTCCACCGGCTCCGGCGTCTCGCCGGGGGTGAAGCGGAAGTTGTGGGTCAGCTGCTCGGCGACGTTGACGACGGTCAGCCGCACCGGCCCGGGCTGCACCGTGAAGGTGTCGGGGGTGAACACGTAGTCGTCCTGCGTCTGGATGGTGACCTCCTGCACGCCCTCGGCGTCGGTGGTCACCTCCCCGAGCCCCTCGGCCGCGGACGACGGCGCGGCAGGCGTGCCGCCGCCGTCCCCGCCGCCGCACCCGGCCAGCACACCGGCCGCCAGCACCGCGAGAAGGACCCCCCTGCCCCCTGCCACTCGCACGCTCGCGGCGGGGCCCTGCAGGGGGGCCGTCCTGGCACATCGCGCGTTCATCGCGGGCCGACCGTACGCGTCGGAGGGCCGTCGGGTGGGGGATCGGCCACCGTCGGCGCGGCGTCGTCGTCGTCGAGCGAGCCGGGCAGCGCGGCCGCGCGCCTCGCCCCGGGCTCGGGCAGCGGGCGGACGTCGGACCGGTCCCACGGCCGGGCCAGACCGGCGGCGTCGAGGATCGCGTCGAGCAGCGCCGCGGTGAAGCCCCACACCACCATGTCGGCCACGCCGAACGCCGGGCCGACGAACCCCGAGGGGTGCGACACCCGGAACCGGTTGGCCGGGTCGACCAGGTCGGCCAGCGGGACGCGGGCGACGCGGGCCACCTCGAGCGGGTCGCCGACCGACACGTCGCCGGGCTCCTCCCACCAGCCCACCACCGGGACGACGAGGTTGTCCGACGGCATGAGGTAGAGCTCCTGCAGCGTGGCGAGCACGCGGACACCGGCCGGGTCGACGCCGGCCTCCTCCTGCGCCTCCCGCAGCGCGGTCTCGACCGGGTAGTCGTCGCCGGGGTCGGCCCCGCCGCCGGGGAACGCCGGCTGCCCGGCGTGCCGGCGCAGCGCGGCCGACTTCTCGATCAGCAGGACGTCGGGCCCGGCCGGCCCCTCGCCGAAGAGGATGAGCACCGCCGAGCGGCGGGCGGTCGCGCTCGCCCGCGGCGTGGCGTGCCGCAGCGGCAGGTCGATCGAGGCGTCGACGAGGCGCTGCAGGTACTCGGGGACGCCGTCGGTGCCGGCATCGCGCTCCCCGGGGGTCACAGCTGGACGCCCAGGTGCTCGGCGACCAGCGCGCGCAGCTCGTCGACGCTGCGGACCGGGCCGACCTGCGTGTGCGCGATCGCGCCGGAGGCGTCGAGGAAGTAGGTGTAGGGCAGCGCGTTGAGGCCGAGCTCGGTCATCAGCTCGCCCTCGCCGTCGAACGCGCCCGGGAAGCTCGCGCCGACGTCGGTGGCGAACGACTGCGCCTGCTCGGTGCCGTCCTTGCTGATCACCCCGACGACCGCGAGCTGCGTCCCGCCGGCGTCGGCGAGCTCCTGCATCAGCGGGAGCTCCTCGCGGCAGGGACCGCACCAGCTGGCCCAGAGGTTCACCACGGTGGGCACGCCCGGCGCCCGCCCCAGGTCGTAGGTGCCGCCGCCGAGGCAGCCGAACGCCAGCGCGGGCAGCACCGCGGCGCCCGAGGCGGGGGTGTCCGGCTGGGTCGGGCACGGCAGCAGCGGCGAGTAGGCGACGTCCGAGGGGTTGGTGCCGCGGGTGGCCAGCGGCGACTCCGGCTCGCTGTCGGTGCACCCGGCCAGGAGGCCAGTGAGGACGAGTGCCGCGAGCGCGGCGCGCGGAGCTCTCACTCGGTGTCCGATGCGGCCGGGGTCTTGACCAGCTTCAGCGCCACCTCCGGGTCGGTGGGGCCGATGCCGAACGAGGGGCACCACTGCGCGAGCCCGCAGGCGCCGCAGGCGGCCTTCTTGGCGTGGCAGACCCGGCGGCCGTGGAAGATCACCCGGTGGGAGAACATCGTCCACTCCCGCTTGGGGATCAGCTGGGCGATCTCGGCCTCGACCTTGACCGGGTCCTCCTCCGCCGTCCAGCCGAAGCGGCGGACCAGCCGCCCGAAGTGGGTGTCGACGGTCAGGCCGGGGACGTCGAAGGCGTTGCCGAGCACCACGTTGGCGGTCTTGCGGCCGACGCCGGGCAGCGTGACCAGGTCGGCCATGCGCCCGGGCACCTCGCCGTCGAACCGCTCGACCAGCGCCTGGGCCAGGCCCAGCACCGAGCCGGCCTTGGCGCGGAAGAAGCCGGTGGGCTTGAGGATGGTCTCGAGCTCCGTGCGGTCGGCGCCGGCCAGCGCGTACGCGTCGGGGTACTTCGCGAACAGCGTCGGGGTGACCTTGTTGACCATCTTGTCGGTGGTCTGCGCCGAGAGCACCGTGGCGACCAGCAGCTCGAAGGCGTTGGTGAAGTCCAACTCGCAGTGCGCGTCGGGGTGGATCACCGCGAGCTCGCGGGCCATCCGGCGGGCCCGCCGGGTGCGGGCCAGCGCGGTCTCCTGCTCGTCGAACGGCGACCCGCCCGGCAGCGCCCCGCGTGCCGGACGGCGGCCGGCGGCGGAGCGCCCGGTCAGCGGGCGGGCGTAGGCGGGCCGAGCGGTCGCGGGCGGGGACACGCGGTCGAGGGTATGCGGAGCGGCCGACATCGACCGGGCGTGCCATCATCGACGGCGCCACGTGACCGGGGACCGGCACCGTCCCAGGACTCACCCGTCCGCGCGTGGGTACCCCGACCCCGTGCAGAAGGGCCGAGGAGGTTCGCATGGTCGCCCTCATCGTCATCCTGTTCCCGCCGCTGCTGATCGCCTTCCTGCTGGTCATGGAGCGGGTCGAGGAGCCGCTGCGCCGTCCGGCGTCCGGCCGCGAGGTGGCCGAGTTCCTGTCCAGCGCCACCCCGGGTGAGGTGGACACGCTCACCACGTCGGGCGTCCGCCGGGCGCTCAGCCGCTGGCGCAACCGCAACCGCGGGCGGACCAGGCGCGCCCAGGAACCGCTGGTCTGACCTCCGTCGCCGTGCGCACGGTGTGAGCACGCCCACTCGCCCGTCCGGGGCATGACCGCCGTCTCGAACGGGTGACGATCAGCACAGCCGCCTAGACTCACCGGTCGGACACGGATGCCTACCGGGCGTCCGGCGCGAGACGTGCAGTGAGAGGACGTGCAGTGGACGACGTACTGGCCCAGTCCGGGCTCTTCCAGGGGCTTGCGGAAGAAGCCGTGGAGCCGGTGGTCAGCCGCCTCGAGACGATGACCCTCCCCCGCGGCCGGGTGGTCTTCAACGAGGGCGAGCCGGGGGACAGCCTGTACATCGTCCTCTCCGGCAAGATCAAGCTGTCGCGGCGCTCGCCCGACGGCCGCGAGAACGTGCTGGCCGTGATGGGTCCCTCCGACCAGTTCGGCGAGCTGTCGGTGTTCGACCCGGGTCCGCGCACCGCGACGGCGACCGCGGTGACCGACGTGAAGCTGGCCAAGATGCCGCAGTCGATGCTGCGCCCGTGGATCGAGGCGCACCCCGAGGTCGGCGAGCGGCTGCTGCACGTGCTGGCCCGCCGGCTGCGCCGCACCAACGACTCGGTGGCCGACCTGATCTTCACCGACGTCCCCGGCCGCGTCGCCAAGGCGCTGCTGCAGATGGCCGACCGCTTCGGCAGCCGCGACTCCGACGGCCTCCGGGTGCGCCACGACCTCACCCAGGAGGAGCTGGCCCAGCTGGTCGGCGCCTCCCGCGAGACGGTCAACAAGGCGCTGGCCGACTTCGTGCACCGCGGCTGGATCCAGCTGCAGGGCAAGTCGGTCGTCGTCCTCGACGAGGAGCGCCTCCGCCGCCGCGCCCGCTGACAGCGGCCCCGCTGCAGGGCCCCGCCGCGAGCTTGCGAGTGGTGGGGGGCAGCGGGGTCCTTCTACTACGACGGGAGCGGGACCACCAGGCGCACCCGGGTGCCGTCGGGGAGCACGGCCCAGCGGCCGTCGGGCGTCTCCTCGAAGGTGGGGCTGATCGGCTGCAGCGGCTCCGGTGGCGAGCCGGCCAGCGCGGCGGCCACGTCGGCGAACGGCTGCAGCTGGCCGAGCGTGTGCTGGGTCGGCGGGAGCATCGGCCGCCCGCCGGTCTCCGCCTCGGCCAGGGCCGCCGCCGGGGTCAGCCAGCTCGCCTCGTCCGCCTCCCCGGAGACGTGCCGGGCCTCCTGCCCCACCGGCAGGGCGGCGGCGAAGAACTTCGTGTCGTAGCGCCGCGGCTCCACCGGCGGGGTGATCCAGTGGGCGAAGGGCCGCAGCAGGTCCGAGCGCAGCGCGAGCCCGCGGCCGGCCAGCAGCTCGGCCAGCGACAGCTCGCGGGACAGCAGGGCCTGCCGCTGGTCCTCCCAGTCGTCGCCGGAGACGTCCAGGACGACGTCGCCGCCGTCGGCGGGGCCGGCGAGCAGCACGCCGGCCTCCTCGAAGGTCTCCCGGACCGCGGCGCAGACCAGCTCGCGCGCCGTCCGCTCGTCGCAGCCGAACGCGGCGGCCCAGTCGGCCGGGGCGGGCCCGACCCAGGCGACGTCCACGTCGCCGTCCCGGGGGTCGACCCCGCCACCGGGGTAGGCGGTCATCCCGCCGGCGAACGGCATGCCCCGCGTGCGGCGGAGCAGGTACACCTCGAGCCCGTCGGCACCGTCGCGCAGCAGCAGGACGGTGGCCGCCTGCCTCGGCTCGGCCGGGGTCATCCCCTCAGCTCGACGGTCAGCTCGACCTCGACCGGCGCGTTCATCGGCAGCTCGGCGACGCCGACGGCGCTGCGGGCGTGCTGCCCCGCCGGGCCGAAGATCTTGCCGAGCAGCTCGCTGGCGCCGTTGACGACCCGCGGCTGCCCGCTGAAGCCCTCGGCGCTGGCCACGTAGCCGACCACCCGGACGACGCGGGCGATCGAGTCCAGCCCGACCAGCTCGTCGATCGCGGCCAGCGCGTTGAGCGCGCAGAGCTTGGCGTCGGCCGCGGCCTCCTCGACCTCGACCGAGCCGCCGACCTTGCCGGAGCGGCGCAGCCCGCCGTCGATGAAGGGCAGCTGACCGCTGGTGAACACCAGCGAGCCGCTGCGCACGGCCGGCACGTAGGAGGCGACCGGGGCGGCCACCGGGGGCAGGCGGATGCCGAGCTCGGCGAGCCGGGCGTGCCAGCTCGGCGCGGCGTCCGCGGACGTGGGGGCGGTCATGGGAGTCCTCAGTCGGAGGGGCGCTTGAGGTAGGCGACGAGCTGCTCCGCCCCGCCGGGACCGGGGAGCACGGTGACCAGCTCCCAGCCGTCGACGCCCCAGGAGTCGAGGATCGCCTTGGTGTTGTGGATCAGCAGCGGGATGGTGGCGTACTCCCACTTGCGGCGAACCGGTTCGCTCATGCAGGGGACGCTAGCGCCTCCCGGGACGGGCCCCGCACAGACGGTCCTCCTACGCTGAGCACCGTGAGCCCCGAGCCCCTGCCCGTGCGCTGCCACGTGGTGACCGGCAAGGGCGGGACCGGGAAGACCACCGTCGCCGCCGCCCTGGCCCTGGCGCTGGCCGCCGACGGCCGCACCGTCCTGCTCGTCGAGACCGAGGGCCGGCAGGGCATCGCCCAGCTGTTCGACACCCCGCCGCTGCCCTACGAGGAGCGGCGGGTGGCCGTCACGCGCGGCGGCGGGGAGGTCAAGGCCCTCGCCATCGACGTCGAGGAGGCGCTGCTCGAGTACCTCGACCTCTTCTACAACCTGCGCCGGGCCGGCCGCGCGCTGCGCAAGATGGGCGCCATCGACTTCGCCACCGCCATCGCGCCGGGCCTGCGCGACGTGCTCATCACCGGCAAGGTCAAGGAGGCGGTGACCCGCCGGCACGACGGCAAGCGGGTCTACGACGCCGTCGTCGTCGACGCGCCGCCGACCGGCCGCATCACCCGCTTCCTCAACGTCACCGGCGAGATGGGCCAGCTGGCCCGCTCCGGCCCGATCAAGACCCAGAGCGACGGCGTCATGGCGGTGCTGAAGTCCCCGCAGACGGCGGTGCACCTGGTCACCCTGCTCGAGGACATGCCGGTGCAGGAGACCGCCGACGCCATCGCGGAGCTGACCGCCGTCGGCCTGCCGGTGGGCTCGGTGGTCGTCAACATGGCCACCGAGCCGGCGCTGCCGCCGTCCAGCCTGGCCCGGGCGGCGGAGGGGCGGCTGACCGGCGCCGAGCTGGTGCCCGCCCTCGAGTCGGCGCACCTGCCGGCCTCGCTGGCCGCGCCGCTGGCCGCCGAGGCGGTCGAGCACGCCCAGCGGTGGGCCGCCCAGGACGCCCTGCGCGGCGACGTCCTCGCGCTCGGCCGGCCCACCGTCGAGCTCCCGCTGCTCGTCGGGCCCGTCGACCTGGGTTGCCTGTTCGAGCTGGCCGGCCGGCTGGAGGAGCACCTGAGCCCCGAGGTCGCCGCGTGACGGGCTCGGTCGTCCGGGTCGCCCCGCCGATGGACCTCGCCGCCCTCATCCGGTCGCCGGAGACCCGCATCGTCGTCTGCTGCGGCGCCGGCGGCGTGGGCAAGACGACGACGTCGGCGGCGCTGGCGCTCGCCGCGGCCGAGGCCGGCCGCCGGGTCGTCGTCCTCACCATCGACCCCGCCCGGCGGCTGGCGCAGTCGCTCGGGCTGGTGGAGCTCGACAACGAGCCGCGCAAGGTGGACGTCGGGGCCGACGGCGAGCTGCACGCCATGATGCTGGACATGAAGCGGACGTTCGACGACGTCGTGTCCGCGCACACCAGCCCCGACCGGGCCCAGCAGATCTTCGAGAACCCCTTCTACCAGGCGCTGTCCTCGTCCTTCGCCGGGACGCAGGAGTACATGGCCATGGAGAAGCTGGGCCAGCTGCGCGCCACCGACCAGTGGGACCTCATCGTCGTCGACACCCCGCCGTCGCGATCGGCGCTGGACTTCCTCGACGCCCCCAACCGGATGAGCCGCTTCCTCGACGGCACGATGATCCGGCTGCTCACCGCCCCGGCCCGGGCCGGCGGGCGGGTGGGCATGCGGGTGGTCGGTGCCGGCTTCAGCGTGTTCAGCCGGATCATCTCCAAGATCCTCGGCGGCCAGCTGCTGCGCGACATCTCCGCGTTCGTCTCGGCGCTGGACACCATGTTCGGCGGCTTCCGGGAACGGGCCACCGCCACCTACGAGATGCTGCGGATGCCGGGGACGTCGTTCGTCGTCGTCGCCACCCCCGAGCCCGACGCGCTGCGGGAGGCGTCCTACTTCGTCGACCGGCTCTCCGCCGAGGGCATGCCGCTGGCCGGCCTGGTGCTCAACCGCACCCACCCGCCGGCGACCACCGCGCTGTCGGCGACCCGCGCCGAGGGCGCGGCCGAGGAGGTGCTCGAGGCCGGCGGCAAGGGCTCGCAGGTCGCGGCCGGCGCGCTGCGGGTGCACGCCGAGCGGATGACCCTGGCCACGCGCGAGCAGCGGCTGGCCGACCGGTTCACCAGCGCCCACCCGCAGGTCGCCGTCCGCACCGTCCCGGCCGCCGCCGGCGACGTCCACGACCTGGACGGGTTGCGCGGCATGGGAGCGGAACTGATCGGTCCGGACGACGGCACCCCGACCGGCACGCCGCGCACGCGGATCCTCCCCGCGCGCCGTCCCTGAGCCCGACGGCCCGGGACTGCTCCGGCAGGTACCTTGGCCTGCGATGTCGGAGAATGCGCGCGTCCGGTCCGCCACCCTCGCCAAGCTGGCCGGGACCATCGTCCTCGCCGGGGCCCTGCTCGCCGGTGTGCTGTTCCCGTGGATCGGCGGGTCGGGCCTGGTCGCCCGCAACTCCGCGTCGCTCCTCGACGCGCTGCCCGGTGAGCTGACCGACGAGTCGCCCGCCGGCAACAGCGTCGTCCTCGCCGCCGACGGCTCGGTGATCACGTACTTCTACACGAACAACCGGATCCCGGTCGCCAGCGAGCAGATCAGCGACCTGGTGAAGCAGGCCCTGGTCGACATCGAGGACTCGCGCTTCTACGAGCACAACGGCCTCGACGTGCAGGGCACGCTGCGCGCGCTGGTCACCAACGTCGCCGCCGGCTCGGTCCAGGAGGGCGGCTCGACGCTGACCCAGCAGCTGGTCAAGCAGACCCTGCTGCAGACGGCGGACACCCCCGAGGAGCGGCAGGCGGCGACCGAGCAGACCCCGGGCCGCAAGCTGCGCGAGGCCCGCCTGGCCCTGGCGATGGAGGAGGAGTTCTCGAAGGACGAGATCCTCACCCGCTACCTGAACACGGTGTACTTCGGCCAGGGCGCCTACGGCATCCAGGCCGCCGCCCAGCGGTACTTCTCGGTCAACGCCGCCGACTTGAACCTGGTGCAGGCCGCCATGCTGGCCGGGCTGGTGCAGAGCCCGACCAACGACGACCCGACCACCAACCCCGAGAACGCCAAGACCCGCCGCGACCAGGTGCTCAACCGGATGCACAGGCTCGGGCACATCGACGACCAGCAGCTGGCCGAGGCGCTCGCCACGCCGGTCACGGTCGCCCCTGGCCAGCCGCCGGCCAACGGCTGCGTCGACGCGGCCGTCGGTGGCTTCTTCTGCGCCTACCTGCGCAGCTACCTCACCGGCACGCTCGGGCTGACCGACCAGCAGATCAACGACGGCGGCCTGACCATCCAGACCACCCTGCGGCCCGACATGCAGGTGGCCGGCGACCAGGCGGTGCTCAACACGCTGCCCATGGGCGCCTCGCTGGCCGGCATGTTCACCGCCGTGGAGCCCGGCACGGGGCACGTGCTGGCGATGAGCGTCAACCGGCGGTACGGCTGCGACGCGCCCGAGTGCGAGTCCGTCGTGCTCAACACCGCGGCCAGCCAGGGCGCCGGCTCGACGTACAAGGTGTTCACCGCCGCGGCGGCCCTCGAGGAGGGCTACTCGCAGCACTACACGCTGACCACCGGCGACCGGTACACCTCGCGGGTCTACAAGAACGGCCGCAACCCCTACAGCGTCGCGAACGCCGGCAGCTACCCCGGGACGCTGAACATGGAGCAGGCGCTCGTCATGTCCTCCAACACCTACTTCGTGGCGCTGGAGGACGCCCTCGGCAGCGTGGAGGGCCCGGTGCGCATGGCCCAGCGGATGGGGCTGCACTCGCTCGACCCGATCGCCGACCAGATCATCGCCGAGGAGCGGGGCTCGTTCACGCTCGGCCCGGAGCCCACCAGCCCGCTGGACCTGGCCAGCGCGTACTCCACGCTGGCGGCCAGCGGCACGCAGTGCGACCCGACGCCGGTGGTGCAGGTCCTCGGCCGCGACGGCCAGCCGCTGCTCAAGGAGGACGGCACCCCCGTCGTCACCGCTGACAACTGCCACGCCGAGGCCATCCCGAGCGGGGTCGCCACCACGCTGAACCAGATCCTGCGCAAGGACGTCGAGCCGGGGTACCCGGGGCAGACCGGCGCGCGGGCCTACGTCCCGGGCCACCAGATCGCCGGCAAGACCGGTACGTCGCAGAGCAACTTCTCCGCGGCCTTCGTCGGCTACACGCCCGAGTACACGGCCAGCGTGATGGTGCTCAACCCGAAGCAGAACCAGAACGTCGGCGGCTTCGGCGGCAACAAACCGGCCACCATCTGGCACGACGCGATGCTGCCGATCCTCAGCAACCAGCCGACGGCGGAGTTCCCGCCCGCCGACCAGACGGTCGTGGACGGCAACACCCGCGTGGTGCCGAACTGCACGTCGGTCGACAACTGCGAGGACGCGCTGGCCTCGGCCGGGTTCCCGTCCGACACCGCCGTCGTCGAGAGCGACCAGCCGGAGGGCACGTTCCTGGGCCTGAACCCGCCGTCGGGTTCCCGCGCCACCCAGGACCAGACGATCACCATCCAGGTGAGCGACGGCTTCGGCTACGTCGCGCCGCCGGCCAACCCGGACCCGCCCGCCGAGGGCGACAACGGCCAGGACGGCGAGCAGGGCAACGGACCCGGTGGTGGCGGGGGCAACTCCGGCCCCGGTGGCGGCGGGGACGACGACGACTAGCCCAGCTGGCGGCGGACCTCCGCGGCCACCCGCGCACCCTCGGCGCGCCCGGCGACGACCTGGTTCGCCGCGCCCATGACCCGGCCCATGTCCTTCATGCCGGACGCACCGGTCCGCGTGATGACGTCGGCCACCAGGGCGGCCAGGTCGGCGTCCTCCATCTGCGCCGGCAGGTAGGCGGCCAGCACCTCGCCCTCGGCGCGCTCGCGCTCGGCCTGCTCGGGGCGCCCGGCCTCGGCGAAGGCGTCGGCGGCCTCCCGGCGCTTCTTCGCCTCGCGGCGCAGCACCGCCTGCACGTCGTCGTCGCTGAGCTCGCGGGCCTCCTTGCCGGCGACCTCCTCGGCGGTGACCGCGGTGAGCGCCATGCGCAGCGTCGCGGTGCGCAGCTCGTCGCGGGACTTCATCGCGGTGGTCAGGTCGGCGCGCAGCAGTTCCTTGAGCTCGGACACGCCCCCAGCCTGGCACGTAGGCTGGACCACCGTGCGCTGGTACACCGCCCTGCCCACCGCCGCCGTCACCACCGGCGCGGCCACCGTCGCCTACGCGAGCCTCTACGAGCGCACGCGCTGGACGTTGCGCCGCTTCGACGTCCCGGTCCTGGCGCCCGGCTCGCGGCCGCTGTCGATCCTGCAGCTGTCCGACCTGCACATGACCGCGGGCCAGCGGAGCAAGCAAGAGTGGGTCGCCGGGCTGGCCGCGCTCGAGCCCGACCTGGTGATCGACACCGGTGACAACCTCGCCGGCTTCGACGCCGTGCCGCCCACGCTGCGCGCCCTCGACCCGCTGCTCGACCGGCCCGGCGCGTTCGTGACGTCGTCCAACGACTACTACGCGCCGAAGCCGAAGAACCCGCTGAAGTACTTCAAGCGCGACCACAAGCGGGTGCACGGCGAGCCGCTGCCGTGGCGGGACCTGCGCGACGGGCTGACCGGGCGGGGCTGGCTGGACCTCACCAACGCCCGCGGCGAGCTCAAGGTCGACGGCCGCCGGATCGTCCTCGCCGGCCTGGACGACCCGCACCTGAAGCGGGACCGCTACGACGAGGTGGCCGGCCGCGCCGATCCCACGGCCGACCTGCGGATCGGGCTGGTGCACTCCCCCGAGCCCCGGGTGCTCGACCGGTTCGCCGCCGACGGCTACGACCTGCTGCTGTGCGGCCACACCCACGGCGGGCAGCTGCGGGTGCCCTTCTACGGCGCGCTGGTGACCAACTGCGGCATCGACCGCGACCGGGTCCGCTGGCTGCACCGGTGGGCCGAGGCGACGCCGGCGAACCCGAACGGGACGTGGCTGCACGTCTCGGCGGGGCTCGGCACCAGCCCCTACGCGCCCGTGCGCTTCGCCTGCCCGCCCGAGGCCACGCTGCTCAGCCTCACCCCGCGGGCGGCCTGAGGCCCGCCGCCGGGGCAGTCCGGGAGGGCAGGTAGACTCGATCCCGCACCTCGGGGTGTGGCGCAGCTTGGTAGCGCGCGTCGTTCGGGACGACGAGGTCGCAGGTTCAAATCCTGTCACCCCGACCACCTGCTCAGGGGCCGCCGACCAGGCGGCCCCTGAGTCGTTCTACGAGGAGGTCGCGTTGAGTTCTGCAGCGCCCGAGGCCCCGGCCCTCTCCCCGGAGGTCACCGCCCGCTGGCAGGCCCGGTTCCGCGCACCGCGGGTGAGCCTGCCCGAGTGGGCCGAGGACGCGCCGGACCGCTGCCTGTACGCCTCCGACGTCAGCGGCGTCGTGGAGCAGTACGCCTGGGACCGCGCGAGCGACCGCCACCGCCAGGTCACCGACCGGCCCAACGGCACGCTGATCGCCACCCTCTCCCCCGACGGCGGCACGGTCTGGTGGTTCGCCGACACCGACGGCGACGAGTTCGGCACCTGGCGCACCCAGCCGTTCGCCGGCGGCCCGGACACCGAGCCGCTGCCCGAGGTCGGGCCGGCCTACCCGGCGGGCCTGGAGGTGGGGCGCACGCTGGTCGCCGTCGGGCGGTCGACCGACGACGGCAGCGAGCTGTGGGTGGCGCCGCACGGCGGCACGCCGCGGGTGGTCTACCGGCACGAGGACCCGGCGTCGGTCGACGCGCTCAGCCGCGACGACGAGCTGCTGGTGATCTCCCACTCCGAGCACGGCGACCCGCGCTACCCGGCGCTGCGGGTGCTGCGGACGGCGGACGACGCGGTGGTGGCGGACAAGTGGGACGGCGACGGGCGCGGTCTGCACGCGCTGGAGTTCGGCCCGCTGCCCGGTGACCGCCGGCTGCTGGTCGGCCACGAGCGGCGCGGCCGCGAGGAGCTGCTCGTCTGGGACCTCGCGACCGGCGAGGAGACCGAGATCATGCTCGACCTGCCCGGCGACGTGAGCGCCGGCTTCTACCCCGACGGCTCTGCCCTGCTGGTGGGCCACGACTCCGCGGCCCGCAGCGAGCTGTACCGCTACGACCTGTCCACGGGGTCCCTGGAGCGGCTGGACACCCCGACGGGGGTCGTGCGGGGGGCCACGGCCCGCCCCGACGGCACGGTGGAGCTGGCCTGGTCCTCGTCGGTGGAGCCTCCGGTGGTCCGCCGGGCCGACGGCCCCGTGGTCCTGTCGGTGGCGGAGGTCGCGCCGCCCGCCGCGTACCCCGTCGAGGACCGGTGGGTCGACGGCCCTGGCGGGAAGGTGCACGCGCTGGTGGTCCGCCCGCAGGACCGGCCGGCGCCGTACGCGACCGCCTTCCTGGTGCACGGCGGTCCCGAGTCGCTCGACGACGACTCGTACCGGGCCCGGCGCGCGGCGTACGTCGACGCCGGCTACGCGGTCGTGCACGTGAACTACCGCGGCTCCACGGGCTACGGCAGCGTCTGGCGCGACGCGCTCACCGGGCGGCCGGGGCTGACCGAGCTCGAGGACGTCGGCGCGGTCTACGACGCGCTGGTGGCCGAGGGCGTCGTCGACCCGGCCCGCGCGATCCTCTCCGGCGGCTCCTGGGGCGGCTTCCTCACCCTTCTGGGGCTGGGCACGCAGCCCGAGCGGTGGGCCGCGGGCATCGCCGAGGTGCCCGTCGCGGACTACCTGGCCGCGTACGAGGACGAGATGGAGGGCCTGCGGGCCTACGACCGGGCGCTGTTCGGCGGGTCACCGGAGGAGGTGCGCGACGTCTACGTGCGCTCGTCGCCGATCACCTACGTCGACGCCGTCGCCGCGCCGGTGCTCGTCGTGGCCGGCGCCAACGACCCGCGCTGCCCGATCCGGCAGATCGACAACTACCTGGGCGAGCTGGAGCGGCTGGGCAAGCGGCACGAGGTGTACCGGTTCGACGCCGGGCACGGGTCGCTGGTGATCGAGGAGACGATCCGCCAGGTCGAGGTGGCCCTGGGCTTCGCGCTACGCCACGTGCAGCCCTAGCGGGACCGTGCCACCAGCTCCGCGATCTGGACGGTGTTGAGCGCGGCGCCCTTGCGCAGGTTGTCGTTGCTGACGAACAGCGCGAGGCCGCGGCCGTCCGGGACGCCCGGGTCCTGCCGGATGCGGCCCACGTAGCTCGGGTCCTGGCCGGCCGCCTGCAGCGGGTTGGGCACCGTGGAGAGCTCGACACCGGGGGCGCCCGTGAGCAGCTCGGTGGCGCGCTCGACCGACAGCGGCCGGGCGAACTCGACGTTGAGCGACAGCGAGTGGCCGGTGAAGACCGGCACCCGCACGCAGGTGCCCGAGACCAGCAGCTCGGGGATGCCGAGGATCTTCCGGCTCTCGTTGCGGAGCTTCTGCTCCTCGTCGGTCTCGAACGTGCCGTCGTCCACCAGGGAGCCGGCCATCGGCAGCACGTTGAACGCGATCGGCCGCACGTACTTGACCGGCTCGGGGAAGGTCACCGCCGAGCCGTCGTGGGTGAGCTCGGCGGCCTTGTCGACGACCGACTTCACCTGGGTGTCGAGCTCCTCGACGCCGGCCAGGCCGCTGCCCGACACCGCCTGGTAGGTGCTCGCGACGATGCGGACCAGCTGCGCCTCGTCGTGCAGCGGCTTGAGCACCGGCATCGCGGCCATGGTGGTGCAGTTCGGGTTGGCGATGATGCCCTTGCGCATCTCGGCGAGGGCGTGCGGGTTCACCTCGGCCACGATCAGCGGGACGTCGGGGTCGCGCCGGAAGGCGGAGCTGTTGTCGATCACGGTGACACCGGCCTCGGCGAACCGCGGGGCCTGCACCCGCGAGGTGCTGGCACCGGCGGAGAACAGGGCGACGTCGAGGCCGCTGGGGTCGGCGACCGCGGCGTCCTCGACGGTGATCTCCCCGCCGTTCCAGGGCAGGGTGCTGCCGGCCGACCGGGCGGAGGCGAAGAAGCGCAGCTCGCTGATCGGGAAGTCCCGCTCCGCCAGGATCCGGCGCATGACGGCGCCGACCTGACCGGTGGCACCGACGACGCCGACGCGCAGCCCGTCCTGCTTGAAGATGCTCATCGCCCGGTTCCTCCGTACACCACGGCCTCGACGTCCTCGGTGCCCAGCTCGAAGGCGTCGTGCACCGCGCGCACCGCGACGTCCACGTCGGTGTCGCGGCAGACCACGGAGATGCGGATCTCCGAGGTGCTGATCAGCTCCAGGTTGACGCCCGCGTCGGCCAGGGCGCCGAAGAACCGCGCCGACACGCCGGGGTGCGAGCGCATGCCCGCGCCGACCAGCGACACCTTGCCGATGTGCTGGTCGAAGCTGACGTCGGTGAAGCCGACGGTGTTCTTGACCTTCTCCAGCGCGGCCAGCGCGGCCGGGCCGTCGCTCTTGGGCAGCGTGAAGGAGATGTCGGCCAGCTTGCTGGCCTCGGCCGACACGTTCTGCACGATCATGTCGATGTTGATCTCGGCGTCGGCGAGGACGCGGAAGATCTGCGCCGCCTCGCCCGGCCGGTCGGGCACGCCGTAGACGGTGATCTTGCCCTCGCTGCGGTCGTGCGCGACGCCGGTGATGATCGCCTGTTCCACCGAGAGGTCCTCCATCGAGCCGGTCACGGTCGTGCCGGGGAGCTGTGAGTAGGAGCTGCGGACGTGCACGGGGATGCCGTAGCGGCGGGCGTACTCGACGCAGCGCAGCATGAGCACCTTGGCCCCGGAGGCGGCGAGCTCGAGCATCTCCTCGTAGGTGATGGTCTGCAGCCGCCTGGCGTTGGGGACGATCCGCGGGTCGGCGGTGAAGACGCCGTCGACGTCGGTGTAGATCTCGCAGACGTCGGCCTGCAGCGCGGCCGCCACGGCGACGGCGGTGGTGTCCGAGCCGCCGCGTCCTAGCGTGGTGATGTCCTTGGTGTCCTGGCTGACGCCCTGGAAGCCGGCGACGATGACGATCGAGCCCTCGTCGAGGGCGGAGCGCAGCCGGCCGGGGGTCACGTCGATGATCCGGGCCTTGCCGTGGCTGGACGTCGTGATCACGCCGGCCTGCGAGCCGGTGAACGACCGGGCCTCGTAGCCGTGCGTGGAGATGGCGATCGCCAGCAGCGCCATGGAGATGCGCTCGCCGGCGGTGAGCAGCATGTCCAGCTCGCGACCGGGCGGGTCGTCGGTGATCTGGCTGGCCTGGTCGAGCAGCTCGTCGGTGGTGTCGCCCATGGCGGAGACCACGACGACGACGTCGTGGCCGTCCTTCTTGGCGCTCACGATCCGCTCGGCGACACGCTTGATGTGCGCTGCGGAGGCGACGGACGAGCCGCCGTACTTCTGGACGACGAGTGCCACGGGTCAACAGGCTACCGTCGCCGGGTGGACGATCCGGAGCAGTGGCTGCTCAGCGCCGGGGAGCGGGGCAACCCCGCGACGGCGCTGCCGGCCTGGACGGCGGGCAACCTCGCCGAGCCGCTGGTCCACGGGGCGACCTACTTCGACCGGCTGGTCGAGGAGGTCGAGGCGCTCGGCAGGGGTGACCACCTCTTCTTCACGGACTGGCGCGGCGATCCCGACCAGAAGCTGCGCGACGACGGCCCGACCGTGGCCCAGCTGTTCGAGGAGGCGGCCCGCCGCGGGGTGGCCGTCCGCGGGCTGGTGTGGCGCTCGCACATGGACCGGGCGTCGTTCAGCAAGGAGGAGAACCGCGCGCTCGACGAGGAGATCGAGCACGACGGCGGGCAGATGGTGCTCGACCAGCGGGTGCGGCGGTTCGGCAGCCACCACCAGAAGTTCGTGGTGCTGCGGCACGCCGGTGACCCGTCCCGGGACGTCGCCTTCGCCGGCGGCATCGACCTGTGCCACTCCCGGCGGGACGACGCCCGGCACCTCGGCGACCCGCAGCCGGTGCAGATGGCTTCTGTCTACGGGGAGCGGCCGCCGTGGCACGACGTGCAGCTCGTGCTGAGCGGGCCCGCGGTGCACGTGCTCGACACCGCGTTCCGCGAGCGCTGGGAGGACCCGACCAACGCCGACGTCGACCACCCGATCGCCTGGGTGCGCGACAAGCTGCACCACGCCCGGCTCGACCCGCCGCCGCTGCCCCCGCAGCTGCCCCCGCCGCCGGAGTGCGGGCCGCACCTCGTGCAGACGCTGCGCACCTACCCCGCGATCCGGCCGCCCTACGACTTCGCGCCGCAGGGCGAGCGGTCGGTGGCCCGGGGCTACTCGAAGGCGATCAACCGGGCCCGCCGGCTGGTGTACCTGGAGGACCAGTACATGTGGTCGGCCGACGTCGCCCGGCTGTTCGCCGAGGCGCTGGCCGCACGCCCGGACCTCCACCTGGTGGTCGTCGTGCCGCGGGTGCCCGACCAGGAGGGCGCCTTCGCCGAGCTGCCGCAGTACGTCGGGCGGTGGCAGGCGATCGAGATGTGCCGGCGGGCCGGTCGCGACCGGGTGCACGTCTTCGACGTGGAGAACCACGAGGGCACGCCGGTGTACGTGCACGCCAAGGTCTGCGTGGTGGACGACACCTGGGCCAGCGTCGGCAGCGACAACTTCAACCGCCGGTCCTGGACCCACGACAGCGAGCTCTCCTCCGCCGTCCTCGACACCACCCTCGACCCGCGGGAGCCGCGCGACCCGGCCGGTACCGGTGAGTGCGCCCGGGTGTTCGCCCGCGACCTGCGGCTGGAGCTCGCCCGCGAGCACCTCGACCGGGCGGCCGACGGCAGCGAGGACGACGACCTGGTCGATCCCGGCCGCTTCGTCGAGGCGCTGGTCGCCAGCGCCGACGCCCTGGACGCCTGGCACGCGGGCGGCCGGCAGGGACCGCGTCCGCCGGGGCGGCTGCGCCACCACTCCCCCGAGCGGCTCTCGCTGGTCACCCGGCTCTGGGCGACGCCGGTCTACCGCCTCTTCGACGACCCCGACGGCCGCCCCCTCCGCCTGCGCCTCAAGCGCACGTTCTGACCGCCACGGCGCCTCCCCGGGGCCGGCGCACATTCCTCCTCGGGTGCTGGTGCTCTGCCCAGCATGGTGGGCAGAGCACTAGCACCCCAGGAGAGGTGTGCCGCCCGTCCACAGATCCGCGGACGGTGGCCCACCGCCCGTGCCAGGCGGGCACCCTGCCGCCGTGGCGTCGTTCGAGTTGACCGGTGCGCTCCGGCGGATCCGGCGCACGGCGGACCTCTCCCAACGGGAACTGGCCGTTCGCCTGGGGATCTCCAAGTCGGCCGTCGCAGCCGCGGAGAGCGGCTCAGCTGGTCTGGACGCGCGCGTCCTGGCGCGGGCAGCGGCACTGGCGGGATGGCGGCTGGCGCTCCTGGACGGCACCGGGGCGGAGGTCACCGGGATGGCCGACGGTGCGGTCCGGGACATGGCCGGCCGCCGGTTCCCGGCCCACCTCGACACGCGCTACGGCGACCAGGACTGGTGGCACGGAGACGAGCGGTACAGCCGCGAGCAGCCCTGGTACACGTTCGACCGCGTGCGCTGGACCCGCGACTTCTGGCGCGGCCGCCTCGGCACCCCGGGCGACCACCAGCTCCCCCAGCCGGGCGACGCGCCGTGGGAGCGCAGGGCCGCACGGGCACGGGCCCTCCGGCAGCAGCTCGAGGAGGAGTTCCGTCGGCGGCGGGACGCCGGTGAGGTGCGCGAGCAGCGCGAGTGGGTCTGCGAGTGCCCACCGGGGTGCGCCGAGCTGGACACCGGCGAACGGCCCGTACACGCCGACGGCTGCCCGTGTGTGTGCGATGTGGGTTGAGCCGCTGCTACCGTGGGCCCGTGCGCGGCAGCCTCCTGCTTACCGGCCGCGGCGAGGCCCTCTCCTAGGTCGGCCCCCTCGCCGCGGGGATCCCGCCGTGGCCTGGAGCGTTTCCCCGGCGCCTGCTGACCGCCCCACAACGGAGCTGAGTCCAGCCCGCGCCCGAGGAGCGAGAATCCCGTGAGCACCCCTTCGCAGCACCCGCACGTACGCAATCCCCAGCAGGCCTCGGGGATGCCGATCCACCGGTACGTCCCCTTCACCCCGGTCGACCTGCCGGACCGCACCTGGCCGGAGAAGGTCACCACCGCCGCCCCGCGCTGGTGCGCGGTCGACCTGCGCGACGGCAACCAGGCCCTGATCGACCCGATGACGCCCGACCGCAAACGGCGGATGTTCGAGCTGCTGGTCCGCATGGGCTACAAGGAGATCGAGGTCGGGTTCCCGGCGGCCAGCCAGACCGACTACGACTTCGTCCGCCAGCTCGTCGAGGAGGACCTGGTCCCCGACGACGTCACGATCCAGGTGCTGACCCAGGCCCGCGACGAGCTGATCGAGCGCACCTTCGAGTCCCTGCGCGGCGCGAACCAGGCGATCGTGCACCTGTACAACTCGACCAGCACGCTGCAGCGGCGGGTCGTCTTCGGCTCCGACCGCGCGGGCATCGTCGACATCGCCGTCCACGGCGCGCAACTGGTGCGCAAGCTGGCCGAGCAGGCCGGCGACACCGAGATCCGGTTCGAGTACTCCCCCGAGTCCTTCACCGGCACCGAGCTGGACTTCGCCGTCGAGGTCTGCAACGCCGTGACCGACGTCTGGGAGCCGACCCCCGACCGGCCGACGATCCTGAACCTGCCGGCCACCGTCGAGATGGCCGAGCCCACCGTCTACGCCGACCAGATCGAGTGGATGCACCGCAACCTCGGCCGCCGCGACGCGGTCGTGCTGAGCCTGCACCCGCACAACGACCGCGGCACCGCCGTGGCCGCCGCCGAGCTGGGCTACCGCGCCGGGGCCGACCGCATCGAGGGCTGCCTGTTCGGCAACGGCGAGCGCACCGGCAACGTCGACCTGGTCACCCTGGGCCTGAACCTGTTCAGCCAGGGCATCGACCCGCAGATCGACTTCTCCGACATCGACGAGATCCGCCGCACCGTCGAGTACTGCAACCAGATCGGCGTGCACGAGCGGCACCCCTACGGCGGCGACCTGGTCTACACCGCCTTCTCCGGCTCCCACCAGGACGCCATCAACAAGGGCTTCAAGGCGCTGGAGGTCGACGCGCAGGCCGCCGGCCGGCCGGTCGACCAGATGACCTGGGCGGTCCCCTACCTGCCGATCGACCCCAAGGACGTCGGCCGCAGCTACGAGGCCGTCATCCGGGTGAACAGCCAGTCCGGCAAGGGCGGCGTCGCCTACATCATGAAGACCGAGCACCACCTGGACCTGCCGCGCCGGCTGCAGATCGAGTTCAGCGCGGTCATCCAGCGGCACACCGACGACGAGGGCGGCGAGGTCACCGCCGAGCAGATGTGGGCCGCCTTCAGCAGCGAGTACCTGCCCGAGCCGGCGGCGCCCTGGGGCCGGTTCAGCCTGGCCGGCCACCGCCACCAGGCGCACGGCGAGAAGCTCGACGAGATGACCGTCGAGCTGGAGGACGCGGGCGTCCCGGTCACCGTCTCCGGTCAGGGCAACGGCCCGATCGCCGCGTTCGTCGACGCGCTGCACGGCCTCGACGTCGACGTCCGGGTGCTCGACTACGCCGAGCACGCGCTGTCGGCCGGCGGCGACGCCCGGGCGGCCGCCTACGTCGAGTGCGCCGTCGGCGACCGGGTCCTGTGGGGCGTCGGCATCGACCCGAACATCGTCACCGCCTCGCTGCGCGCGGTGGTGTCGGCGGTGAACCGGGCCCAGCGGTAAGGGCCGATCTCGGAGAGGATGGGGGCGTGACGCAGCTCACGCCCTACCTCTCCGTCCGCGACGCCCGGGCGGCGATGGACTGGTACTGCGAGGCCCTCGGCGCCCGGGTCGTCGGTGACCCGTACGTGATGGACGACGACCGGATCGGCCACGCCGAGATGGAGATCGCCGGCGCGCCGTTCTACCTCGCCGACGAGTACCCGGAGCTGGGCCTGACCGGCCCTGGCGACGGCGGGACCGCGGTGTCGCTGCACCTCACGGTCGACGACGTCGAGGCCGCCGTCACCCGCGCCGCCGAGCTGGGCGCGACCGTCGACCGCCCGCCCACCGAGGCGCCCGGCGGCCGGGTCGGCGTCGTCGTCGACCCCTACGGGCACCGCTGGATGCTGCACGCGCTCGACTCCGCGCCGGCCGCCCCGCGACCGCCGCTCCGCCCCGGCGACGCCGTCTACCTCACCCTCCAGGTGCCCGACGGCGCCCGCGCCCGGGACTTCTACGGGGCGGTGCTCGGCTGGGCCGCCGTCCCCGGCCGGGTGGCCGACGGCTGGCAGGTGGAGGGCCCGGTCCCGATGGTCGGCATCGGCGGCGGCTCCGACGAGCCCGGCACGGTGCCCCTGTACGCCGTCGACGACCTCGAGGTGGCCGTCGCCGCTGTCCGCACCGCCGGCGGGCAGGCCGGGGAGGTCGAGCGGATGCCCTACGGGCTCACGTCGCTGTGCCGGGACGACCAGGGGCTGCCGTTCTACCTGGGGCAGCTCGGCTAGCTCGCCGCGCCGGGCGGCGCGTCGGCCGGCTCGTCGCCCCGGTGGTGCGGGCCACCGGGCTCGTCGGTGCGCAGCTCGTCGACCAGCAGCAGGTCGCGGCGCACGTGCCGGCGGCGGTAGGCCACCCGGCTGACCATGTGCGCGCTGACCGGGGCGGTGAGCATCTGGAACAGCGCCACGAGCAGCAGCATCCAGGTCGCCGACCACCCCTGCAGCCGGATCGCGGCGCCGGTCATGATCAGCAGCACGCCGAGCACCTGCGGCTTCGTGCCGGCGTGCATGCGGGCGAGGACGTCGGGGAACCGCAGCAGCCCGACCCCGGCCGACAGGCACAGGAACGCGCCGAGGCCGAGGCACACCAAGGCCACGACGTCGGCGGACGACTCGATCACGCCTCCGCCTCCCGTTCCCGCGCCTCTTCGGCGCGCACCAGCATGCCGCCGATGTAGCGGGCGACCGACACCGATCCGACGAACGCCAGCAGGGACACCACGACCAGCACCCGGACCAGGGTCGGGTCCCGGGCCAGCCCGGCGTGCACCGCCAGCCCGGCCGAGATGATCACCAGCAGGGTGTCGGTGGCCACCACCCGGTCGAGCAGCGAGGGACCGCGCGCCAGGCGGACCAGCGTCAGCAGCGCCCCGAGGCCGATCATCGCGTAGAGGACGGCGTAGGTGGCGGTCACGCCCGGCCTCCCCGCGCGTCCAGCCCCGCGGCCGCCTCGGCCACCCCGGCCGACAGCCCCAGCCGCGCCAGGTCGTCCGGCCCGCCGAAGGCCCGGACGATCCGCTCCTCCTCGGCCAGCACCCGCTGCTTCTGGGCCTCGATGCCCGCGGCGTCGCGCGCGTCGAGCACGTGCAGGCCCAGCACCCGCCGGTCCCGGTCGAGCTCCAGCACGATCGAGCCGGGGATCAGCGAGACGGTCGCCGCCAGGAGGGTCAGCAGCAGGTCGTTGTCGGTGCGCGCCTGCACCGTGATGATCGCGCTCCGCGGCCGCCCGCCCCGGAAGGCCAGCAGCACGACCTGCACGCAGGACGCGACGAGGTCGGCCAGGAACCGGGTGACGTACACCAGCGCCGGCCACGGCCGGAGGCGCAGCCCACCGGCCTCCGGCGGCAGCGGCAGCAGCACCGTGACGAGCAGCGCGACCAGCAGCCCCGACAGCAGGTTGGCCCAGGACCAGGTGCCCCAGAGCAGGTTCCACACCAGCACCAGCCAGAGCAGTGGCAGCACGCGGTGCCGCCAGCCCGGGCCCGCGGGACGCGCGCTCACCCGCCGCTCCCGCTGCCGAACACCGCCGCGATGTAGGGCGTGCGGTCGAGCAGGTCGGCCGCGGCCCGGTCGGCCAGCCCGTACAGCGGCCCGGCGACCAGCGTCAGCACGAGGGTGACCGCGACCATCCCGGCGGTCGCCCCCACCATGAGCCACGGCAGCGGCCGCTCGCTGATCCGCGCGGGTGGCTCGTCGTCCAGCGGGTGCGAGGCGGTGGCCACCGCCTGGTGCCGCTCCCACGCGGTCAGCTCGCCGCCGTCCCCGGCCCCCGAGGCGCGCGACCCGCCCGCGACGGCCCCGTCCTCCCGGCCGGGGCCGTCCCGGTCGGCGTCGTCCTGCGGCCCGGCCAGCGGCCGCCAGAACGCCCGGGTCCACACCCGCGCGATGGCCACCAGGGTCAGCAGGCTGGCCACCACCCCGCCGGCCACCAGCGTGATCGCCAGCGCACCCCCCTCGGCGACCCCGGCCTGGAGCAGCCCCACCTTGCCGATGAAGCCCGACAGCGGCGGGATGCCGGCGAGGTTCATGGCCGGCACGAAGAACAGGACCGCCAGCAGCGGGGACAGGCGGGCCAGCCCCCCGAGCCGCTCGATCGACGTCGAGCCGCCCTTGCGCTCGACCAGCCCCGCGACGAGGAAGAGCGTGGTCTGGATGGTGATGTGGTGCGCCACGTAGAAGACCGCGCCGGCCAGCCCGCCCGCCGTCGCCAGGCCGATCCCGAAGATCATGTAGCCCACGTGGCTGACCAGCGTGAAGGACAGCATCCGCCGGATGTCGGTCTGCGCGACCGCACCCAGGATGCCGACGAGCATCGTGGCCAGCGCCGCCCACAGCAGCAGGTCGTCGAGGACGCCGCCGGGGAACAGCAGCGTCTGCGTGCGGATGATCGCGTACACGCCGACCTTGGTGAGCAGGCCGGCGAAGACCGCGGTGACCGGGGCGGGTGCGGTCGGGTAGCTGTCGGGCAGCCACGCGTAGAGCGGGAAGACGGCCGCCTTGATGCCGAACGCGATCAGCAGCATCGACTGGACGAGCAGCGCCGTCCCGGCGGGGATGTCGTCGAGCCGCTCGGCCAGCTGCGCCAGGTTGACCGTCCCGGTCGCGGCGTACACCAGCCCGATCGCGCCGAGGAACAGCAGCGAGCTGCACAGGCTGACGACCACGTAGGTGATGCCGCCGCGCACCCGCGGCGCCGTCCCCCCGAGCGTGAGCAGCACGTAGCTGGCCACCAGCAGGATCTCGAACCCGACGTAGAGGTTGAACAGGTCGCCGGCCAGGAAGGCGTTGCTCACGCCGGCGATGAGCACCAGGAAGGTGGGGTGGAAGATCGACAGCGGCGTCTCCTCGTCGCCGTCGGCCGAGCCCTGCCCGATGCCGAACAGGAGGACGCCGAGGCCGACCGTCGAGGCGACGACGAGCATGAGCGCCGACAGGCGGTCCACCACCAGGACGATGCCGAGCGGGACCGGCCAGCCGCCGACCGAGATCGCCGTCGCGCCCTCGGCGTCGGCGAGGAACAGCAGGACGACGGAGACCACCAGCACGCCGGTGAGCACCAGCGTGCTCACCGTGCGCTGGATGCGCGGCCGGTGGCCGGTGAGCAGGGCCGCCGCGGCGCCCAGCAGGGGCAGCAGGACCGGCAGCGGGGCGAGCGCGCTCGTCACCGGCTCCTCCCCTGCGTCGGCGGGAGGTCCACGTCGTCGGAGGGGATGCCCGCGAAGTGCCGCTCGAGCAGCTCGTCGACGTCGTCGCGCAGGCTGTCGGCGTGCCCGGCGGGGCGGTCCTCCGCGGCCAGGTCGTCCGGGTCGAGCTCGTCGGAGTCCATGCCGGACCGGGTGGCCACCCGCCGGTCCTCCTCGTCGATGCCCACGACCTCCTGCCGGACCAGCCGCCAGGACCGGTAGATCATCGCCAGCAGGAACGCCGACGCGGCGAACGTGATCACGATCGCGGTGAGGATCAGCGCCTGCGGCAGCGGATCGCTCATCTCCTCCGGCTCGGCGTAGCCGAGGATCGGCGCGAGGCCACCCGGCCCGCCGGCCGACAGCAGCAGCAGGTTGGTGGCGTTGCCCAGCAGCAGGAAGCCGAGCAGCACGCGGGTGAGGCTGCGGTCGAGCAGCAGGTAGACACCGGCGGCGTAGAGCCCACCGATGATCACCGGCAGGACGACGGTGGGGGTCATCGGACCGTCACCTCCTCGGGGACGGCCGCGCCGGAGGCCGTGTCGCCGGTGGGGTCCTCGGCCGGGACGGCGCCGGCCTCCTCCTCGCGGTCGAGCTCGGCGCCGAGGCTGCGCAGGATGTCGAGGACCAGGCCGACGACGATCAGGTAGACGCCGACGTCGAAGAACAGCGAGGTGACCAGCTTGACGTCGCCGAGCACCGGCAGGGTGACCTGGTAGATGACCGACTGCAGGACCTCGCCGCCCCCGACCAGGCCGGTCACCGCGTAACCGCCGGCGATCAGCAGGCCCAGTCCGAGCACCTTGCCCGGGTCGACCGGGGCGGCCTCGCCCAGCTCGTAGCGGCCGCCGGCCAGGTAGCGCAGCACCATGGCGAGCCCGGCGACCAGGCCGCCGGCGAACCCGCCGCCGGGGTCGTTGTGCCCGGAGAAGAGCAGGAACAGGGAGAACACCAGGATGGTGTGGAACAGCATCCGGGTGACCACCTCGAGGATCACCGAGCGCCGCTGCGGCGCGAGGGTGGCGCTCGCCGCGAGCCAGCGCCGCCGCGGCGCCCGCCGCCCGCCGTCCTCCCGCGCCAGCCGGTCGCGGGCGGCCCGGGCGATGAGGCCGGTGCGCTGGCGCAGGAACACCAGGCTGGCCACGCCCGTCGCGGCCACCACGAGGACCGAGATCTCGCCCAGGGTGTCCCAGGCCCGGATGTCGACCAGGGTCACGTTGACGACGTTCTCCCCGCCGCCGAACTCGTAGGCCTGCTCGGGGAAGTCGACCGACACCGGCTCGGCGGTGCGGGAGGCCAGCGCGACGGCCCCCACGCCAGCCATGAGCAGGCCGACCCCGATCGCCAGCAAGCCGCGGGCCGCCCGCTCGCGGGGGCGGTGCCGCTCGGTGATGTCCTTGGGCAGCTTGCGCAGCACCAGCACGAACGTGACCAGGGTCAGCGTCTCGACGAGGAACTGCGTCAGCGCGAGGTCGGGTGCCCCCTGCAGCGCGAAGAGGACGGCCAGCCCGTAGCCGGTGACGCCCACGACGAGCACCGCCGACATCCGCTGCCGCATGCGCACGGCGAGCCCGGCCGCCGCCAGCACCACCGCGCCGACCAGCGCCTGGACCGGCGTGTCCCACGCCCGCCACTCCCCCGGCCACGGGGCCCGGGTGAGCAGCACGGTCCCGGGCAGCGCGAGGACGACGACGAGGATGGTGCCGAGGTAGGCCGGCAGGGAGCCGCGCTGCGTCGTCCCCGTGAGCAGCACCGAGAGCCGGTCGAGGGCCTGGATCACGTTCCAGTAGCCCTCGTCGGCGGAGGCGCCGAAGGCCATCCGCTTCTGCAGCCGCTGGATCCGCGTCCGCGCCGCGAACAGCGCCGCGCCGCCGAGCAGCGTGAGCGCCGACAGCAGCAGGGCCGGCTGGAGGCCGTGCCACAGGGCCAGCTCCTCCGCCTCGGGCGCGATCAGCGGCAGCGTGCCGGCGTACCGCGCGACCAGCGGCTCGAGCAGGGTGCTGCCGGGCCCGCCGGCGAGGCTCGCGACGGCGAGCACGGCCGGCGCGAGGAGGAACAGCGCACCCGGCGGGTGCACCAGCGCCGGCGGCGCGGTCGGGGGCAGCTCGGGCTTGCGGGCGAAGGCGCCCCACAGGAACCGGAAGGTGTAGGCGGCGGTGAGGACCGAGCCGAGCACCAGCCCGGTGAGCTCCAGGCCGGCGGCGGTGCGGTTGGCGAGGCCGCCCTCGAGCAGCGCGGTGAACGCCGCCTCCTTGCCGACGAAGCCCAGCAGCGGCGGGATGCCGGCCATCGACGCGGCCGCCAGGCCGCCGATCGCGGCGAGCACGGGCAGCCGGCGGCCCAGCCCGGACAGCTCCCGCAGGTCGCGGGTGCCGGTGGCGTGGTCGACGACGCCGACGACGAGGAACAGCGTCGCCTTGAACAGCGCGTGCGCCACCAGCATGGCCAGCCCGGCGGCCGCCAGCTCACGGCTGCCGGCGCCGACCAGCACGGTGAGGAAGCCGAGCTGGCTGACCGTGCCGAACGCGAGCAGCAGCTTGAGGTCGGTCTGCCGCAGCGCCCGGTAGCCGCCGACGAGCATGGTGGCCAGTCCGAGCACCAGCAGGACGGGCCGCCAGCCGGGGAGGTCGGCCAGCCCGGGCGCCAGCCGGGCGACCAGGTAGACGCCGGCCTTCACCATCGCCGCGGCGTGCAGGTAGGCGCTGACCGGCGTGGGCGCCTCCATGGCCGCGGGCAGCCAGAAGTGGAACGGCACCAGGGCCGACTTGGTGATCGCGCCGACCAGCACGAGCACGGTGCCGGCCGTCATGTACGCCCCGCTGCCCGGGGCGGCCACCACCTCGGAGAGCAGGTAGCTGCCGCTGGCCTCGCCGATCAGGATCAGCCCCACCAGCATGGCCAGGCCGCCGGCGGTGGTGAGGACCAGCGCCTGGGTGGCCGCCCGCCGGGCCGCGAGCCGCCGTCCCGACCCGCCGATCAGCAGGAAGGAGAAGACGGTGGTGAGCTCCCAGAAGACGTAGAGCAGCAACAGGTCGTCGGCGAGGACCAGGCCGAGCATCGAGCCGGCGAAGGCGGTGAGGGTGCCGGCGAACCGGCCGGTGCCCTCGTCCCCCGGCTCGAAGTACCGCGCGCAGTAGAGGAGCACCAGCGCGCCGACGCCGGTGACCAGCGCGGCGAGGGTCAGGGAGAGCGCGTCCAGCCGCAGCACGACGTCCAGCTCGAGCGCGGGGATCCAGGTCGTGCGCTCGACCACCTCGTCGCCGTCGAGGACGCGGGCGAGCTGGGCGAGCACCCAGGCGAAGCCGGTGGCCGGCACGAGGGCCAGCGGGAGGAACGCCTGCCGACCCCACCAGCGCACGAGGAGCGGCGCGCAGAGCGCGGCCACGAGGTGGAGGAGCAGCAGTGCGAGCAGGAGGTCCCCCGGGAGTCGTGGGTTCGGCTCCGGGACCACAGACGTCGGTCGTCCACGGCCGGCGGTGACCCCAGACTACCTGCCCGGCGTGACCAGCCCGCTCTCGTAGGCGAAGGCGACGGCCTGCACGCGGTCCCGCAGCCCGAGCTTGAGCAGTACCCGGCTCACGTGCGTCTTGACCGTCGCCTCGCCCAGGTACAGCCGCGCGGCGATCTCGGCGTTGGAGAGCCCGGCCGCGACCAGCGCCAGCACGTCGGTCTCGCGCTCGGTCAGCTCGCCCAGCCGGCCGGCCGCGCCGGGGTCGGGCGCGGGGGCGGCGGCGAACGACTCGATCACCCGCAGGGTCACGGCCGGGTCGAGCAGGCCCTGGCCGGCGGCGACCGTGCGCACCGCGGCGACGAGGTCCTCGGGCGGGGCCACCTTGAGCAGGAAGCCGCTCACCCCGGCGCGCAGGGCCGCCGCGACGTACTCGTCCTCGTCGAACGTGGTCAGGACGACGACCCGCGTCGGGAGCCCGCCGGCGATGATCCGCCGCGCCGCCTCCAGCCCGTCCATCCCGGGCATGCGGACGTCGAGCAGGACGACGTCGGGCCGCTGCTCGGTGACCACCCGGACCCCGGCCGCGCCGTCGGCGGCCTCGCCGACGACCTCGATGTCGGGTTCGGCGGCCAGCACCATGCGCAGGCCGGTGCGCACCATCGCCTGGTCGTCGACCAGCACGACGCGGATCGTCACGCGCCCACCTCCGCCGGGGCCGGCCGCTCGGCCACGTGGATCGGGAAGACGGCGCGCACGCGGTAGCCGCCGCGGACCGGCCCCACCTCCAGCCGGCCGCCGACCACCGAGACCCGCTCGCGCATGTGCAGCTGGCCGTGGCCGCCGGCGCCCGGCACGGACGGGGGCGTGGGGACGCGGGCCCGGCCGTCGTCGGTGACGGTGACGGTGACCCGGTCGGCCGCGTAGCCGACCTCGACCGTGGTGGCCGCGGCGCCGGCGTGCCGGACGACGTTGGACAGCGCCTCCTGCACCACCCGGACGGCGGAGACGTCGACCAGCTGGGGCAGCTCCACCGGCTCCCCGGTGACCACCAGCTCGATCGGCATGCCGCCGGTGCGCAGCTCGTCCAGGACGGCGTCGAGGCGGGACAGCGACGGCAGCGGGGCCGGTTCGCCGTCCGGCTGCTCCCGCAGGATGCCCACGACCCGGCGCATCTCGTCGACCGAGTCGCGGCCGAGCCGTTCGAGCCCGCGGAGCACCTCCTGCGCCTCCGGGTGGTCGGGCAGCAGCCGTCGCAGCCCGCCCATCTGCAGCACCATGACGCTCACCGCGTGGGCCACCGAGTCGTGCACCTCGCGGGCGATCCGGGCCCGCTCGGCGGTGGTCGCGGCCGCGGCGACCGTCTCCTGCTGCTCGGCCAGGCGGGCGGCGAGCACCTGCAGCTCCCGCGAGCGCTCCCGGGACTGCCGCACCAGCAGGCCCACGCCGTACGCGGTGCCGGTGACCAGGAAGAAGAAGACGCCCTCCCACGTGGACGACGAGAGCGCGATCCCCGCGACGACCACCACCAGGCTGGCGACGCCGGCCGCCCGGATGCCGCGCGCGTACGGCAGCACGGCGGCGGCGTGACCGACCAGCAGGGCCATGCCGACCAGCTGGGCGCCCCCCGGTCCGGGGGTGCCCAGCGCGGCGTTGCCGAGGACGCTCAGCGCGCCGAGCACCGCCGCCGTCCCGGGCCAGCGCGGGCTGACCGCCAGCAGCGCGCCCACGACGACGCCGGGCAGGGCGGTGACCAGCGGGAAGTGGAAGTTCTGGTCGGTCGCGATCTCCACCAGCGAGAGCAGCGCCACCAGGAGGCCGACCGCCGGCCAGAGCAGGCGCACGCGGCCGCGGGCTGCGGAGATCCACCGGGGCATGACGAGCACGCTAGGTGGCGCCGGCAGCGGCGGGCATCCCCCGCGCGGCGGACGTCGCGGGTGTCGCGTTCCGCCGCGCGACGGATGCGGATCGGTCCGTTCCGGCGGACGCGGCGCACCCCCGGCCGTCCCTAGCGTTCCCAGCCATGACGACCAACGCGATCACCCCCGACGTGGCGACGACCGCCACGACCACCCGCCCCACCCGCAGCGCCGGCTCGCTGATGCTGCCCATCGCCGGCGGCGCCCTGATCGTCGGCTCGCTGCTGTACGTGGCCGGCCTGGCGACCTCGCCGCCCGCGGACTCGCTCGAGAACGCCGAGTACATCGCCTCGCTCGCCCGCGACGAGGGCCGGACGGCGCTCTCGGCGATGCTGCTGCACTACGGCAACATGTTCCAGGGCCTGGCCTGGCTGGCCGCGCCCGCGCTGGTCCGCGGCCGCGAGGGCCGCATCGGCACCGTGGTCGGCGCGCTGCTGTCGGCCCTCGGTCTGGTGACCGTCGCCGGGTACGTGCTCTACGACTTCTGGACCGGTGGCATCGGCCGCGAGCTCGACCCCGACACGGCGCTGTCGCTGTTCGAGACCGTGTCCAGCTCGCCCGCCCTGGCGGTCGTCGGCACGGTGCACCTGCTCGGCATCGTCGGCCCGCTGGTGGTCTACGGCGGTCTGGCCCGGGCCGGCGTCACGAGCTGGTGGCTGTTCGCCCCCGCGGTGGTCAGCATCGGCCTGTCGATCGCGCTGAGCTTCACGCCGCTGCTCTACGCGGGCTTCGCCCTGGTCGGCGCCGTCCCCGCGGTCCTGATCGGCCTGCGGATGGTCCAGCGCGACCGCGCCGAGGCCGCCGTCACCGCCTGACGGGCAGCACTTCCCCTGACGACGCTGGTGGAGGCCCGCCGTCAGCCCTCGGCCAGCTCGGCGGCGGCCAGCCAGTCGGTCTCGACCTGCTCCTTCTCGGCCTGCAGCGCCCGCAGCCGGGCATCGAGCTCCAGCACCTTGGCGTGGTCGGTCGCGGCGGCGACCAGCTCGCCGTGCAGCTTCTCCTCGTCGGCGGTCAGCCGCTCCAGCCGGCGTTCCAGCCGGGCGGCCTCCTTGCGGGCGGTGCGCACCTCGGCCGCGGACGGACCGGCGGGCGCGGCCACCGCAGCGGGCGCCGACCCGGGCCCGGCGCCGCCGGCCGGGCGCAGCTGCGCCTCCCCCGCCGCGCGGCGGGCGAGGTACTCCTCCACCCCGCCGGGCAGCGCGGCCAGCGACCCGTCGCCGAGCAGCGCGACCACCGAGTCGCAGACCCGGTCGACGAAGTAGCGGTCGTGGCTGACCACGAGCACCGTGCCGGGGAAGGAGTCGAGCAGGTCCTCCAGCGCGGTCAGGGTGTCGATGTCGAGGTCGTTGGTGGGCTCGTCGAGGACCAGCACGTTCGGCTCGCCCATGAGGAGCCGCAGCAGCTGCAGCCGGCGCCGCTCGCCGCCGGAGAGGTCGCCGACCGGCGTCCACTGCCGCGCCGCGACGAAGCCGAACCGCTCGGCCAGCGACGACGCCGAGATCTCCTGGTTGCCGAACCGGGCGATGCGCGCGATCTCCTGCACCGCCTCCAGCACCCGCAGCCGCCCGGGCAGCTCGGTGACGTGCTGGGACAGGTACGCCGGCACGACCGTCTGCCCGCGCACCACCCGGCCCGCGTCGGCCTCGAGCTCGCCGACCAGCAGCCGCAGCAGCGTCGTCTTGCCCGCGCCGTTGACGCCGACGACGCCGATCCGGTCGCCCGGGCCGACGTGCCAGGTGACGTCGCGGAAGAGCTCCCGGCCCTCGACCGAGTACGACACGTCCTCGACGTCGTAGACGGTCCGCCCCAGCCGGCGGGCGGCGAACCCCTTGAGCGCCATCGACTCGCGGGGCGGCGGTTCGTCGGCGATCAGCGCCTCGGCCGCCTCGATCCGGAAGCGCGGCTTGCTGGTGCGCGCCGGCGGGCCGCGGCGCAGCCAGGCCAGCTCCTTGCGCACCAGGTTGAGCCGGCGTTCCTCGGTCGCCGCCGCGATCCGCGCCCGCTCGGCGCGGGCCAGCGTGTAGGCCGAGTAGCCGCCCTCGTAGGCGAAGACCTGGCCCTCGGCGACCTCCCACGTGGTCGAGCAGACCTCGTCGAGGAACCACCGGTCGTGGGTGACGACGACGAGCGCGCCGACCCGGTTCTTCACGAAGTCGGCCAGCCACGCCACCCCCTCGACGTCGAGGTGGTTGGTCGGCTCGTCGAGCACCAGCAGGTCCAGCGGCCGGATCAGCTGCGCGGCCAGCGCGACCCGGCGGCGCTCGCCCCCGGACATCGGGGCGACCGGCGCGTCGAGGCCGAGCCGGTCGAGCTCCAGGCCGGTGAGCACGCTGCGCACCGCCGGGTCGGCGGCCCACTCGTGCTCGGCCGCGAACACGCTGGTCGGCAGGACGACGTCGCGCACCGTCGTCCCCGGCGGCAGGGTGCCCGACTGGTCCAGGACACCCAGCTGCAGGTCGCCGCGGCGGGTGACCCGGCCGGAGTCGGGGTCCTCCGCGCCGGTCAGGACGCCGAGCAGCGTGGACTTGCCGCTGCCGTTGCGGCCGACGACGCCGATCCGCTCGCCGGCGGCGACGCCGAGCGAGACGTCGTCCAGCAGCACCGTCGTGCCGTGCGCCTTGGAGACCCGCTCCAGCGCGAGGAGGTTCAGCGGTGCGCTCATGAGGGACCCAGTATCGCCGTCCCCTAGTCACGCCCAAGAAGGGCCCAAGTGATCTCGGTGAACCTTCGTCCCGAGCGGCCCACCCGGGCCGGCACCAGCGCGAACGGGAGGCAGGACACCATGAGTGCGGCGGCAGCACGGGAACCCCACGGTGACGGGCTGCGGGAGCAGCGCCCCCGCGTCCGCTCGGCGGGCGGGGCGGCGCGCCGTCCGTCGCGGCCGCCGGCCGCCACCTCCTCCACGGTGTGGGTGGGCCGGATGACCCACCGGCTGGTCGGGGCCCCGCCGGAGCACTCCCTGGTCCTGGTCAACTCCGACCGGTTCGCCCACGGCACGCCGGTCGACCTCACCGGCGCCCGCGGTCGCATGCCGTCCGGCTGGCTGGCCGACGTCCGCTACCGGGCGCAGGACGGGCACGTCCTGCGGATCGACGTCTCCGAGTCGGTGGCCCGTCCCGAGCCGCCGCTGTGGTTCGCCGAGATCGGCCACGCGACCAGCGGGGTGCCCACGTTCTCCCTCGTCGCCTTCGCCGGCACCGCCTACCCCGCCGGCTCGCTGGTCGGCCCGCACGACGTGGCCCGCCGGGGGCTGCGGATGGCCGACCGGGTCGGCGAGATCCGCTGGTGGTGCCGCTCCGGCGTCGTCGAGGACGTCACCGTCGAGCCGGTGTTCCGCCGGCAGGGCATCGCCCGGGTGCTGGTCACCGCGGCCGAGGCGCTGCGCCTGGTCCGGGGCTGGGCGCCGCTGGTCGCCGACGGCCGGCTCACCGACGCGGGCGCCACCTGGCTCGACGGCGCCCCCCTGTACTGGCGGGGCCGGCTCACCGAGCGCACCGCCCACCTGCCCTCGGGCGACGAGCCCGAGGGACCGACCGGGGTCGCTCGCCTCCTCCGCTGAAGGGCCCTCCTGCAGGGCCGCTAGGCCAGGCGGGTGACCTCGACGGTGACCTCGTGCCCCTCGCTCCTCGGCCCCGAGAACAGCCCCTTGAACGGCGGGACGTCGCCGTAGTCCCGGCCGCGGCCGAGGGTCACGTGCCGCGGCCCGATCTCGACGGCGTTGGTGGGGTCGAAGCCGGTCCAGCCGCCGTCCCACCACTCCACCCAGGCGTGGCTCTCCCCGGTGACCGGGGCGCCGATCGCGGCCTCCGGCTTCGGGTGCAGGTACCCGGAGACGTAGCGGGCCGGGAGCCCGAGCGCCCGCAGCAGCCCGACGGTGACGTGCGAGATGTCCTGGCAGACGCCCTTGCCGGTGGTCCACGCCTGCATGGCGTTGGTCTTCACGTTGGTGGCGCCGGACAGGTAGTCCATGTGGTCGCGCACGAAGCGGCAGACCACCGCGCCGGCCTCGTGCGGCTCGGCCGCGCCGACCGCCGCCCGCACCCGCTCCACCACCGCGTCGTCCATCGCGGTCAGCCGGGTGGGTCCGAGCAGCTCGCCGAAGCGGTCGCGGACGTCGCGGCCGGCCAGCTCGGTCCAGCCGAGGGAGCGGTGCAGCGCCGGCTCCGGCCCGGCCTCGACGATCGAGGTGCCGGTGACCACCAGCTCCGCGTGCGGCACGTGCAGGTCGAACGCGGTGACCGTCGAGCCCCAGTAGTCGCGGTAGGCGTACGCGCTCGCGGCCGGCTCGATCTCCACCCGGGAGCGCAGCACCGTCTGCCGCCCGCTGTTCTCCGGGGTCAGCCGGGCCTCGTTGTACGACGACCGGACGGGCCCGCTGTAGAGGAACGTCGTCCGGTGCACGACCTGCAGCCGCCACCGCGGCGCGGACAGCCGCGGCCCCTGCACCTGCGTCTGGGCGCCCTGGGTCTGCGTCTGGCTCACCCGACCTCCTCCGGCACCCACACCTGCGGCGCCTGCTCGGTGAAGAAGCGGTGGGTCACCGCCGCGCTCGCCGCCGAGCAGGTGCGCTGCAGCTCCTCCAGCCGCTGCGGCAGCTGGCCGAGCAGCTGGTCGGGGGCCATGAACTCCAGCATCGTCCGCGCCCGCCCGACGATGCGGTGGGCCTCTCCGGCCACGCCCACCCGGGTGGCCGTGCTGCCGACGGAGCGCACCGGCGCCCGCTCCAGCTCGGCCAGGCACGCCTCGGCCTGCTCCAGCGCGGCGAACACCGAGCGCGGGAACAGCCGGTCGAGCAGCAGGAACTCCGCCGCCCGGCCCGAGTTGACCTGGCCGCGGTAGGTGCGCAGGTAGGGCTCGTAGGCGCCGGTCGAGCGCAGCACGAGGGTCCAGGACGGCGCCGCGTCCCCGGCCAGCACCCGGGTGGAGAGCATCCGCGCGGTCATGTCCACCCGCTCCAGCGAGCGGCCGAGGATGAGGAACAGCCAGCTCTCGTCGCGGCTCATCGTCGCGTCGGCCAGGCCGAACACCATGGCCGAGCGCTCGCGGACGAACCGGAACAGCGAGTGCGGCCCGTACCGGCGGGCCATCGTGCGCTGCTGCGGCAGGGCGTTGTGGGTGACGTTGAGCGACTCCCAGATCTCGGCCGAGAGCACCTCGCGGGCGCCGCGGGCGTTCTCCCGCGCCGCCGACAGCGCCCCGACGATCGAGGCCGGGCTGCTGCGGTCGAAGGCCAGGGTGTCGAGCACCAGCTCGGTGTCGGCCTCCCCGCCCTGCACGGGGTGGCCCATGAGCGCGAGCAGGTTGGCGCAGGCGCGGCGCTCGTCGATCCACGGGTCCTCGACCAGCCGCTGGGTGTGCACGTCGAGGATGCGGGCGGTGTCGTCGGCCCGCTCTATGTAGCGGCCGATCCAGAACAGCGACTCGGCGATCCGGCTCAGCATCCCGGCCGCACCCCCTCCTGCTGCTGCTGCTGCGACTGGCCGACGGCGAGGTCGTTGAGCGGACCCGGGTCCTGGCCGGGGGCGTCGCCGGAGAGGTCGGCGGTGCTGAACTCGATCGTCGTGTGGTCCGGTTGCTCCGGCTCCGACGCCGGCCGCGGCGGGCTGATCACCCACGTGTCCTTGGAGCCGCCGCCCTGGCTGGAGTTCACCACCAGCTCGCCCTCGGGCAGCGCCACCCGGGTCAGACCGCCCGGCAGCACCCACACCTTCGAGCCGTCGTTCACCGCGAACGGCCGCAGGTCGACGTGCCGCGGCGCGATCCGCCCGCCCACCAGCGTCGGGCAGGTCGACAGCCCGATCGGCTTCTGCGCGATCCAGTCCCGCGGCCTGGCCCGCACCTTGACGGCCAGCTCGGCGAGGGTGCGCTCGTCGGCCCGCGGGCCGATCACGATGCCCTTGCCGCCCGAGCCGTCGACCGGCTTGAGCACCAGCTGGTCCAGCGACCCGACCACCCACTCGACGGTGTCCTCGTCGTCGAGGCGGTGGGTCTCGGCGTTCTGCAGCACCGGCTCCTCGCCCAGGTAGTACCGCACGAGGTCGGGCACCCAGGTGTAGAGCAGCTTGTCGTCGGCGACGCCGTTGCCGACCGCGTTGGCGATGGTCACCCGCCCGGCGCGGGCGGCGTTGAGGACGCCGGCGCAGCCGATCACCGAGTCGGGCCGGAAGTGCACCGGGTCGAGGAACTCGTCGTCGATGCGCCGGTAGATGACGTCGACGCGGCGCTGCCCGTCCGTCGTCCGCATGCTCACCTGGTTGCCGGCGCAGACGAGGTCGCGGCCCTCGACCAGCTCGACGCCCATCTGGCGGGCGAGCAGCGCGTGCTCGAAGTAGGCCGAGTTGTAGACGCCCGGGGTGAGGACGACGACGGTCGGGTCGCTCACGTTGGACGGCGCCGACGCCTTGAGCGCGGCGAGCAGCCGGGTCGGGTAGTCGTCGACGGGCTGCACGCGGTGGTCGGCGAACAGCTCGGGCAGCACCTGGCTCATCGCCGAGCGGTTGGTGATGACGTAGCTGACGCCCGACGGCGAGCGCAGGTTGTCCTCGAGCACCCGGAAGTCCCCGGCCTCGTCGCGCACCAGGTCGATGCCGGCGACGTGCACCCGCACCCCGTTGGGCGGCACGAGGCCGTGCGCCTGGCGGTGGAAGTGCGCGCTGGTGGTGACGACGCTGCGCGGCACCACCCGGTCGGCGAACACCTCCCCGGCGCCGTAGACGTCGGCGAGGAAGGCCTCCAGCGCGAGCACCCGCTGGGCGACGCCGCGCTCGATGACGTCCCACTCCTCGTGGCCGATCACCCGCGGCACGATGTCGAGCGGGAACGGCTGCTCCTCGCCGGCGTGCGCGAAGGTGACCCCGGCGTCCCGGTAGGTCTGCGACAGCAGGTCGGCCCGGGCGGCCAGCTCCTCGCCGGCCATGGGCTGGAGGGCGGTGAACAGGCCCGCGTACGCCGACCGGGGATGGAGGGGACGGCCGAACATCTCGTCCCACTGCTGCCCCAGGGGGTAGCCGTCGAAGAGGTCCGCCATGGATCGCAACCTAGTTCCGCCGTGTGTCCTGCGCGTTTCGACGGCGGAACACGCGCCCCGGGTGCACCCCCGTCCGCCTGACGTCACCGATCCGCGGCCGACCTCACCGGCCGCTCCAGGCGGGGGCGTGGGTGGCGGCGCCCTGTGCGAGGCCGAGCTGGCGCAAACCGTCCCCGGAGGCGTCCATGAGCCAGATCTGGCCGTCGGGGTACTCGCCGTCCCGGTTGCTCTTGAACGCGATCCGCGTCCCGTCCGGGGACCAGGTCGGGTCCATGTCCGTCCCCGCCCGGGAGGTGAGCACGGCGGCCTCGGAGCCGTCGGCGGCCATCACCACGATCTGGCTGGTCCCGTCCGCGTTCCGGTGGCGATAGGCGATCTGCGACCCGTCCGGCGAGAACACGGAGTCGGCGTTCCCGTTGTCGTCGGTCAGCCGCTCGCCGGCGCCGGAGCCGTCCGCGGAAACCGCGTACAGGAACCCGTCGTCGGTGGACTCTCCGGCGTCCGTGCCCCAGTACACGAGCCGCGACCCGTCGGGGGAGAATGTGAGGTCGTCAAGGCGGTCGGCGCTCGCATCGAGGACCCGCACGGTGGTCCCGTCCAGGCGTACGATCCGCAGCTGGTCGCGGTCCCCCACCCGGCACTTGACCGCCAGCTGGGTCGGGTCGGCCGGGTTCCAAGCCGGGCGCTGCAGGAACGGGCAGTTCGAGATCGGCAACGAACGGTCGCCGGTGCCGTCGGAGGCCATCACTCGGACCTCGTACTGCGCGTCGAGGGCGGGCCTGCGGATGTACACGATCGTCGACCGGTCGGGGGAGATGAGCGGCCCCTCGTCGATCTCCGGCGCCCTCGTCAACTGCCGCCAACCGCCGCCGGTGTCCTGCAGGTAGAGATCGATGGCGCCGTCGACGATCCGAGGGACGACGAGCATGTCGTCCGGCAGGGACGCCGCCCGGGGCAGCGCCGGTGGCGACGGCGGGGGTGGGGCCGAGGCGGAGGTGGAGGTGGAGGTCGCGCCGGCGGACGAGTCCCCGTCGTCCCCCGGGGACTGACGGATCTGCACCCACCAGACGATGGCAGCGCCGACCAGGACGGCGAGGGCGGCCGCGGCACCGAGGAGCCGGACCTTCCGCCGCCTGCCGTCCGGCTCGCCGGGGGGTGCCGGCGTCAGGACCGGCCCGGATGGGGGCCCGGTCTCCACCGGTGAGGGGCTGGTCTCGGCGGCGGGCTGCTCCCCGCCGCCGGCGCGGGGCACGGTCTCCGCGGCAGGCGATGGAGGCTCGACGCGTGGCCCGCCGTCCTGCGGAGGTGCTGCCGGGCCGGAGTCAGGGTCTACGACCGGTGGGGGTGGCGGCGTGGGGACGGTCACCGGCGCGGTCACGTCGAAGATCCGGCCGTCAGGGGCGCGCAGGTAGAGGACCGGGGTGGCCCACTCGACCGGGTTCGGCTCGCCTCGGACGGCGTTGCGCGCCTCGGCCATGGCCGCGTCGAGCTGGAAGCCGTCGGCGACGGCCTCGTAGAGGCTGTGCGCGAAGAGGATGGCGGCGCGGTCGGTGATCTCGAACTGCATGGCGACCACTGCGGGGATGCCCTGGTACACCAGGCTCTGCGCGGTGCCGGCGTAGGGATCGGTGCGCCCACCGCGGGCGCCCTCGCAGGAGTTGAGCACCACCAGCCTCAGGCTGCGGTGGTCGGACAGCAGCGCGCCCACGTCGGCTCCGCTCAGCAGCTGCGCTCGCCCGCTGGGCCCCTCCAGCGCGAGCATGCCGTCCTGGACGGCGGGGTCGTAGCGACCGTGGCCGATGAAGTGGAAGACGTGGTGTTCGCCGCGGCGCAGCGCCGCCCGCAGATCCGCCAGCCGGCCCGTGGGCACCCGGTCGACCTGCACCCGGCCGGCCTCCTCCAGATCGTCGAGGGCATCGCGCACGTTGCGCCATTCCGCCTCGACGTCCAGCTGCGCGAAGTCGGTGGGGTTGGCGGCCATGCCCAGGATCCGCAGCGGCGGGCGGACGGTGAGCGGGCGGATCGGCCGGGGCAGCTCCAGATAGCGCACGACGGGCGTCCACTGCGACAGCGCCAGGAATCGGCGGGTCTCGCGGTCGTAGAGGTACTCCCAGGGCAGGTCAGACAGTTCCGGGCTGTCGACCAGCCGCAGCCGCAACCGCAAGCCGGTGTCCTCCTGCCCGGCCACCTGGGCGAGGCTGCCGGCTAAAGCCGCCCTCACCCCGTCGCGGAAGACCGCCTCGAAGAGCCGCCCCCCGAACTCCTTGACCGCGTCGGCCTCCGGTGAGCCCTCTCCGCGGGTCGCGCTGCGGCGCGGCCGGCCGACCTTTAGCAGGAAGTTCTCCAGCTCCAGGGGCGAGAAGGGGATCGTCACCGGAACCGGCCGGGTCTCGCCCACCGGCGAGTGGAGCACCCTCGCCCGGTAGCCACCCTCGTCCGCGGGTTCGATCAGCAGGTCGAAGTCGGCGTAGGTGTGCTCGGACATGACCCGACCTCCGACCGTCCGCCGTGACCGCGGCTAGGACTCGTCCGGCCCGGGTCGACGGTGCCAGCTCATCGACACCTTGAAGTTCCCGGTGGAGCTGGCCCCGGCGACGAACGCCCCGACCTCGGCGCTCAGCTGCACCCCGAACTCCACTTGGATCTGTTCGGGGGCCTGCGCCAGCGATCCGAGCTGGGTGAGCAGGCCCTGCACGGCCGGGCGCACCCGGGCGACCGCCTGCTCGAAGCTCTGCCGCGCCTGCTCCACGACACCACGGTCAGGATCGCCCCAGCCGCGGGTCACCTCACCGCCGGACGCGTAGTCCACCTGGACGACGACGCTGCCGCCGTCCTCCAGTGGGAACTCGACCAGTTGCCGCACCATGGCGCCCCCGGTTCGCTGGACTCAGCGATCCGAAGGTAGGGGCGCACCGTCACCGGGTCGTCACCGCATTCACGGCGGCTGCTCACCGACGGACGGCCATCCCCAGCCAGGGGCGCAGCTCCCCGGCCCCGAGCAGCGCCGCCACCCGGCCCGCCTGCTCCCGCGCCTCCCGCAGCTCGGGCGCGTCGCCGTGCCGTCGGGCCACCTCGTCGTCGACGGCGTCGGCGCGCGCGTCCCACTCCGGCGGGCTGTCGCGCAGGTCCGCCTCGCCGGTCGCGACGACCCGGAAGCCGGCCGCCGCCAGCAGCGACCCAGTCTCCGCGGTCGACGGGAACTCGTTGCCCTCGGGCACCGGGTTGGTGAGCGGGCCGTCGGCGACGAAGACCAGCAGGCCGAGCCGGCCGCCGTCGGCCAGCACCCGGCGCAGCTCGGCGAGCGCGGCCGCCTTGTCTGACAGGGTGCACAGGACGCCGAGGCACCAGGCGGCGTCGAACGCCCCGTCGGCGAACGGCAGCGCCTGGGCGGCCGCGACGACGGCGGGCAGGCCGAACAGCCGACGGGAGGCGGCGACCGCGTCGGCCATCGGCTCGGCGCAGACCGGGCGCACCCCGCGCTCGGCCGCCAGCCAGCCCGCCGGTCCGCCGAGGCCGGCGCCGTCGTCGAGGACCCGGGAGCCCGCCCGCAGCCCGAGGCCGTCGGCCAGCCAGCGCAGCGCGCCCTCGCTGCCGCTGCCGCGGCAGGCGGCGGGGATCGCGTGCTCGGGACCGAGCGCCCGCACCGCCTGCTCGGTCCAGGCCGCGACCGTGCCGAACTCGGCCTCCATCGCGCCGCTCTCGAGCGTCACCCGCGGATCCTCGCCGCCACCTCGGCCTTCACACGGGCACCCTCGTCCTCTCCGCGGGCCGACGCCAGTCCCGAGAGGTTGACGCCGACCACGCCCGGCACCGCCAGCAGCGCCCGAGCCTCCGCCACGGCCGTGGCGATGCCGGCCTCGCGCGGGTCGGGTGCGGCGAGCACCCGCTCGACGACGGCGCCGTCGAGGAGCAGGCCGGGGAAGGCCTGCAGCACCCGGGCCGAGCGCTCGTCGGTGTAGACGGCGACGGCGGCCAGGAAGGGCAGCGTGGCACCGGCCGCGCGCGCGGCGGCGACGAAGGCGGCGACCCGGTCGGGGGTGCCGGCGTGGTTGAGCACGCACAGCGCCGCGCCCGCGCGCTGCTTCTCGGCGACCCGCGCCGGGCGCAGGTCCACCGGCGGTGCCTCGGGCGACTCCGGGACGGCGGCCGAGAGCCCCCGCTCGGCGGCCAGCGCGGCGAGGCGGGTGCCGTCGACGTCGAAGACCTGGGTGGCGCCCGGCCGCACCGACGGGCCGCGGGCGTCGCCGGTCACGCACAGCACGCCGTCCACGCCGAGCGCCGCCAGCCCGGTCAGCTCCTGCTCGAGGACGACCCGGTTGCGGTCGCGGCAGGCCAGCGTCGTCCACGGCCGCCCGCCGGCGTCCATCACCTCGGCGGCCACCATCGACGGCGGGAAGTCGGGGCGGTTGGCGTGCTCCCCCACCAGGACGGCGTCGGCGGCCGGGGTGAGCGCGCCCACCACCCTGCGGACCGACCCGCGGTCGTAGGGCCGCACCGTCAGGTCGGCGAGGACGACGGGGCCGCGCCGCGCGCGCTCGAGCAGCCCACCGGGCCGCGCCGGCGGGACCGGCCGCGGCCCGTCCGCCCAGCGCACGAGCGGGGCGCCGGCGAAGACGCACGGGTGCGCGGCGACCTCGCACGCCCCGTCGTCCCGCACCCCGCCGCACGGACCGAAGACCATGCGCTTGGGGCACCCGGGCCGGCCCCCGTCGTCGTCCACCCGCCGATCCTGCACCGGATCGAGACCGTCCGCCCCGGTGGGAACACACCGGGGCCGCCACGCGCTAGAGTGCCCACTAGTTGAGCTCTCAACTCAAGGAGGCCCGTCATGCCGGCCATCACCGTCGAGGACACCACCACCCTGCCGCGCGTCCCGCTCCCCGCGCCGCGCACGGTCCGCCGCCGGGTCCGCTCGGTGACTACCGCGCCGTCGGGCTTCGAGGGCGAGGGCTTCCCGGTGCGCCGCGCCTTCGCGGGCGTGGACCTCCGCGACCTCGACCCGTTCATCCACATGGACCAGATGGGCGAGGTCGAGTACGCGCCGGGCGAGCCCAAGGGCACGTCCTGGCACCCGCACCGCGGCTTCGAGACCGTCACCTACATCATCGACGGCACCTTCGAGCACGCCGACAGCCACGGCGGGGGCGGCACGATCAGCAACGGCGACACCCAGTGGATGACCGCCGGCGGCGGCGTGCTGCACATCGAGCGCCCGCCGGAGCACCTCGTCGTCAGCGGCGGCCTGTTCCACGGCCTGCAGCTGTGGGTGAACCTGCCGCGGGCGCAGAAGTGGGTGGAGCCGCGCTACCAGGACCTGCGGGCGAACCAGTCGGTGCTGCTCGCCAGCCGGGACGCCGGCGCGTTCCTGCGGGTGATCGCCGGTGACGTCGCCGGGCACACCGGCCCGGGCAGCACCTATACGCCGATGGCGATGGTGCACGCCACGATCGCCCCCGGCGCGACCCTCGACCTGCCCTGGCGGCCGGACTTCAACGCGCTGGTCTACGTGCTCTCCGGCGCCGGCTCGGTCGGCCCCGACATGCAGCCGGTGCGCACCGGGCAGCTCGCCGTCTTCGGGCCGGGGGACACGGTGACCGTCAGCGGGGCGTTGCAGCAGGAGTCGCGCACGCCGTCGCTGGACGTCGTCATCCTGGGCGGGCAACCGATCCGCGAGCCGATCGCCATGTACGGGCCGTTCGTGATGAACACCCGGCAGGAGGTGCTCGACGCCTTCACCGACTTCCAGGCCGGCCGGCTGGGCTCGATCCCGGCGCAGCGGATCCCCCACGGGGGCGTGCGCGGCGAGGCCGGGCAGGAGTAGGAAGCACGCCATGAGCAACCTCGACCGCCGGCCGACGCCCCGGGAGCTGGGCGGGCTGGAGCAGACCTCCGCCGGCCCGGTCCTGGACGTGCTGCCCGGCAAGGAGGTCCTGCTCGGGGAGAGCACGCACGTCCGCCGGCTGCTGCCCACCCTCGGGCGGCGGCTGGTGGGCGCGTGGGCGTTCGTCGACCACTACGGCCCCGACGACGTCACGTCGTCCCCGGGGATGCAGGTGGCGCCGCACCCGCACACCGGCCTGCAGACCGTGTCGTGGCTGCTGCAGGGCGAGGTGCACCACCGCGACTCGCTCGGCAGCGACGTCACCTTCGGCCCCGGCGAGCTGGCGTTGATGACCGCCGGCCACGGCATCGCGCACTCCGAGCAGTCGCCGGCGCCCCACCCGCGCTTCCTGCACGGCGCGCAGCTGTGGGTGGTGCTGCCCGACGGGTCGCGCGAGATCGCCCCCGCCTTCGAGCACCACCCGGCCCTGCCGGGCTTCGCGTCCGACGGCGTGCGCGCCACCGTGCTCATGGGCTCGTTCGGCGGCGCCACCTCGCCGGGCACCGCCTACACCCCGCTGGTCGGCGTCGACCTCGAGCTCGCCGCCGGCGCCGACGTCGAGGTGCCGCTCGAGCCCGGCTTCGAGCACGCCGTCCTGGCCGCGTCGGGCGCCGCGACGGTCGAGGACGCCCCGCTCGGGCACGGCACGATGGCCTACCTCGGCACCGGCCGGCGCACCCTGCGGCTGCGCGCCGAGGAGCCGGCGAAGGTGCTGCTCCTCGGCGGCGAACCGTTCGAGGAGCGGATCGTCATGTGGTGGAACTTCGTCGGCCGCTCCGGCGAGGAGATCGCCGAGTTCGCCGACGACTGGAACGCCGAGCGCGGCCGGTTCGCCCCCGTGGTCGGCTACGACGGCGACCGGCTCGAGGCCCCGCCGCTGCCGCCCGTCCCCCTCAAGCCCCGCGGCCGCGAGCGCTGAAGCGGAGGGGATCCGTCGGCGTGACGCCTACGAATCCACTCCGCTGAGCTGCTCCCAGTGGGCGCGGCGGCGGGCCTGCTCGTCCGGGTCGGGCACCGGCAGCGAGGCCAGCAGCCGCTGGGTGTAGGGGTGCTGGGGCGCGCCGAGCACCTGCTCCCCCGTCCCCTCCTCGACCAGCTGCCCCCGGTAGAGGACGGCGATCCGGTCGGCCAGCAGGTCGACCACGGCGAGGTCGTGGCTGATGAACAGCGCCGCGAACCCGAGCTCGCGCTGCAGGTCCTCGAACAGCTCGAGCACCTTGGCCTGCACCGACACGTCCAGCGCCGACGTCGGCTCGTCGGCGATCAGCAGCTCGGGGAACAGCGCCAGCCCGCGGGCCAGCGACGCCCGCTGCCGCTGGCCACCCGAGAGCTCGTGCGGGTAGCGGTCGCCGAAGCTCTTCGGCAGCTGCACCGACTCGAGCATGTCGTCGACCCGCTTGCGCGCGCCGGCGAGGTCCTTGTGCCGGCCGTGCACGATCAGCGGCTCGGCGACGGCCTCGGCGATGGTGAGCAGCGGGTTGAAGCTGGTCGCCGGGTCCTGGAAGACGAACCCGATCCGCTCGCGCACCGGCCGGAACGCGCGCTCCTTGACCCCGTTCATCTCGGTGCCGAGCACCCGCAGCGAGCCGTCGGTCACCTTGGTCAGCCCGGCGATGGCCCGGCCGATCGTGGTCTTGCCGCTGCCGCTCTCGCCGACGAGGCCGAGCACCTCGCCCGGGCGGATGGCGAAGCTGACGCCGTCCACCGCGGTGAAGTCGGGCTGCCGGAACCGGCCGGGGTAGACGATCCGCAGGTCGCGCGCCTCGACGACCGGGGCGCTCTGCGACCAGTCAGGCGCCCGCCGGGCGGCCCGCTCGACCGCCCGCACCGTCCCCTGGCCGATCCGCGGCACCGAGCCGAGCAGCTGCCGGGTGTAGGCGTCCTGCGGCGAGCGGAACAGCGTCCGGACGTCGGCCTCCTCGACGATCCGCCCCTGGTACATGACGGCCACCCGGTCGGCCAGGTCGGCCACCACGCCCATGTTGTGCGTGATCAGCACGATCGCCGCGCCGAACTCGTCGCGGCAGCGCCGCAGCAGGTCGAGGATCTCGGCCTGCACCGTGACGTCGAGGGCCGTGGTCGGCTCGTCGGCGATGATCACGCCCGGGTCGAGCGCGAGCGCCTGCGCGATGACGATGCGCTGCTTCTGCCCGCCGGAGAACTGGTGCGGGTAGTAGTCGATGCGCTCCTCGGGGTCCGGGATGCCGACCCGCCGCAGCACGTCGACCGCCTTCTCCCGCGCCTCCGCGCGGCTGATCCCGCCGTGGGCGCGCAGTCCCTCGACGATCTGCCAGCCCACCTTGTAGACGGGGTTCAGGACGCTGCCGGGCTCCTGGAACACCATCGCGGCGTCCCGGCCCCGCACCTCGCGCATCTGCTTGGAGGAGAGCTGCACGACGTCGTGCTCGCCCGTCCCGTCCTTGCGGGACAGGACGACGGCGCCGCGGGTGGTCGCGGTCTCGGGCAGCAGGCCCAGGATGCTGCGCGCGGTCACCGTCTTGCCGCTGCCGCTCTCGCCGACGATGGCCAGCACCTCGCCGGCCTCGACCGAGAGGCTGACGTCGCGCACCGCCGGGACGGTGCCCGCGTCGGTGGCGAAGGAGACCGCCAGGTTGTCGATGTCGACGACGCTCACGAGCCGAGTCCTCCCGGGGCCAGATACCCCTCCGTCGTCCCCGGGGCGGCCGGGACGCCGGGCACCAGGCCCGTCACCGGGACACCGCCGGGCTCCACCGCGCCAGCGGGCGGTGGGGTCTCGGCCGCCCGGCGGCGGGCGCGCAGCCGCGGGTCGGCCAGGTCGTTGAGGCTCTCGCCGACCAGCGTCAGCGCGAGCACGGTGAGCACGATCGCCGCACCCGGGAACACCGACGTCCACCAGATGCCGCTGCTCACGTCGGAGATCGAGCGGTTGAGGTCGTAGCCCCACTCGGCGGCCGCGGTCGGCTGGATGCCGAAGCCGAGGAAGCCCAGGCCGGCCAGGGTGAGGATCGCCTCGGAGGCGTTGAGCGTGAGGATCAGCGGCAGGGTGCGGGTGGCGTTGCGCAGCACGTGCCGGGTCATGATCCGCCAGTTGCTCGCGCCGATGACGCGGGCCGACTCGACGAAGGCCTCCGCCTTGATCCGCACCGTCTCGGCGCGGACCACCCGGAAGTACTGCGGGATGAAGACGACGGTGATCGAGATGGCCGCGGCCATGATCCCGCCCCACATGCTCGACTGCCCACCGCTGATCGCGATCGCGATCACGATGGCCAGCAGCAGCGCCGGGAAGGCGTAGATGGCGTCGCAGATCACCACGAGCACGCGGTCGACCCAGCCGCCGAAGTAGCCGGACACCAGCCCGAGCAGCACGCCGGCCACGAGCGAGAGCAGGACGGCGACCACGATGACCAGCAGCGCCGTCCGGGCACCCCAGATCACGCGGGACAGGACGTCGTAACCACCCACGGTGGTACCCAGCCAGTGCGCGCTCGACGGCGGCTGCTGCGCGCCGAACGCGCCCTCGGCGTCGCGCAGCTGGCCGTACTCGTACGGCGCGAGCAGCGGCGCGAAGACCGCCGCGATGAGGAAGACCGCCATGAGCACGAGGCCGGCGACGAGCATCCCGCGTTGCAGGCCCACGCTCTGCCGGAGCTGATGGACGACCGGCAGCCTCTTCCAGGAGCGCCGCCGCCGGGAGGCCGCGGGGGTGTCGGCGGGGGGCGCCGCGGTGGCCATCAGTACCTCACCCGGGGGTCGATGAGCGCGGCGACGATGTCGACGACGAAGTTCGTCACCGCGACGATCACCGCCAGCAGCGCGACGATGCCCTGCACCGCCACGAAGTCGCGGGCCTGCAGGTACTCCGAGAGCTGGAAGCCCAGACCCTTCCACTCGAACGTCGTCTCGGTGAGCACCGCGCCGACCAGCAGGATGGCGACCTGCAGGCCGATCACCGTGATGATCGGGATGAGCGCCGGCCGGTAGGCGTGCTTGCGCAGCAGCCGGTACTCCCCCACCCCGCGCGAGCGGGCCGCCTCGACGTAGCCGGAGCCCAGCGTGCCGATCACGTTGGTGCGCACCAGGCGCAGGAAGATGCCGGCGGTGAGCAGCCCGAGCGCCAGCGCGGGCAGGATCGCGTGCTCCAGGACGTCGCCGATGATCTCCGGGTCGCCCAGCTTGATGGCGTCGATCAGGTAGATCCCGGTCGCGCCGTCCATCCGGGTCAGCTGGAGCTCCGAGCGGGTCGAGGCGCGGCCGGCCACCGGCAGCCAGTCCAGTCCCACCGAGAAGATCAGCTTGAACAGCAGGCCGAGGAAGAACACCGGCGTGGCGTAGAAGAGGATCGCGAACACCCGCAGCACGGCGTCCGGGGCGCGGTCGCGGAAGTAGGCGGCCACCAGGCCCAGCGGGATGCCGACCAGGAAGGCCACGACCAGGGCGTAGACGGTGAGCTCGAGGGTCGCGGTGCCGAACGTGGTGAGCACGTCGAGCACCGGCCGGCGGTCGCTGGCGGTCGTCCCGAAGTCGCCGGTGAAGACGCCGCCGAGGTAGTCCAGGTACTGCTCGAACAGCGGGCGGTCGTACCCGGCCTCGCGGACCCGATCGGCGAGCTGGTCGGCCGGCAGCCGGCCGCCGAGCGCGGCGGTGATCGGGTCGCCCGTCGTCCGCATCAGGAAGAAGACGGTCGTCACGAGGATGAAGATCGTCGGGATGATCAGCAGGAAGCGCACGAGGACGTAGCGGCCCAGGCCGCCGCCCTGGCGTCGTCGGCGGGCGACCGGTGCGCCGGCGCCGTCGTCCTGGGCCGGGCTGTCGGTCAGCTCGCTCGTGGTGGTCGTCATGTCCGTCCAGCCGTCCGGTGCCGCGGTGGTTCGCGGCCTCGAAGCGCAACCGGGGTGCCGGCTGCGGTGAAAAGGATGCGCCCGTGCCGGGCGCCACACGCGCGCGGGCCCCGGGTGGCTCGCTCGAGGCGAGCCACCCGGGGCCCGGCTACGGGTCCGCCCGCCTCAGCTGGTGCGGGACAGGGCTCCGTACCGGAACTTGAACGAGGCGTCGAGGGTGTCCTCGGCCCCCTCGATGTCCACGCCGGTGACGGCGACCTGGGCACCCTGCAGGTACGGCACGGTCGACAGGTCCTGCGCCTCGAGCTCCTGGATCTGCTCGATGAGCGCCTGCCGCGCCGCCGGGTCGGGGGTGGTGGCCTGCTGCAGGATCAGGTCGTTGACCTGCTGGTTGGAGTAGTGGTTGCTCAGGAAGTTCTCCGTGAGGAAGAACGGCGTGAGGTAGTTGTCGGCGTCGGAGTAGTCCGGGAACCAGCCGAGCTGGTAGGCCGGGTACACGTCGGCGACGCGGTCCTCGGAGTACTGGACCCACTCCGTCGTCTGCAGGTTGACGGTGAACAGGCCCGTCGCCTCCAGCTGGTCCTTGATCAGGGCGTACTCGTCACCCGAGGACGGCCCGTAGTGGTCGTCGGAGTACTGGAGGTTCAGCTCGACCGGGGTCTGGACGCCGGCCGCCTGCAGCCGCTGGGCCGCCTTGTCCGGGTCCGGCCCGCCCTGCCCGTCGCCGTAGAGGTCCCGCAGCGGGGTGGTGGCGCCGGTGAGGCCCTCGGGCACGAACGAGTACAGCGGGGTGTAGGTGCCCTTGTAGACCTGGTCGGCGAGCTCCTCGCGGTCGATCAGGTCGGCCACCGCCTGCCGGACGGCGAGCGCCTTGGCCGGATCGGCCTCGGGGGTCGTCGCGCCGTAGGGCTGCGTGTTGAAGTTGAAGACGATGTAGCGGATCTCGCCGCCCGGCCCGTCGACGACCTGGACGTCGTCGTTGCCGCGCAGGTCCTCGATGTCGGTCGCCGACAGGCTGCGGAAGGCGACGTCGATGTTGCCCTCCTGCACGTCGAGCTTCAGGTTCGAGGCGTCGGCGTAGTACTTGACGTCGATGTTCGACGTCGCCGGCGCACCGAGCAGGCCCTGGTAGTCGGGGTTGGCCTCGTAGGAGACCAGGTTGTTGAGGTCGTAGTCGGTGATCGTGTACGGCCCGGCGAAGGCCTGCCCCTCGACGATCTCGTCGTCCGGCGTGAGCGAGTCGGGCGAGAAGACGTCCTCGTCGACGATCGGGCCCACCGGGCTAGAGAGGATCTGCGGGAAGACCTGGTCGTCGGGGTTGGTTAGGTTGAACACGACCGTGGTGTCGTCGGGCGCGTCGACGCTGGCCAGGTTGTACAGCAGCGAGGCCGGGCCGTTGGGGTCGTTGATCGCGACCATGCGGTCGAACGTGAACTTCACGTCCGACGAGGTCAGCTCGTTGCCGTTGGCGAAGGTCAGGCCCGGCTTCAGGGTGACCGTGTACTGCGTGGGCGAGGTGAACTCGGCCGACTCGGCGATGTCCGGCTCGACGTCCGGACTGCCGTAGGGGGTGTTCATCAGGAACGGGTAGACCTGGTTCATCACGGCGAACGAGCCGTTGTCGTACGAGCCCGCCGGGTCGATCGTGGTGATCTTGTCGCTGGTGCCGATGATCAGGGTGTCACCGCTGCCGCCGCCCGAGCCGCCGCCGCCGTCGTCGTCACCGCCCCCGCCGCAGGCGGCCAGCACCAGGGCCGTCACCGCGATGCCGGACGTGACGGCGAGCCGTCGCCGGCCGTCCCTCGAAACGGAACTCATCCGCGTACCTCGTCTTCATGGGAGCGGCCGCCGGGCGCGGGGCGCGCCCCACGGCGGCCGCCCGTGGTCCGATAAGAGGCCCCATGCCTAGCACAGAGGTTTTCCCGCTCAGGAGGGCGGCGGACAGGGTGTTATGCGGTCGTGACCGGGGACCGCCGGAGAGCTTGTCGTCGTCCGGCCGGGGTGCACGGACGGCCCGGGCTGCGGCAGGCTGAGGGCATGGCGGCCGACCCCGATCCCCGCATGCTCGACGTCCTCGCCGCGAACCGGTGGGGCGTGCTGGCCACCGTCAAGCGCGACGGCCGGCCCCAGGTGTCGACGATCGGCTACGCGTACGACCGCGACGCCGCGCTGATCCGCATCTCGGTCACCGACGACCGGGTGAAGACCCGCAACCTGCGGCGCGACCCGAGAGCCACCCTCCACGTGCGCGGCGACGACGTCTGGACCTGGGTCGCGGTCGAGGGCACCGCCGAGCTCACGCCGGTGGCCGCGGACCCGCACGACGCGACGGTGGAGGAATTGATCACCTACTACCGCGGCACCGCCGGCGAGCACCCGGACTGGGACGAGTACCGGGCGGCGATGGTGGCCGACCGCCGGCTGGTCGTGCGGCTGCGCCCCGAGCACGCCTACGGGCAGCTGCCGCGCGGCTGACCCGCCGGCGCGGCAGCTCCCCGGTCCGGCTCAGGCCGGCTCGACGTCCTGGATCACCTCGAACGGCGCGCCCCACGGGTCCTCGAGGACGGCGAACCGCCCGAACGGGGTGTCCTCGGGGCCGGTGAGCACCTTGCCGCCCTGCGCCTCGACGGCGGCGACCGCCTCGTCGGCCGACGCCACCCCGAAGCAGACCAGCCAGCCCGTGGGGATGCCGGGCACGGGGCCGCCCATGCCGCCCTGCGGGTACTCGGGGGTGCGCTCGTCGGTGCGGAAGGTGGCGTAGCCCTCGAGGCCCTCGACGTCGTCGAAGGCGTAGCCGAAGACCGCGCCGTAGAAGGCCCGGGCGGCGGCGGGGTCGTCGGAGGTCGCCTCGTCCCACGCCACCGTGCCGGGCTCGCCGTGCCGCTGGAAGCCGGTGTGCTCCCGGGCCTCCCAGAGGCCGAACCCGTTGCCCTGCGGGTCGAGCGCGATGGTCATGACGCCGAACGGCGCCACCTCCATCGGCGCGACGACGACGGTGCCGCCGGCCGCGGTGATGCGCTCGACCGCGGCCGCGGAGTCGTCGGTGGCGAAGTACGTCGTCCAGGCGGGCGAGTCGGAGTCCTGCACGAGCGGTGCCAGGCCGGCGACCAGCCGGCCGTCGCGCGTGGCGTTGAGGTAGCCGCCGTACTCCTCGCCGCCGCCGGTGAACTCCCAGCCGAACAGGCCGCCGTAGAAGGCGCGGGCGGCGTCGACGTCAGCGGCTCCGTAGTCGACCCAGCACGGGGTGCCGCTCGGCCAGTGGGTGTCGCGGGTGGGCATCGCTGTCCTCCTCGATTCGGGGGCCGCAGCCTCCTCCCGGGCACCGACAGTTCTCAGAAGTCGCCGCCGCCGCCGAAGTCGCCGCCGAAGTCCCCGCCGCCGCCGAAGTCGCCGCCCCCGCCGAAGTCGCCCCCGCCGGCCGAGAAGTCGCCGCCGAAGTCGCCGTCGTTGTCCCCGAACAGCAGGCCGCCGAGCACGAGGCCGCCGAGCCCCCACCCCAGGGCGTTGCCCATGCCCCCGCCGCGCCCGTAGCCGTAGCCGGGGCGCCCGTAGCCGTAGCCCTGCCCGTAGCCGCCGCCCTGCCCATACCCGCCGCCCCAGCCGTAGCCGGTGCGCTGCGACCACCGCATCACGTCGTCCTGGGCGAGCTGGAGGGCGTAGCGGGCCAGCTGGTCGGCGCTCTGCGCCTCGCGCAGCGCGCGGACCGGGTCGTCGTAGGCCATCCGGGCCGACGCCTCGAGGTGGCGCTCGGCCTCGGCCAGGCGGGTGCGCGCCTCGCTGCCCACGGCACCGCGCCGGGTGCTGATGAAGTCGTCGGCGGCGGTGACCCCCGAGCGGGCGGTGAGCAGTGCCTGCTCCAGCGCCTCGGCGGCACGCCGGCGGTTGGTCTCGGCGTCGCGGGCGCTCTGCAGCGCCTGCTCGAGGGCGGCATCGGCCTCCTCGATCCGGCGCAGCGCGGCCAGCGGGTCGGGCAGGCCGCCGTCGGTCGGGTGCAGCGCGCTCTCGGCGGACGCCAGCTCGGCCTGCGCGCGGGCGACGTGCGGCTGCAGGCCGTCGCGGTCGCCGCGCTCCATCAGCGCCCGGGCCTCGGCCAGGTCGGCCTCGGTCTCGGCGCGGGCGGCGGCCAGCCGCTGCTCGGCGGTGGCGAGGTCCTCGGCCAGCCGGTCGATCGCGTCGAGCAGCGTGGTGCTCTGCGTGACCGCGTCCTCGGCCGGGCGCAGCCGGCCGACGGCCTGCCCGGTCTGCCCGCCCTGCTGGGCCTCGCGGGCCTGGCCGAGCAGCTGCTCGGCCGCGGCCAGCCGGGCCCCGGCCTCCTGCACGTTCACCGCGACCGGGGCCAGCGCGCTGGCGGCGTAGCGGCCCTGCAGGTCGGTGAGCCTGCGCTCCTGGGCGGGCAGCCGCTGCTGCAGGGCGTCGATCCGTCGGCCCAGCTCCTCGATGGCCTGCGGGGCCTGGGCCTCCTGCGCGCGCAGGGCGTCGAGGGCGGCGGACTGCTCGGCCAACCGCTTCCCCGCCGCGTCGGTGAGGGCCAGCAGCTCGGTGAGCATCCGGCGCTGCGTCGGCTCGTCCTCGGGGATCTCGTCGTCCAGCTCCTGGCGGATGGTGAAGGCCCGGGCCAGCTCGTCGCGCGAGCGCTCCAGGGCCTCGTCGGCACCGGGCACGGCGTCGGCCCCGAAGTGGGTGCGGGCGAAGTCGACGTTGACCTGGGCGGTGCGGACCCGCTCGTCGAGCTCGAGCAGGGCCTCGCTCGCCCGGCCGTTGAGCGTCGCGGTCGGCGTGCCGGCGTGCGGGTCGGGCGCCGCCAGCTGCCCGCGCCCGGCGGCCGGCAGCTCGGCGCGGCCCCGGTTCCGGCGCGAGCGCACGAACAGGTAGCCGCCGACGGCGACCAGCGCGAGCAGCAGCACGACCAGCAGGACGGCGCCGCCGCCCCCGCCGCCGGAGGAGGAGTCGGAGGACGACGACGCCGTCGCGCCGCCGAGCGCGTCGGCCGTGGCGCTCACCGCGCCGGCCCAGTCCCCGTCGCCCAGCTGCGACTCGATGTCGGCGGCGCCCTGGTTGAGCTCGGCCTGGTCCTCCGCGGTGCCCGCGTCGAACCCGTACTGCCCGTCCTCCACCGCGACGGCCAGCAGCACCTGGTTGCCGGAGAGGCCGGTCTCGTTCGCGGCCTCGGTGGCCCACTGCTGGCCGTCGGCGCCGTCGAAGGTGTCGACGAAGGCGACGTACAGCTGGGTGCCGGTGTCGGTCTGCAGGTCCTGCAGGACCTGCTCCACGTCGGCCTCCTCGCCGGCGGAGAGGACGTCGGCGGTGTCGGTGACCTGGGCGGACAGGGCCGACGGCGGTTCGGCGAGCGCCGGGGCCGCCCCGGCGAGCAGGGCGGCGGCGGAGACGCCGAGGACGATCGTCAGACGACGCACGGTGCGCGAACCTCCAGTTGCGTGGGCCGCCGCAGAGGACGTCCCGGACCTTCTGCACGTGCGGACGCCCTGCCGGGTTCCCGCGCGCCGCCGCTTCAGAACCGACCGCCGCCCCCGCGCCGACCGCCCCCGCCGGACCGCCGGCCGCCGCCGGACGAGCGGCGGCCGCCGGAGGAGCGCGACGACGAGCGACGGGAGGAGCGGTAACCGCCGCCGGAGCCGCCGAACCCTCCGCCGCCCCAGCCGAGGCCGCCGCCTCCCCACCCCCCACCGCCGTAGCCCCCTCCCCAGCCGCCGCCCACGGCGACGGGCGGGGAGAGGTCGCGGTGCGCGGCGCTCTGCGCCGCCTGCGCCTGGGCGGTCGCCCGCTCGGCGGCGGCCAGGGCCACCACGGCGTCGAGCGCGGCGGCCGCCTCGGCCTGGGCGAGGTGGCGGCGTGCCTCCGCCAGCGCGGTGCGCGCGGCGGCGCCCACCCGGGCGCCGCGCGTCGCGACGAGGTCCTCGGCGCCGGCCACCCGGACCCGCGCCCCGGCGAGCACGCGGTCGAGCCGGGCGCGGGCGGCGTCCTGCCGCGCCTGCTCGTCCCGCGCCCGGGCCAGCGCCTCGTCGAGCGCGGTGTCGGCCGCGGTGAGCTTCTCCAGCGCGGTCAGCGGGTCGGGCGGGTTCCCGCCGGCCAGCGCGTCGACCTCGGCCAGCGCCTGCTCCGCGCGGGCCAGCTGCTCGGCGAGGCCGGTGCTCTCGGTGCCGGAGGCGGCCAGCGTGCGGGCCTCGCCCAGCGCACGCTCGGCCTCCGCGCGCGCGGCGGGCAGCCGGGCCGCGGCGTCCTCGAGCTCCTGCCCACGACGGCCGATCGCGTCGAGCAGCGTCGCCGCCTGGCTGACCGCCTCCTCCGCGGCCCGGACGGCCGGCGCGGCCATCCCCGGCCGGCCCGCGGCGATCTCGGCGCGGCCGCCGTCGACCGCCTGCTGCGCGGCGATGAGGCGGGCGCGGGCCTCGGCGTCGTTGTCGTCCTCGGGCGCCAGCGCCGTGCGGGACCAGCGCTCGCGGAGGCGGGCCAGCGCGGCCTCCTCCCGCGGCAGCCGCTCGGTCAGGGCGGTGATCCGCGCGGCCAGCCCCTCGAGCAGCAGCGGGGCGTTGCGCTCGAGGTCGCGCAGCTGCGCGAAGGCCGCGGCCTGCGCGTCGAGCTTCGTGTCGGCCGAGTCGGCGAGCCGGATCAGCTCGGCGAGCATCTTCCGGGTCGTCTCGTCGTCCTCCGGGTGCTCGTCGTCGAGCCGCTGCCGGACCGCGAAGGCCTGGTCCATCTCGGCGCGGGCGGCGGCGAAGGTCGCGGCCGCCTCGGCGACGGCCGCCTCGCCGTACTGCTGGCGGGCGAAGTCCAGGTCGACCTGCGACGTGCGCAGCGCCTCGTCCACCTGCAGCAGCGCCTCGGCGGCCCGGCCCTGCACCGACTCGGTGGGCTCGCCGGGGAACGGGTCCTCGCGGCGCCGGCGCTCCTCCTCGGCCCGGCGCCGCTTGCGCACCCGGTTTCCCCAGACCAGGCCGGCGACGACCAGGACGACGGCGGCGACGACCAGCACGGCCGGCCAGATCGACGACGGCTGCAGACCGTCGGCGAGGGCCACCACCGCGCCGGCCCAGTCGTCGTCGGCGAGCCGCGGCTCGACGTCGGAGGTGACGAGGTCCTGCAGGTCCTCGTCGGACAGCCGGAAGCCCTCGTCGACCGACCAGCCGTACGCGCGGTCGCCGACGGCGACGGCGAACAGCACGTCGCCGTCCCCCAGCTGGGAGGCCTCGGCGGTGTCGGCCGCCCAGTCGAACCCGTCGGCGCCGTCGAAGGAGTCGACGAACACCACCCACAGCTGCGTGCCGTCGGCGTCGCGGAGCTCCTGCAATGCCTCCTCGACCCGGTCCCGGTCGCCGGAGGAGAGCACCCCGGCCTCGTCGGTGACCTGGTCGTCGAGCCGGAACGGGGCCTCGGCGAGCGCCGGGGCGGCGGCGAGCAGCAACCCGGCCAGCAGGCCGAGGACGACGAGCAACCGGCGCACGAGGGCTCCCTCCGGGCGGACGCGTTCCGCCGGACCCTAACCGCGGCCCGCGTCGACCGGGTCGGTCGCGGGTAGGGCGGCGGTCCGACCCCCGAGCCGCTGGAGGCACCGTGGACGCACCCGACCGGATCCCCGCCGCCGAGCTCCCGCCGGGCGCGGTCCGCCGCGCCGGCGACTGGGCGGTGGGCAACGCGGGCGGGGAGTACTTCGCGGTCTCCCGGCGCTGCCGGCACCAGCTGGCCGACCTGTCCGAGGGCAGCGTCGACGCCGACGGCTGCCTGGTCTGCCCCTGGCACCAGAGCCGCTACGACGTCCGCACCGGGGAGATGGTCGAGGGGCCGCGCGGCTTCCTCGGCTACCACGGCCCGACGCCCGGCTACACGCAGTTTGTGCGGGCGTACGCCAAGCGGCTGAGGCTCCGGGTGCGCCAGGCCCTCCGCCGCGACGACGAAGTCGTCGTCGAGTGAGCGGAGTCCCAGGGCGCGGACGTGCCGCCCCGGGACTCCGCTTCAGGCGTCGATGCGGCGGCGGCCCTCGAACGCGCGGCCCAGGGTGACCTCGTCGGCGTACTCGAGGTCACCGCCGACCGGCAGTCCGCTGGCCAGCCGGGACACGGCCAGCCCCATGGGGCCGACCAGCCGCGCCAGGTAGGCCGCGGTGGCCTCGCCCTCGAGGTTGGGGTCGGTGGCGATGATCAGCTCGGTGACCGAGCCGTCCATGAGCCGCGTCATCAGCTCCCGGACCCGCAGGTCGTCGGGGCCGACGCCCTCGATCGGGCTGATCGCGCCGCCGAGCACGTGGTACTTGCCGCGGAACTCCCGCGTGCGCTCGATCGCGACGACGTCCTTGGGTTCCTCGACGACGCAGATGACGTCGTCGGAGCGGCGCGGGTCGCGGCAGATCCGGCACTGCTCGCCCTCGGCGACGTTGTAGCAGGTCGAGCAGAAGCGCACCTCGGCCTGCACCCGCTGCAGCGCCGCGACCAGCCGGCCGACGTCGGCGCTCTCGGCGGCGAGCAGGTGGAAGGCGATGCGCTGGGCGCTCTTGGGACCGACCCCCGGCAGCCGGCCGAGCTCGTCGATGAGGTCCTGGACGGCACCCTCGTACACGGTGGTTCTTTCCTCCGGGGCGGATCTACAGGCCGGGCAGGCCCAGGCCGCCACCGAGGCCGCCGGCCAGCGGGCCCATGGTGGTGGCGGCCAGCTCGTCGACGGCGCGCCGCGCGTCGCGGACGGCGGCGACGATGAGGTCCTGCAGCGTCTCCACGTCGTCGGGGTCGACCGCGGCCGGCGCGATGGTGAGCGCGGTGAGCTCGCCGCTGCCGGTCATCGTGGCGGTGACGAGGTTGCCACCGGCCGAGCCGGTGACCTCGGTGCGCGCGAGCTCCTCCTGCGCGGCGACCAGCTGCTGCTGCATCTGCTGGGCCTGCTGGAGCAACTGCGCCATGTCGGGCTGGCCTCCGGGGAACATGCCCCGAGCGTAGGCCGCGGCAGCGACATCGGGCGTGACACGCTGGCCGTGTGCGACGGGCGAGGGTGCTGGTGCCCCTCGCCCTGCTCGCGGCCTGCTCCTCGCCCGCCGCCCCCGCCGCCACGACGGTCGCCCCGCGGTCCTCCAGCACGGCGGCCCCCAGCACTCCCCCGCCGTCGCCGATCCCGCCGCCCCCGGCACCGCCGCCGGTCGTCGTCCTCGACCCCGGGCACAACGGCGGCAACGCGGCGCACCCCGAGGTGGTGACCGCGCCGGTGCCCGATGGCGCCGGCGGCACCAAGCCGTGCAACACCACGGGGACGGCGACCGACGCCGGCTACCCCGAGCACGCCTTCACGTGGGACGTCGCCGTCCGCACCCGCGACCTGCTGACCGCCGCGGGCGTGCAGGTGGTGCTCTCGCGTCCGGACGACGCCGGCGTCGGCCCGTGCGTGGACGCGCGCGGGGCGCTCGGCGGGCAGGTCGGCGCGGCGGCGTTCGTCGGCATCCACGGGGACGGCGCCGCGCCGGGCGGGCGCGGCTTCCACGTGATCACGTCCTCGCTCGACCCGGCCGGGCCGGACGTCGCGGCGCGCACCGACGCCCTCGCCACCGCGCTGCGCGACGCGCTGGTCGCGGTCGAGCCGGTGAGCGACTACCTCGGCGCGGACGGGCTCGACGAACGGCCCGACCTCGCCGGGCTGAACCTCAGCGCGGTGCCGGCGGTCTACGTCGAGTGCGGCAACATGCGCAACGCCGCCGACGCGGCGTGGATGAGCACCGCCGAGGGCCGGCAGGCGCTGGCCGGCCGGCTCGCCGTCGGCGTCCTGGCCTTCCTCGGACGCTGACGCCGATCGGTTCCTCAGCCCTCGACGGGGCGGGCGCCGAGCTGGGAGCGCAGCAGCGCGAGCGCCGCCTGCTCCGGGTCGACGGCGGGGGTGTCGTCGACCGGCTCGCCGGCCGCCTCGGCGGCGTGCTGGGCGGCCAGCTCGCGCTCCTCGGCGGCGCGGGCGGCCTCGCGGGCCACCTCGGGCGAGACCTTGGTGCCGGGCGGTCCGCCGGCGCCCTCGACGACCGCCTCGACCTTCCAGCGCACGCCGAGCAGCTCGTTGAGCGCCTCGCGCAGGACGTCCTTGTTCAGGTCGTCGCCGATCCGCCGGGCCAGCGCCGGCGACGACGTCGACAGCACGAGGGTGCCGGCGCGCAGCTCGTGCACCTGCGCGTTCTTGAGCAGGGCCTCGGTGGTGCGCTTGTGCCGCTTGACCACCGCGAGCAGCTCGGGCCAGATCCGGCGGACGTCGCTGGTGGTGAGGTCGCCCCCGGAGACCTGCTCCGGCGGGTTCGCCGACACCACGGGGGTCGGCTCGGCGCCGCGCGGCGCGGGGGCGGATTCGGCCGCGGCCCGCGCGGGCGCGGGCGGGCGGGGTTCCTCGACGCGGGCGGCCGCGGCCTGCGCCGCCGCCGGGCGGGCGGCGTGCGGCCAGTCCTCGTCGTCCGTGGGCTCGGGCGGCAGCGGGATGTCCGGTTCAGCGGTGGCCACCCGCGGCTTCGCGGGCGCCGGGGCGGCGGTGCCGGGCCGGACGGTCTCGGGCCAGTCGTCGTCGGCGACGGGCGCGGCCGGGGCCGGCGTCGCCGGCCGGGCCGCCGGCGGGGTCGGTGCCGGGGCGGGGGCCGGCGGCGGCTCGGGTGCGGGAGCCGGTACCGGGGCAGCGGCCTGCTGCGACCGGCGCACGAACTCCCGGCGCGGCCCGGCCGGGGACGGCGCGGGGGCGGCCGGCGGCGCCTCGACCGGGGCCGCCGCCCGCGCGACCGGCGCGTCGTCGGGCTCGACGGGCCGGCCGGCGTGCTCGCCGGCGATCGACATCCGCCGCTCGAGGCGCTCCAGCCGCTGCAGCGTGGCGGCGGCGGAGCCGTCGGTGGCGGGCAGGAGCATGCGCGCGCAGACCAGCTCGAGCAGCAGCCGCGGCGCGGTCGTCCCGCGCATCTCGGTGAGCCCCTCGTGCACGGTATCGGCCATCCGCGACAGGGTCGCCGAGCCCAGCGCCTGGGCCTGGGAGCTCATCAGGTCGAGCCGGTCGGGCGGGCAGTCGAGCAGGCCGTTGCCACCGGCCTCGGGGACGGCGTCGAGCACGATCAGGTCCCGCAGCCGGTCGAGCAGGTCGGTGGCGAAGCGGCGCGGGTCGTGGCCCGCCTCGACCACCCGGTCGACGGCGCGGAAGACCGCCGGCGCGTCGTGCGCGGCCAGGGCGTCGATCGTCTCGTCGAGCAGGGCGTCGTCGGTGACCCCCAGGAGGCCGACCGCCTCCTTGTAGGTGACGCCCTCGGACCCCGCGCCGGCGAGCAGCTGGTCGAGGATGGACAGCGAGTCGCGCACCGAGCCGCCGCCGGCGCGGACGACGAGCGGGAAGACGGTGGGCTCGACCTGCACGCCCTCGGCGGCGCAGGTCTTCTCCAGCAGGCCGCGCAGCGTGGTGGGCGGCACCAGCCGGAACGGGTAGTGGTGCGTGCGCGAGCGGATGGTGGGCAGCACCTTGTCCGGCTCGGTGGTGGCGAAGACGAAGACGAGGAACTCCGGCGGCTCCTCGACCACCTTGAGCAGGGCGTTGAAGCCCTGCGTGGTGACCATGTGCGCCTCGTCGACGATGTACACCTTGTAGCGGCTGTTGACCGGCGCGAAGAAGGCGCGTTCCCGCAGGTCGCGGGCGTCGTCGACACCGCCGTGGCTGGCCGCGTCGATCTCGATGACGTCGATCGAGCCGGGGCCGTCGGGCGCCAGGGAGACACAGGAGGTGCAGACGCCGCACGGCGTCGACGTCGGCCCCTTCTCGCAGTTGAGCGAGCGGGCGAGGATCCGCGCCGACGACGTCTTGCCGCAGCCGCGCGGGCCGCTGAAGAGGTAGGCGTGGTTGATCCGGCCGGCGTCCACCGCGTTCACCAGCGGGGCGGTGACGTGCTCCTGCCCGACCACCTCGGCGAAGGTCGCCGGGCGGTACTTCCGGTAGAGCGCCAGAGCCACGCAGGCAGGTTACGTGGCGGAGGTGACGACGCCGGGGACCCGACGGCGCCGTGTGGGCAACGGCACCGGCCCGGGAAAAGTAGGGACCCCCCGCGCACCCGCCAGAGCCCGCTTATCCTTGCTGCCTTCCGGCCCTGGGGAGGTTCACAGGGTGACGCCACACGAGGGGTCTGGCCCCACTGTACGGGACGGCGCCCCGAGGCCGGACGCGCCGCCCCCGACACGGGAGCCGGGAGACGCATCGGGCCCCCGGTGCGGCGACCGGGGGCCCGAGGAGGCGCGGAGGATGGGGGATTCGAACCCCCGAGGGCTGTTAACCCAACCCGCTTTCCAAGCGAGCGCCATAGGCCACTAGGCGAATCCTCCGTCGAGCAGAGTACCGGGCGGCGCGCACTGCGGACCCGGGGGTGGTTGAGTGTCGGCCGACAGGGAAAGGTTCGACCGGTACCCCATGAGGAGGCAGGCGATGAGCGAACCGCAGCAGGTGAGACCCGAGGTCGTGGAAGCCATCCTCGCCGTCCTCCAGGGGGCCGACCCGGGCAGCCTGCCGGCGGACGCCACCAAGGAGGAGAAGGCCGCGGCCAAGGACCGCTACCTCTCCGAGTTCGCCGCCGAGCGCAGCAAGCGGGACCGGCAGGCCCAGGCCTGGGAGTTGCTGCTCACCCGCAGCTACGACGAGCCGCCGACCTGGCAGCGGCTGTTCGACGACCTCTCCCCCGAGGCCCTGCAGGAGCTCGGCACCCTCTACGACGCGTTGCCCGCCGGCGCCCAGGAGGAGTACGCGCGCCGCTTCGGGGTCCCGTCCGCCGTCTGACGGCGGTCTGCCGTGACCGCACCCCTGACCCGGCCGGGTCGGCTCGTCGCGGGCCGTTACCGGCTGCTGTCGCAGATCGGCGGCGGCGGGATGGGCACGGTCTGGGTCGCCCGCGACGAGCTGCTGGGCCGGCAGGTGGCGATCAAGCAGGTGGTGCCGCCGGCGAGTGCGGATCCGAGGGAGGCCGAGCAGCAGCGGCAGCGCGCCCTCCGCGAGGGCAGGATCGCCGCGCGGCTCTCCCACCCGCACGCGATCTCGGTCTACGACGTGGCAGTCGAGTCGGGTCAGCCGTGGCTGGTCATGGAGTACCTGCCCTCCCGCAGCCTGGCCGCGGTCCTGACCGAGGACGGACTGCTGCGCGTCGAGACGGTCGCGCAGATCGGCGCGCAGGTGGCCGACGCGCTGGCCGCCACGCACGCCGCGGGCATCGTGCACCGCGACGTGAAGCCGGCCAACATCCTCATCGGCGAGGGCGAGCCCCGGGTCGAGGGCCTCGTCAAGATCACCGACTTCGGCATCTCGCACGCCAGCGGGGACGTCACGCTCACCCAGACCGGCCAGATCACCGGCACGCCCGCCTTCCTCGCGCCCGAAGTGGCGCAGGGCGAGGAACCAGGGCCGGCCAGCGATGTCTTCTCGCTCGGCGCCACCCTCTACACCTGCCGGGAGGGGCAACCGCCGTTCGGCATGAGCGGCAACTCGCTCCAGCAGTTGCACCGCGTCGCGGCCGGCCGCATCAACCCGCCGGTGAACTGCGCCGGGCTCACCGAGCCCCTGATGAAGATGCTCGCGCCCACCCCGGGGACCCGGCCGTCCATGGCCGAGATCCGTGACGAGCTGGCCTCGCTGGTCTCCCGGGACGGCGACACGACCACGGTCCTGCTGGCGCGCACGCAGCTGCGCTCCTCCGGCCGGCAGCGGACGGCGACCTTCCCCGCAGCGGCGCCCGCCGAGCCGACCCCGGCCCCTCCGCCGCCATCCCCGGTGGTCCCGCGCCCCGCGGCCGAGGACCCGCCGCCGGCCACCACACCCCGGCCGGCCGCGACCGCCGCCCCACCGGTACCCGCTCCCCCGGCCCGCCCGACCGACGGCGAGGCGGCCGGCCCCCGCCGGCGGCCGTGGCTGTGGGTCGCGCTGGGCGCCCTGCTCACCGTCGCGGTCGTGCTGGGGGTCGTCTGGCTGACCGGTCGCGGGACGGACGACGGCGGCGGCGGGACGGCGCAGCAGACGTCGTCCCCGTCCGCGGAGACCTCCTCGTCCCCACCGGCCGAGGAGACGACGGAGCAGCCGGCGGGAACGACCGGGGCCGGTTCCGAGACCACGACGTCGGCACCGCCGACGGCGACCGGCGACCCGCTGAGCGCGGCGAACGTCGAGCGCTTCCTGGTGGACTACCACGAGCTCGTCACCAGCGACCCCGCCGCCGCCTTCGCCCGCACCGGGCCGACGCTGCGCGACGCGATCGGCAGCCAGGAGGACTACGCCGCCTACTGGGGCCAGTTCTCCGACGTGCAGGTGAGCGACGTCCAGGCCGGCGACGGGCAGAGCAGCGCCCTCGCCCGGCTCACCTGGGTGTACCGGGACGGCGGGACCGAGAGCGCCGTGCGCCGGTTCGACTTCATCGTCCAGGACGGCGAGCTGCTGCTCGACTGCGAGTGCGATCCGTGAGCCGGACTGTCGCACCCCGGGCCTAGCGTCCGGTCGTGAGCTCTCCCGCCGCTACCTTCCCGCGAACCGAGCAGGCACCTCCGGAGCCGGGGGCCCGCTGCCCGCTGTGCGGCGGCCGGCACGCGGCGGCCGCCGTCCACCGGCCGCGCCGGCCGATGTGACCCCGGAACGCGCGAGAGGCGGCACCCTGCGGGTGCCGCCTCTCGCGGAGGGCGGTGGCGGTGGGATTTGAACCCACGGAGGCTTGCACCTCACACGCTTTCGAGGCGTGCTCCTTCGGCCGCTCGGACACGCCACCGCCGAAGAGACTACAGGCCTCTCTGCGCGCGGAAGAACGCGCGTAGCAGCGTGGCGGACTCCTCGGCCCGGATCCCGGCGGTGACCTCGGGCCGGTGGTTGAGCCGGCGGTCCCGGACGACGTCCCACAGCGAGCCGACCGCGCCGGCCTTGGGGTCGTCGGCGCCGTAGACCACCCGGCCGACCCGCGCGAGGACGCTCGCACCTGCGCACATGGTGCACGGCTCGAGGGTGACGACCAGCGTCGCGCCGGTCAGCCGCCAGCCGTCGCCGCGCACCCGGGCGGCCTCCCGGAGGGCGAGCACCTCGGCGTGCGCGGTGGGGTCGCCGCGCTTCTCCCGCTCGTTGGCCGCCTCGGCCAGGAGCGTCCCGTCCGGCCCGAGGACGACGGCGCCGATCGGCGTGTCGCCCCACTCCTGCGCGGCCGCGGCCAGCTCCAGCGCCCGGCCCATCGCGGCGTCGACGTCCACCACTGACACCTCGGCGTCCTAGTGCTCTGCCCGGCATGGTGGGCAGAGCACCAGGTTGCGCGAACACGTCACGAGGGGCCGCCGGCGAGCGGGAGGTCGACCAGCTCCGCGAGCTCGGCCAGGGCCTCGTCCGGCTCCACCACCTTGATCGTGCGGAACCCCAGCGCGCGGGCCGGCTTGAGGTTGATGCCGAGGTCGTCGAGGTAGGCGCAGTCCGCGGCGGGCACCGGCCGGCCCACGGCGTCGGACAGCCGGGCGAGCGCCCGCTCGTAGATCTCCGGCTCGGGCTTGCGCACGCCCTCCACCGACGACTCGACCACGGCGTCGAACAGCGCCAGCAGCTCGCCGAGCTCACCGGTCCGCTCCATCGGGGCGACGTTGTTCGACAGCAGGCCCAGCGGCAGCCCGGCGTCCTTGAGCCGGCGGACCGCCGCGACCATCTGCGGCCGCAGCTCGCCGCGCAGCCCGTCGAGCACCCGGGCGGCGTCCACCCGGTGCCCGGCCGCGAGCGCCTCCGCCTCGAACGCCGCCGAGAAGCCGGCCACGTCCAGCTCGCCGCGCTCGTACCGGGCCCAGGCGTTCATGTCCGGGTCGGTGCTGTTCAGCCGCCGGATCAGCCCCTCCGGCAGACCGACCTCCCGCTCGTAGGCGGCGAAGGCGTGCATCGGGCTCTCGGTGAGCACCCCGCCGAGGTCGAACACCACCGCACCCACGACCGCCGTCACGGGGCCACCGCCGCGACGAGCTCGTCGGCGAACCCGAGGCGCGCCGCGATCCGGGTGACCATCTCGTCGGCCCACAGGTCGTCGGCGGTGACGATCGGGCGCAGCTCGTCGGCGGGCAGCCCGTCGTCGGCGAACACGTCGAGGTCGCCGCCCGGCCAGCCGGACTCGTCGTCGTCGAAGGCGCCGTCGGTGTCGACGCCGATGCCGTACCGCTCGACCACCTCGGCGGCGAGCACCCACTCCTGCATCGTCGCGTCGGAGATCAGCGCCCGGACCATGCCGCCGGGGCCGTGGCGCAGCACGACGAAGTACAGCCGCGAGTCGACGACGACGACGAACGGCCCCGGCCACTCCGCGGCGCCGGGGTCGCCGAGGGCCCGCTCGAGCACCGGCAGCTCGTCGCCGGCGTCGGCGGCCAGCAGCTCGACTGCCCACCGGGTGCCGGTGCGCGCGACCTTGACCGCGAAGCTCGGCCGGAGCTCGGGGGCCTTGTCCACCGACTCGGGGCTCATCGCTTGCGCAGCAGGGTCAGCCCGTCGGAGACCGGCAGCAGCACGGTCTCCCAGCGCGGGTCGGTGGCCAGGGCGGCGTTGAGCGCGGCGACGGCGCGGGCGTCGTCGTCCTGCGGTTCGAGGACGCGGCCGTCGCGCAGCGTGTTGTCGAGGAGCACGAGGCCGTTGTCGCGCAGCCGCGGGTGCAGCTGGTCGACGTAGTCGGCGTAGCCCTCCTTGTCGGCGTCGACGAACGCCAGGTCGAGGTGCGGCTCGGCCGGCAGCGCGCGCAGCGACTCGTGGGCGTCGCCGATCCGCACCTCGATCCGGTCGGCCACGCCGGCCCGCTCCCAGTGGCGGCGGGCGATCGCCGTCCACTCCTCGCTGACGTCGAGGCAGACCAGCCGCCCGTCCGCGTGCATGCCGCGGGCGATGCACAGCGCCGAGTAGCCGGTGAACGTGCCGATCTCCACCGCGCTCCGGGCGCCGACGGCGGCGGTGAGCAGCTGCATGAAGCTGCCCTGCTCCGGCGCTATCTGGAAGGTCGGCGAGGCGGCCGGGTCCCGCTCGGCCAGCGCGGCGGTCTCCGCCAGCAGGTCGAGCACGACCTGGTCGTAGGGCTCGGAGGACGCGCGCACGTACTCGGCGAGCTCCGGGGTCAGGAGGAAGGACCGCGGGGTCATGGCGCGTGGGGCCTGAGGAGCGCGGGGGTCATAGGGTCCGATCATGGACGACGTCCCGGCCGAGCTGTTCGCCCGGCTCGCGGCCGACCCGCTGGCCGGGCACCTGGGCATCGAGCTGGAGCAGGTCCGCCCCGGGTACGCGCGCGCGGCGATGACCGTCGGCCCGCAGCTGCTCAACGCCGTCGGCATGGCGCACGGCGGGGCCACGATGGCGCTGCTGGACGTCGTGCACGCCGCCGTGAGCAACAGCCACGGCACCGTGGCGATCGCGCAGGACGTGCACACCGAGTTCCTCGCCGCCGGCGCCGAGGGCGACCGGCTGGTGGCCGAGGGCGTCGAGGTGCACCGCAGCAACCGCACCGCGGTCTACCGCATCGAGGCCCGGGCGCAGGACGGGCGGCTGGTGGCCACCGCGCTGGCCCGGGTCTTCCGCACCGACCGCCCGTGGGGAACCGCATGAGCTCGTTCCCGGTCCCGACCATGCCGGTGCCGCCGGTGTCGGTCGTCGGCCTCGGGCAGCTCGGCGGCTCGCTGGCCGCCGCGCTGGTCGCCGCCGGCCGCCCGGTGACCGGCTGGGACGTCGACCCGGCCGCTCGCGATGCCGCCGCCGCGCGTGGGGTCCGGATCGGTCGGGAGCTGGACGGCGTCGTCGTCCTGGCCGTGCCGCTGCCGGCGATGGAGACGGCGCTCGACGACCTCGCCGTCGCCCCCGACGCGACGGTCACCGACCTCGGGTCGGTGAAGGTGCCGGTGCTGGCCGGGCCGGGCGCCCGCTACGGCGGGCGGTTCGTCGGGGGTCACCCGATGTGCGGGACGGAGCGGTCCGGCCACGGGGCGACCGACCCGGCGCTGTTCACCGGTGCCCGCTGGGCGGTCTGCCTGGAGCCGGGCACCGAGCTGCCGCGCTGGCTGCGGGTGGCGGAGGTGGCCCTGCAGGTCGGCGCCGAGGTCGTGCCGGTCACCGCCGCCGAGCACGACGACGCGGTCGCCGCGGTCAGCCACGTGCCGCACCTGCTGGCCGCCGCGCTCGCCGCCGCGGCGGGCGAGGCCGGGCCGCTGGCGCTGACCCTGGCGGCGGGCAGCTTCGCGAGCGGCACGCGGGTGGTGGGCAGCGACCCGGACTTCGTCACCGCGATGGTCGAGGGCAACGCCGCGCCCACCGCGGCCGCGCTCGAGCGGGTGCTGGCCCAGCTCGGCCGCCCGTGGCCGGAGCTGGTGGCGGCCGGCCACGCTGTGGCGACGCGACGGACGGGGCGTCGGGAGGTCCGGGTGCCGCTGGACCGCGCGGCGCTGCTGGCGCTGGGCCGCGCCGGCGGTGCGGTCACCCGGCGGCTGGCCGCCTTCGTCGAGGGCTGGGTGCCGGAGCAGACGGCCTGACGGTTTCCCCGTCGGGAGAAGGGGCAGGGAGCGATCATGGACGAGAAGGACATCCTCAGCCGGATCTCGGCGCTGGTGGACGAGGAGCACCAGCTGCGCGGCAGCAGCGGCGATCACACCGACGAGCAGCGGGAGCGGCTGAGCCACCTCGAGGTCCAGCTGGACCAGTGCTGGGACCTGCTGCGCCAGTGGCGGGCCAAGCGCCAGTACGGCGAGGACCCGGACGAGGCGCAGGCCCGTCCCGAGCAGGAGGTCGAGAACTACCTCCAGTAGAAGGACCGCTAGGCAGGCCTCTCGGTGCCGAGCAGGGCGAGCTGCCACTGCAGCCGCGCCCGCGGGTCGGCGAGCTTGCGGCCGGTCACCGTCTCGATCCGCCGCAAGCGGTGCATGACCGTGTTGCGGTGGCAGTACAGCTCGTCGGCAGCCCGCGTCGGTGACCCGTCGGCGGCGAGGAACGCCGCCAGCGTGTCGAGCAGCACCTCGCGCTCGTCGTCGGGCAGGGCGAGCAGCCCGCCGAGGGTCTGGCCGACCAGCCGCGAGCTGATCTCCGGGGAGTTCGACAGCAGCGCCTCGGGCAGCCGGTCGTCGATGGTCACCACGCGGCGGCTGCCCGGGGCGAGCGTGCGGGCGGCGATCCCGGCCAGCCGGTAGGCGGTCGCACAGGCCGCGGCGCCGTCGACGACGTCGGAGACGCCGACCGGCCCCGCCGCCAGGGCGGCCAGCTCGGCCTGTGCGTCCTCGGCCCGGCGGGTGCCCAGCGCGACGACCCCCACCTGGGCCCCCGAGCGGGTGCCCCACACCGACCGGATCCCCCGGCGCAGCAGCGCCCCGGCCGGGTCGACCAGCGCCGGGACGTCGTCGCCGGCCGGCAGCGCGACCACCGCGAGCAGCCGGCCGTCCAGCGGCAGCGCGAGCAGGTCGACCGCAGCACGCACGAAGACCGGGTCGCTGCCGCGGCCGTCGAGCAGCCCGTCGACCACCCGCTGCCGGGACTGCTCGTCGACCCCGGCCAGCCGCCGCTGCTCCTCCCGGTAGCCCTCGGCCACCGCGGCGCAGTCGAGGTCGTTGGTGCGCCAGATCGACCCCGCCACCTCGACCAGCAGCGCGTCGGACCCGCCGCCCGCCTCGCGGGACACCGCCAGCAGCCCCTCCCAGATCACCTGGCCGCCCAGCCGGTAGGCCCGCAGCACCGACTCCAGCGGGATGCCCTGGTCGGCCCGGCGCCGGCCCACCTCGCGCGCGGCCGCGGTGGCCTGCCTGCGGCTGACCGGTGCACCCCGCAGCGCCCGCACCGCGAGCTGCAGGTTGCCCCGCGTCGAGGCCCGGAAGTCCTCGGGGGTGTGCTCGGCGAGCTCGCGGTAGGCCGGCTCCGTGCGCCGCAGCACGTCGGTCATCCGGGCGGTCATCGTGTCCAGCCGGGCGGCCAGCGACGGGGCCAACTCCTCCAGCCGGGCGGCCACCTCGGGACGGAAGGGCGGCACCCCACCTACCTCTCCGGTCGACGCGACGCCGCGCACAACCGATCTGTTCCGAAACTGTGCGGGCAGCCCATTGTGACCGCCCTCACCAGCAGGGATGGTCGAACGGACCTACCCGTGACCCAATCGTCGCCGATCGTCACCACGGACCGGCGACCGACCCGGCAGCAGAGGAGTCGTGGGCCCGTTGGCGCAGCCCGACCAGTCCATGCGTATTGCGGAACGAGATCGGACGGATAGGTCGCCGTCCTCCCGGCTGGAGCTGTCCGGGATCACCGTCACCTTCGGCGGCGTCACCGCCCTCGGCGACGTCTCGCTGACCGTCGAACCCGCCCAGGTGCACGGGCTGATCGGCCCGAACGGCGCCGGCAAGACCACGCTGTTCAACGTCGCCTGCGGGCTGGTCCGGCCGACCGCCGGGCGGATCGTCTGGCGCGGCACCGAGCAGCGCCGCCTCCGGCCGACCGACCTGGCCGGCATGGGCATCGCCCGCACCCTGCAGGGCGTCGGCCTCTTCGCCGGCATGACCGTCCTCGAGAACGTGATGGTCGGCGCGCACCGGCACGCCCGCGCCGGCTTCGTCTCCGCCCTGCTCGGCGTCGGCCAGAAGGACGAGCAGGCGCTGCGCGGCCGGGCGCTGGCCGCGCTCGAGGAGCTTGGCGCCGCCGCGTACGCCGGCCGCTACCCCGGCAGCCTCCCCTACCCGGTCCAGAAGCGGGTCGCGCTGGCGCGGGCGCTGGTGACCGACCCCGAGCTGCTGCTGCTCGACGAGCCGGCCAGCGGCCTGTCCGAGGAGGAGATGCTCGAGCTGGGCCAGCTGATCCGCGCGCTGAAGAGCCGGATGAGCGTGCTGCTCGTCGAGCACCACATGGACCTGGTCATGCGGGTCTGCGACCGGGTGACCGTGCTCGACTCCGGCGCCCAGATCTCCGCCGGCACCCCGGCCGAGGTCCAGGCCGACCCCGCGGTCACCGAGGCCTACCTCGGCGAGCAGGTCGAGACCGGGGAGACCGCCCGTGGCTGACACCGTCCTCGAGGTCCGCGACCTCACCACCGACTACGGGCCGGTCCGGGCCCTGGACGGCGTCACGCTGGCCGCCGAGCGCGGCCGGATCACCGCCGTCCTCGGCGCCAACGGCGCGGGCAAGACCACGCTGCTGCGCACGATCAGCGGGCTGATCAGGCCGACGTCGGGCCAGGTCCGGCTCGACGGGCACGACATCACCCGGGCGCCGGTCGAGTCGATGGTCAGCCGGGGCATGTCGCACGTGCCCGAGGGCCGCGGCGTGATCGCCGAGCTGACGGTCGACGAGAACCTGCGGGTGGGCGCCCTGTTCCGCGGCAAGCCGCCGAAGGAGGAGTTCGACCGGGTCTACGACCTGTTCCCGCGGCTGGCCGAGCGCCGCGAGCAGCCGGCGCACAACCTCTCCGGCGGCGAGCGGCAGATGCTCGTCGTCGGCCGCGCGCTGGTGGCCCGGCCCCGGCTGCTGCTGCTCGACGAACCCTCGCTCGGCCTGGCCCCCCGGATCGTGGCGCAGATCTTCGGCCTGGTCCGCCGGCTGGTGGACACCGAGGGCCTCACGGTGCTGCTGGTCGAGCAGAACGCCCGCAGTGCGCTCTCGGTCGCCGACGTCGGCGTGGTGCTCAACCTCGGCCGGGTCGTCGTCACCGACTCGGCCCGCACCCTCATGGCCGACGAGGACCTCCGGCACGCCTACCTCGGCTTCTGACCGCGCCACCACGGAAGGCACCCCACTCGTGCAGCAGTTCATCACCCTCACCGTCGCGGGGGTCGTCCAGGGCGCGGTGTTCGCCGCGTTCGCCCTCGCGCTGGTGCTCATCTGGCGGTCCACGCGGGTCGTCAACTTCGCGCAGGGGGCGATGGCGGCGGCGACGACGTTCATCGCGCTCGCCCTCGTCGAGGCCGGCTGGTCCTACTGGCTGGCCCTGGTCGTCGCGCTGGTCAGCGGATTCCTGCTCGGCGCGGTCATCGAGCGGCTGGTGATCCGCCCGGTCGAGGGCGGCCCCGAGCTCAACGCCGTCATCGTGACCCTGGGCCTGTTCATCGCCATCCAGGCCGGGATCGGCATCGTGTTCGGCACCAGCGAGCGGGCCTTCCCGCCGCCGTTCGGCCGGGTGGGCTTCACGGTCGGCGACACCAACATCGCCCTGACGCCGAACAACCTGTACACGCTCGCCGGCGTCCTGCTGACGCTGGCCGCGCTCATCGTCCTGTTCCGCTACACGCGGGTGGGCCTGGCGATGCGCGCCTCGGCGTTCGGCCAGGAGGTCGCCCGGCTGCTGGGCGTGCGGGTCGGCCGCATGCTCACCCTCGGCTGGGCGCTGGCCGCGGTGGTGGGCGCGGTGGCCGGCGTGCTGATCGCCGGCGAGGGGACGTCGGTGACGCCGACCTTCATGGACGCGCTCATCGTGTACGGCTTCGTCGCCGCCGTCCTGGGCGGGCTGGACTCCCCCGTCGGCGCCGTCGTCGGCGGGCTGCTGCTGGGCCTGCTGCTGAGCTACGTCCGCGGCTACCTGGGCGACGAGGTGGTGAGCCTCGCGGCGCTGCTGATCCTCGTCGTCGTCCTCCTGGTCCGCCCCGGCGGCCTGTTCTCGAGCACCGCGGCCCGGAGGGCATGACCATGAGCGAGCTCCACACCCCCGCGTCCCCGGCCGGCGAGGCCACCACCGAGGCCCCCGTCGTCGCCACCGCGGCGGCGAACGCGCCCACCGCCACCCCCGCCGGGGGCCGGACGGGCGGTCGGTTCCGCCTCCCGCAGGCCGCGCTGCCCCGGCACGCCCTGCTGGTGCTGGTCGCGCTGGTGGTCGGCATCGGGTTGATCGAGGTGGTCGACCGCTTCACGCACACGCAGATCGCCTCGGTCGGCTACTACGCGGTGGCGGCCGCCGGGCTGACCGTGCTGACCGGGCTCAACGGGCAGATCTCCCTCGGGCACGGCGCGCTCATGGCGGTCGGCGCGTATGTCACCGCGCTGTTCCTGGAGCACCAGGAGGACCCCTGGCCGCTGCCGCTGGTCTTCCTGGTGGCGATCGCGGCGACCACGCTCGTCGGGGCCGTCGTCGGCGTCGCGGCGGCGCGGCTGCACGGGCCCTACCTGGCCGGCGCGACGCTCGCCCTCGCCGTCGGCCTGCCCGGGCTGGCGCTGGTCTTCCCGGAGACGCTGGGCGGCAACCAGCCGATCACCTTCCGGCGGCCGGAGCCGCCGGTGTGGTGGCAGGACGCGTCGTTCTTCCTCTCCGGCCAGCAGCCGACCAACCAGAAGTGGCAGGCCTACCTCGGCCTGTTCTGCGTGCTGCTGACGTTCTTCCTGCTGGCCAACCTGGCGCGCAGCCGGGTGGGGCGCACCTGGCGCGCGGTGCGCGACCAGGAGGTGGCGGCCGAGCTGGCCGGCATCCGCCTGGGCGCGTGGCGGGTGCTCGCCTTCGTCGTCAGCTCGGCCTGCGCCGGGCTGGCCGGGGCGCTGCTGGCCTTCGTGCTCGGCTCGGTGTCGACGCTGTCGTTCACCATCGTGCTCTCGCTGGGCCTGCTGACGGCGATCGTGATCGGCGGCCTGGGCAGCATGCTCGGCGCCCTGCTCGGCGCCGTGATGCTGGTCTTCCTGCCCGAGCTGGCCCGCGACGCCGGCTCCACGTTCGACCTCGGCGACGCCGAGGCGGCCCAGCTGGCCCCGTTCGTCTACGGGGTCGTGCTGATCCTCGTCATGCTCTTCGCCCCCGCCGGCCTGGTCGGGACCGTCCGGCTGCGCTGGCTGGCGAGCCGTGCGAAGCGCGCCCGCGCGCGTGCCGGCGGGGGGTGACCCGGCCGGCTGCCTCCCTCGACCACACCCATCCACGTCTTCCGGGCAGCCGCCCGGACCTCGCACAGAGGAGAACAGTTGCGCACATCCTCACGGCGCCTCGTGTCGTTCCTGGCCGCGGCCTCCGTCGCCTCCACCGTCGCCGCGTGCGGCGCGGGCGAGGACCGCGAGAGCAGCGGCGGTGACACCGGCGGGGCCAACGAGGCCTCGGACATCGGCATCACCGAGGACACCATCACGATCGGCGCCCACTACCCGCTGACCGGCCCGGCGGCGCCCGGGTACAGCGAGATCCCGACCGGCGTCCAGGCGTACTTCGACTGGGTCAACGAGAACGGCGGGGTCAACGGGCGGCAGATCGAGTACGTCTTCCGCGACGACGCGTACAACCCCACCAACACCGCGAACGTCGTCAACGAGCTCGTCCTGAACGAGGAGGTCTTCGCGGTGATGGGCGGCCTGGGCACGCCCACGCACTCCGCCGTCCTCGACTTCCTCAACGGCGAGTCGGTGCCGGACCTGTTCGTCGCCTCCGGCTCGCTGCTCTGGGACGACGCGGAGGAGAACCCCTACACGTTCGGCTGGCAGCCGGACTACGAGAGCGAGGGCAAGATCATCGGCCAGTACGTGGCCGAGAACTTCGCCGACGCCCAGGTGGGTCTGCTGCTGCAGGCCGACGACTTCGGCGAGGACGGCGAGAAGGGCGTCCGGCAGTTCATCGACGGCCAGATCGTCGACGTCCAGACCTACGTGCCGGGGACGACGGACTTCACCGCGCAGATCGCCGGGCTGCAGGCCGCCGGTGCCGACCTGGTCATCGGGTTCACCACGCCGACCTACACCGCCATCTCGCAGCTGACCGCGCTGCGGACCGGGTTCAAGCCGCAGTGGATCTACTCGAACGTCGGCTCCGACCCGGGCCTGGTCGGCTCGCTGCTGGCCAACTTCTCGCAGGGCGCGGTGAGCGACGCCAGCCTGCTCGACGGCACCATCACCACGGAGTACATGCCGGGCGTCGACGTGCCGGACGACCCGTGGGTGCAGCAGTGGCAGGAGATCTGGGACGCCTCCGGCCAGGAGGGCGAGCTGACCAACTTCCGCGTCTACGGCATGGCGCAGGCCTACACGATGGTGCAGGCGCTGCTCTCGGCCGGGCAGAACCCGACCCGCGACAGCCTGGTCGAGGCCATCGAGGAGAGCGGCCAGGACTGGGAGGGCCCCTGGTACGCGCCCTTCCGGTACTCCGGTGACCGGCACGCCGGCATCAGCGGCGTGAAGGTGGTCCAGCTCAACGGCACCACGGGCGAGGACCTCACCGGCGTCCTGGTCACCGACAACGGCGACGCCGCGATCGAGGAGTTCGACGCCGCGTCCGGGGACGTCCCCGAGAACGGCATCCCGAACGCCTGACGCGCACCGCTCGACGAACGGGCCGTCGGTCCCCTCCGGGGGCCGGCGGCCCGTTCTGCTGTTTGGTTCGCTCCCGAAGTGTGTCACCGTGATCTTGGGGTAGGGCAGCCGCGCACCACCCGGGACGACGACGGAGGAGCCCCATGCCCCAGGCAGCGAGTCCGGTGCGCGAGGCGCGCACCATCCGGCGAGCGGTGGTCACCGGCGGCGCCGGCTTCCTGGGCTCGCACCTGTGCGAGCACCTGCTCGACCGGGGCGTCGAGGTGGTCTGCCTCGACAACTTCCTCACCGGGTCGCCGAACAACGTGCTGCACCTGATGGAGCACCCGGGCTTCCGGCTGGTCCGCTGCGACGTGACCGACTTCGTGCACGTCCCGGGGCCGGTGGACCTGGTGCTGCACTTCGCCTCGCCGGCCAGCCCGCTGGACTACCTGAAGATGCCGATCGAGACGCTCAAGGTGGGCAGCCTCGGCACGCTGCACACCCTGGGGCTGGCCCACGAGAAGGGCGCCCGCTACGTGCTGGCCTCCACCTCGGAGGTCTACGGCGACCCGCTGCAGCACCCGCAGGACGAGGACTACTGGGGCAACGTGAACCCGGTCGGCCCGCGCGGGGTCTACGACGAGGCGAAGCGGTTCAGCGAGGCGCTGACCACCGCCTACCGCACGTCCAAGGGCACCGACACCGCCATCGTGCGGATCTTCAACACCTACGGCCCGCGGATGCGCGTGGACGACGGCCGGGCGATCCCCGCCTTCGTCGGGCAGGCGCTGTCCGGCCGGCCGCTGACCGTCGCCGGCGACGGGTCGCAGACCCGCTCCATCTGCTACGTCGACGACACCGTCCGGGGCATCCTGGCGCTGGCCTTCTCGGCCGAGACCGGCCCGGTCAACATCGGCAACCCCGACGAGCTGTCCATGCTCCGGCTGGCCGGGTGGATCAAGGAGATGACCGGCTCGTCGTCGCCGATCGAGTTCATCGACCTGCCGGTCGACGACCCGAAGGTCCGCCGTCCGGACACCACCCGCGCCGAGCAGCTGCTCGGCTGGCGACCCGAGGTGCCCTCCGAGGAGGGGCTGCGGCGGACGGTGGCGTGGTTCGCCGCGCAGCTGGGGACGGCGGCCGCCGCGGCCGGCTGATCGGCGTCCCGGGGGACGACACACGGAGGGCTCGCGGCCGACTACGCTGGGTCGGCGGCACGGGGGGTCGCCCGCCGGCCGTCCCCTACGACTGAGAGCGAGCATGGGCCGCCACGCCGACACCTCCTCGTCCCGCCGTGTCCACCCCCGTGCCGTCGTCGCCGCCGCGGCGGTCCTCGTCCTCCTCGCCGGGGGGATCGTGTGGTGGGTCGTCGCCTCCGGTGGGGACGACGCCGCGTGCGCGGAGCAGCCCGTCCGGGTGACCGTCGCCCCGGAGGTGGGCGACCTGGCCCGCGAACTGCTGGCCGACACGCAGACGCTGCCCGACGGCGGCTGCGCCGTGGCCGAGGTCGACACCCAGGAACCGCTGGAGACGGTCGCCGACCTGGGCGCGCTGGAGGGCGGGGCGCTCCCCCAGGTGTGGGTGCCCGACTCGTCGCTGTGGCTGGCCCGTGCGCCCGAGGGCGCGCCGCTGGAGCCCACCGGCAACCTGGCCTCCTCGCCGGTCGTGCTGGCCACCGGCTCGTCGGTCGCCGGCTGGCTCGGCGCGCCGGACACCCCGCCCACGTGGGCGGAGGCGCTGTCGGCCGGCCACCCCATCACCGTGCCGGACCTGGCCCGCAGCGCCGAGGGGATCAGCGCGCTGGGGGCCGTGCGGGCGGGGCTCGGCGGCGGCGAGGACGCCGACAACGCGATCGTGCAGGCGGTGCTCGCCGCCTCCCGCGGCCCGGCGCTGAGCGTCCAGGACGCCCTGGCGGCCGGTGCCGCCGGTGACCCGCAGGCGCCGCTGGTGCCGGTGAGCGAGCAGGAGGTCTGGGCGGTGAACTCGACCGCCGGCGACTCCGAGCTGGCGGTCGTGTACCCGAGCGACGGCTCGCCGGCGCTGGACTACCCGGTGCTCCGGGTGGGCGCGAGCGGGGACGGCGACGCCGCCGCGGTGGACGCCGTGCTCGACCGGCTCGGCGGCGCGACGGCGCACGACCGGGCGCGCGAGGCGGGCTTCCGGGCCCCCGACGGCGCCGCGCCCGCCGCCGCGACCGACAACGGGCTGCAGGAGGCGGCGCCCGCGGCCGTCGCGCTCGACCCGGCCGGCGTCCGCGCCCTGCTGGGGCGGCTGTCGAGCCTCACCGCGCCCTCGCGGATCCTCGCCGTCTTCGACGTCTCCACCTCGATGGAGGCGCCGGTGGGCGACGGCACCCGGGCCACGCTGGCCCGCGACGCGGCCAAGAGCGCGCTCACCCTGGTGCCCGACACCTCGGCGATCGGGCTGTGGACCTTCGCCTTCCAGCTCGAGGGCGAGCAGGACTACCGCGAGCTCGTGCCGACCCGGCGGCTGGACGCCGACGCCGAGGGCCGGCCGCAGCGCGACGTCCTCGACGACCAGCTCGACACCATCCCCGACTCGCTCACGCCGGGCGGCACGGGTCTGTACGACACGGTGCTGGCGTCGGTGCGGGCCGCCCAGGCGGACTACAACCCCGACGCGGTGAACAGCGTGCTGATCGTCACCGACGGGACGAACGAGGACGACCAGAGCATCGCGCTGGAGGAGCTGCTGGACACGCTGACGGCCGAGGCCGACCCGGACCGGCCGGTGAAGGTCATCGGCGTCGCGCTCGGCCCGGACGCCGACCTCGACGTGCTGCAGCAGATCGCCGACGCCACCGGCGGCGCCGCCTACTCGGCCGAGGACCCCGAGGACCTGCAGTCGGTCCTCTTCGACGCCCTCCGCCAGCGCCAGTGACGTGCTTCGTCGCGATCAAGCACGGGTGCTTGATCGCGACGAAGCACCGAGGGTGTCGAGGGCGTCGACGACCTCGTCGACGGTGACCTCCTCCAGCGCCGGGTCGAGCTCGGTGCCCCACGGGTTGCCGGTCCCGTCGCCGTGCCACAGCACCACGTGCTGCTGGCGCGGGGGTGGCCCCCACAGCGCCGGGGAGACCGGGCCGAACAGCACCACCGACGGCCGCCGGTACGCCGTGGCCAGGTGCGCGACACCGGTGTCACCGCAGACCACCACGCGCGCGGCCGCCACGACGGCGGCCAGCTCCAGCGACGTGGTCCGGCCGGCGAGGACGGCGTCGGGGCCCAGCCCGGCGCCCTCCGCGACGGCCCGGGCGAGCGGCTCCTCGGCCGGCCCGCCGGTGATCCGCACGTCGTGCCCCGCCCCGGCCAGGTGCCGGGCGACGGCGGCGAACCGCTCGGGCGGCCAGCGCCGGCCCGGGAACGCCGCCCCCGGGTGGACGACCGCCGCCCCGGTCACCGGCGGGGGCACGGCCGGGACGGCGAGGTCGAGGGCGTCGGGGTCGGCGTCCACGCCGAGGCCCTCGGTGACCAGCCGGCACCAGCGGCGGACCTCGTGCTCGTCGGGCCGCCAGACCGGGCCGGGGTAGCCGGGGCTGGCGAAGGTGAGCAGCCGGTCGGGGTGCAGCTGGTCGACGACCACGTGCGACGCCGGTCCCTTGCCGTGCAGGTCGACGGCGAGCTCCGGCGGCGGGCGGTCCCAGTCCAGCGGTTCCAGCTCGCGGGCGGGCAGCACCTCGTCGACGGCGTCGATCAGCGCGGCGAGGGGTTCGAGCGCCGCCGTCGTCGCCAGGACGAGGTGGTGCTCGGGCACCGCGGCCCGGACCGCGCGGATCGCCGGCACCCCCGTGAGCAGGTCCCCCAGCCCCAGCGGCCGGAGGACCACGGCTGTCTTCACACCCGGGAGCGCTCGACCAGCGCGGTCGTCGAGTGCCCGTCGAGGTACGGCAGGACGACGGCCTGCCCGCCCCAGCGGCGCAGCACCGCGGTCTCCGGGAGGTCGGCGCCGGCGTAGTCGCCGCCCTTGGCCCACACGTCGGGCCGCAGCCGGTCGAGGACCTCCGCCGGGGTGTCCTCGTCGAAGACGACCACGGCGTCGACGAACTCCAGCGCCTCGAGCACCCGCGCGCGGTCGGGCGCGCTGTTCAGCGGCCGCGTCGGGCCCTTGAGCCGGCGCACCGAGTCGTCGGAGTTGATGCACACCACCAGGCAGTCGCCCAGCCCGCGGGCCGCGCGCAGGGTCGCGACGTGGCCGGGGTGCAGCAGGTCGAAGCAGCCACCGGTGGCCACGACGGTGCCCCCGGCCGCGCGGACCCGCGCCAGCAGCCCGTCGACCGAGGGGTCGACGACCACGTCGGGCTCGGCCACCTCGGCGTCCCAGGCCGACGCGCCGCCGCGCGCGACGAACGCCGACGCCGACGCCACCGCGGCCGCCACCGCGTCGGCGGTGACCGCGCCGTCGGCCAGGGCGAGCGCCGCCGCGGCGGCGAAGGAGTCGCCGGCCCCGCACGGGTCGCCGCCGGTGACCTTCGCGGCCGGCACGACCATCGGCGCGCCCGCGCCGTAGGAGAGCAGCGCGCCCCGCGCGCCGATCGTCACCGCGACCGCCCCCACGCCCCAGTGCCGGATCAGCGCCTCGGCCCGCGCCCCGACCGCCGCCAGCCCGTCGCCGGCGACGTCGCACCCGGCTGACGCGGCCACCCGGGCCGCCTCAACGCCGTTCGGCGTCACCAGGCGGGCGTTGGGCACCGGGTCGGCGCCGCGCGGGTGCGGGTCCCACACCACCGGGCCGCGCGCCGCGGCGAGCGCCGCCCGCACGTCGGGGGCCGTCGTCGTCCCCCGGCCGTAGTCGGCGACGAGCACCGCCGCGGCCGACCGGACGACCTCGGCCGCCTCGGCCGGGAGCGCGCCGAGCGTCGCCACGGGTGCCCCGCTGTCGATGCGGACGACGGAGTGGTCGCCCACCCGCACGCGCTGCTTGACCGCGGTGCCGCCGGTGGCCGGGATCGCCACGAGCCGCACCCGGCCGTCGAGCAGCGCGCGCAGCCGCTCCGCGCCCTCGTCGGTGTCGATCGGCGCGACCAGCACGACCTCGCGCGCGGTGGCCCGGGCGGCGATCACCGCGGCCAGCGCCGCTCCCCCGGGCCGCTCCCGGCGCTCGGCGTCCTCGACCACCGGCACCGGCGCGTCGGGGGTGAGCCGCGACGCCGTCCCGACCAGGTCGACGTCGAGCAGCGCGTCGCCGACCACCACCAGCGGCCGGGTCACCCGGCCACCCCGAGCCGGGTCGCCGGCACCCGGGCCGGCTCGGCCAGCACCGCCGCGTCGAAGGCGGCGCAGAGCAGGTGCAGCGCGACCAGGTGGCACTCCTGCACCGTCGCCGTCCACGGCGAGTCGATGCACACGGCCTCGTCGGCGACCGCCTCGAGCGGGTTGGGCGCCGGGCCGGTCATCGCCAGCACGGTGATGCCGCACTCCCGCGCCCGGCGGGCCGCGGCCACCGCGTTCGGCGACCGCCCCGACGTGGACAGCAGCACGAGGACGTCACCGGCCCGGCCGTGCGCCTCCACCTGCCGGGCGAACAGCTCGTCGGCCGGGTAGTCGTTGGCGATGGCGGTCAGCGACGACGTCTCGGCGGTCAGGCAGATCGCCGAGAACGGCGGCCGGTCGGCGCGGTAGCGGCCGACCAGCTCGGCGGTCAGGTGCTGCGCCTGTGCGGCGCTGCCGCCGTTGCCGGCCGCCAGCAGCCGCCCCCGGCTGTCGCCGCACAGCACGTCGGCCAGCCGCCGTCCCCAGCCGTCGAGGACGTCGAGCTGCCCGTCGAGCGAGCGCAGCGCCGCCGACAGCGACGCGATGTGGTCGGCGCCGGTCAGGTGCGTGCACGCGTCGGGCGAGGGGATCTCGCCGGCGGTGTTCTCGAAGAACGAGTGCGGGGCGACCGTCATCGCGCGACCTCCACGAGTCGGGGGGCGGACAGGACCTGGCGGTAGACGGCCTCGGTGTCGGCGACCACCCGGCTCCAGCGGTAGCGGGCGCGGGCGCGCTGGACGCCGGCCGCGCCGTAGGCGGCCCGCCGCGCGTCGTCGGCGAGCAGGGCGGAGACGACCTCGGCGAGCCGGGCGGGGTCCCGCGGCGGGACGAGGTCGCCGGTCACCCCCTCGGCGACGCTGTCGACCAGGCCGCCGACGGCGGTGGCGACCACCGGGCGCCCGCAGGCCATCGCCTCGAGCGGGGTGATGCCGAACGGCTCGTACCAGGGGACGGCGAGGACGACGTCGGCGGAGCGGATCCAGGCCGGCACGTCGGCGCGGGCCACCGAGCCGGTGAAGACCAGGCGGTCGGCGACCCCGACGCGCTCGGCCACGGCGCGCAGCCGCTGCACCTCCGCGTCCTCGCCGAGCCGGTCGGCCGGCGGGCCGCCGACGACGACGAGCTCGGCGCCGGGGACGTCGGCCAGCGCGCGGACGGCGTCCTCCTGCCCCTTGCGCTCGACCAGCCGGCCGAGCACGAGCAGCCGGGGCCGGGCGCCGCGGTCGGCCACCGGGCCCTTCGGGGTGAACACCGACGTGTCGACGCCGCACGGCACGATCGAGGCGCGGTCGCGGGCGAGGCCCAGCCGGCGCAGCTCGAAGACCTCGTCGGAGCAGGTGGCGACGACGTGCGTGACCGTGCGGCAGAGCGACCGCTCCAGCTCGATCCGCTGCGGCGGCGAGGTGTCGGCGTCGCCCTGGTGCCGGCGCTTGACCGAGCCGAGCGCGTGGAAGGTCTGCACCACCGGCAGGGAGCCCGCGGCGGCCACCGAGGCCAGCCCGCTCATCCAGAAGTGGGCGTGCACGAGGTCCGGCGGGTGCGCCGCCCACCGGCGGCGCAGGACGGCGGCGAACTCGGGCATGTGCCGCAGCAGGTCGTCCTTGGGCAGCTCCACCGGCGGCCCGGCCGGCACGTGCACGACGTGGTAGCCGTCCTGCGTGACGACCTGCTCGGGGAGCGCGTCGTCGTCCCGGCGCGTGAACACCGTGACCTCGTGCCCCCGCCGGGACAGGCCCGCGGCCAGCGCGGCCACGTGCACGTTCTGACCACCGGCGTCCACACCGCCGATCGCCGCCAGCGGGCTGGCGTGCTCGGACACCATGTCGATCTTCACCGCGTGACCTCCTCGAGGAGCCGGTCCCAGTCAGCGAGGAACCGGGGAAGCCCGTACCGCTCCAGCGCGGCGGCGCGTGCCGCCTTGCCGGCCAGCCGGGCGGCGTCCTCGTCGTGCAGGAAGTGCCGGACGGCCGCCCACAGCCGGTCCGGGTCGGTCGAGAGCACACCCGCCTCGGCCGGGACGGCCTCCACCGCCTCCGTGGCGGCCAGCCCGACCACGGGCAGGCCCAGGTGCATCGCCTCGAGCAGCGACAGGCCGAGCGACGTCCAGCGGACCGGGTGCACGTACACCCGGCGCCGGGCCAGCTCGGCGTGCATCGCCGCCTGCGGCGGGTCGTCGTGCAGCGCCACCCGGTCGGGGTCGAGGCCGTACTTCTCGTGCAGGCCCGCCAGGCCCATCCCGAAGACGTCGACCGGCGCGACCGCGGCCAGGCCGGGCAGCAGGTCGGCGCCGACGTACCGGCCGCGGCGCACCGGCTCGTTGCTCACCACCGCGGCGCGGGGCAGCTCGCCGGTGTAGCGCTCCCCGGGGTCGACGATGCCGTGCTCGATGACCGTCGTCGGCGCCCGGCCGTTGTCGTAGAACGTGCGGTTGAAGTGGGTGACGTGCGCGATCGGGACGACGTCCTGGTCGGCCATCGGGTGCCGGGTGTCCGGCACCGCGCCGTCGGGGGCGTTGTGCTCGAGGAACACCGCCGGCAGGTCGCGGCCGGGCTCGCGGCCGAGCCACTCGCGCACCAGGTCGAGGTCGCGGGTGCGCTGCAGCACGACGACGTCGACCTCTTCGGCGAGCAACTGGTCGGGCGTCACCTCGCGGGCCGCGGCCGGCCAGTCCCAGGTGCGGGCACGGCCGAGGCCGTCGGGGCCGCGGTCGGGCGTGACGGGGATCAGGTACTCGTGCCGTCCCTCGACGAACGCCGTCGTCCACGAGCCGTGCACGTGCCAGACCAGGACCTTCATGCGACCACCAGCTTCTCGACGGCGGCGACCACGTCGGCGGCGGTCACCGAGGACAGGCAGGGGTGGCCGGGCACCGGGCACTCCCGCGCCCGGGTCCCGCGGCAGGCCGCGCTCTGGTCGCCCAGCAGCACGGTGGGGACCCCGTAGGGCGCCCACCGCTCGGCCGGGACCACCGGGGAGAAGAGCGAGACGACGGGGGTGCCGACCGCGGCGGCCAGGTGCGCCGGGCCGGTGTTGCCGACGACGACGGCGGCCGCGCCGTCGAGCAGCGCGGCCATCTCGGCCAGCGAGGTCTCCCCGCCGAGGTCCACGCCCCGCGTGCCGGCGACGGCCGCGGTGAGCTCCCGCTCGGCCGGGCCACCGGTGACCAGCACGCGGAACCCGGCGTCGGCGAGCGCCTCGACCGCCTCGGCGCAGCGCCCGGCCGGCCAGGCCCGCGCCGGCACCGACGCGCCGGGGTGCAGCACGACGTAGCCGGGCTCGTGGTCGACGGGGGGCAGGGGGCGGCGCACCGCCAGCCGGCCGTCGTCGCCGCGGGGCAGCCCGAAGCCGGCCGCGCGGGCCAGCGAGAGCGCGCGCTCGGGCTCGGGCAGGTCGTCGTCCACCCGGTGCCGGACGTCGAGCAGCGAGCCGGGGTAGTCCACGCTGATCGCGCTGATCCGGGGCACCCCCCCGGCGCGCAGCAGCAGCGCCAGCGGCAGCGGTGACTGGTGGAACGACGTGGAGACCACCGCGGCGTCGGGGGCCAGGCCGCGCACCCGCTCGGTGAGCGCGGCCAGGTCGGCCGCGTCGACCGCCGGCGGCTCGCCGAGGATCCACGGGCAGGCCCAGGTCCACACCTCGTCGACGCCGGGCAGCAGGCGCGCGGCGTCGGCCCCGGCCGGACCGGCCAGGAACACGACCCGCTCGGACCCGGCCGCGACCGCGCGCACCAGGGGCCCCTGGAGCAGCACGTCTCCCGCGTTGTCGAGTCGAGCGATGAGGACCGTCGGCGCCACTACCACCTGCCCGCCAGCACGTCGTCGACGGCGGCGGCCAGCTGTTGGACCGCATGGGTCGCCGCGGCGACCTCCGATTTCCTGGTGACCGGGGTCGGGGCGAGGATCCCGACCGCACCGGCGGCGGTGGCCGCGTCGACGTCGGCCCCGATGTCGCCCACGACGACGCAGCGGGCGGGGTCGACGCCGAGCTCGGCGCAGGCGTCCTTGACCATGCCGGGCGCGGGCTTGCGGCAGGCGCAGCCGTCGTCGGGGCCGTGCGGGCACCAGCGGACCACGTCGAAGGGACCGAGCAGCTCCGCGAGCCGGGTCATGCAGGCGCGCACCTGGTCCTCGGTGATCAGCCCGCGGGCGACCCCGCTCTGGTTGCTGACCACGCCGACCCGCACCCCGCGGGCGCGCAGCCGGTCCAGCGCCTCGCGCGCGCCGTCGACCGGGCGGACCCAGTCGGGGTCGCCGTTGTACGGGAAGTCGTGCACGAGCGTGCCGTCGCGGTCGAAGAGCACGAGGTCGGGCAGGCCCCGCCACCTCTCGACGCGGCGGTGCCGGACGACGCCCCTCGCCCAGTGCCAGGTGGCCAGGGCAGGGATCGCGACGCTGGTGACGGCCATCGTCGTCAGCTCGTCGCGGGTGCGCGGGCCGGGCGCGATCCGTCGCCAGGCGAACTCGGCGGTGCCGGCGAGCCAGGCGGCGGCGGCCGCCCCGGCGGCGCGGGGCCGTCGCGCGGCGGCCAGCGCGACCGCCGCGACGCCGGCCGCGGTGATCGCCAGATGACCGGGACGGCGGCCGAGCGGGGCGTCGGCGCGCCGCCGCCAGCCGGGCCCGTGCAGCCGGCGCATGAGGACGTCGTCGGCGTTGCCCGCCTGCACCCGCAGGCTGATCCAGCGGTCGACCGGCCGCACCGGGTGGGTGATCCACCGCTGCCCCCGGACGAGGCGGGCGCCGGTGTCCATGACCCGCAGCGCGAGGTCGGAGTCCTCCCGGAAGGCGCGGGGGAAGCGCTCGTCGAAGCCGCCGACCGCGGCGAGCGCGGCGCGGCGGTAGGCCAGGTCGGCGGTGATCCAGCTGCTCGTGGCCAGCCCCGCGGTGGCGCGCTCCCAGTCGGTGGGGCGCCGGCCCTCCGGGAGCGGCACCCGGACCCGGCCCTGGCTGCCGGCGACGTCGGCCGGGAGGTCGGCGAGGTCGTCGGCCAGGCGCTCGTACCAGTCCCGGTCGGGGACGACGTCGTCGTCGAGGAAGGCCACCCACCCGGTGCGCGCGGTGCGCCAGCCCAGGTTGCGGGCACGGGCCGGGCCGCCGCCGCCGGTGCGGACGAGGCGGACCGGGGGCAGCCCGGGGCGCTCGACCCGCAGCGGCTCCCCGGAGGGGCGGTCGTCGATGACGAGCAGCTCCGCGGGCCGCGGGCCCGGAGCGGTGGCCAGGGCGTCGAGCAGCACGTCCAGCGACGGCCGGCCGATGGTCGGCACGACGAGCGTGCACTGCTCGAGCATGATCGCGTCGTATCCGGACGGAAGCGGCCGGAAACACTACGGGCTTGAAGTTTTCCGGGCGTTGACGGGCTGGCTACCCCTGCCGACCAGCGCCCACGCGCCGAGCCGCGTGTCGGTGACGGAGGGTCAGCGGCGGATGCGCGCGGCGGCGGAGACGCGGGCCAGCGCGTCGGTCACGACGGTGGCGTCGTCGCCGAGCAGGGCCAGCAGGTGCGCGACGAGGTCGTCGTGGGTGCGGGCGGCCGCGTCCACGCGCTGCCGGCCGGCCGGGGTGAGCCGGGCGTGCAGCAGGCGCTTGTCCTCCTCGGCCCGCTCGCGGACGACGAGCCCCTCGGTGACCAGCCGGTTGATCGTGCTGGTGACACCGGGGCGGGACAGGCCCAGCGCCTCGGCCACCTCGCCCATGCTGGCCCGCTCGCCCGGCGCCTCGGCGATGCGGCGCAGCGCCTCGAAACCGGTCAGCGAGAGGCCGTGCTGCCGGTGCAGCGCGGAGTCGACGCGGTGGCTGATGCGGTCGTGGACCTGGACGATGCGCAGCCACGTCTCCGCAGGCCGGGGAGCCGCTCCCGGGACCCCGGCGGCGTTGCGGGGGACGCCGCGCGCCAGCGCGTCCCGGGAAGAGGTCACCGGGCCATCCTCCCCGACCCCGGGCTCAGGCGCCCGGCGTCGGCGCGGGGCCGCGGCTGCGGCGGGCACCCGCCAGCACCACCCCGGCGGCGGCTCCGGCGAGGGACACCCCGGCGGCGAGCACCGGCCACGCGGGCGCCCGGGTCACCGGCGCGACCGGCACGCCCGCCGCGGCCGTCTCCACCTGCAGGTCGCTGCCGTGCCCGGGCACGGTCTCCGGAGGCGGCGCGCCGTCGCCCGCGCCGCCCTCCGTCGTGCCGCCCCCTGGCGCGGGCCCGTCGTCCGTGTTCGCCGGCGCGTGCCCCTCCGACCCCGCCGGGACGTCCTGCTCGCCGGGGGCCGGCGCGGCCTCGCCGTCCGTGCCCGGCACGGTCGCCGGTGCCGGCGTCGCCCCGGCGACCGGCGGCGCGATCGCGGCGCAGTCCTCCTCGGCGGGGCGGGTGAAGCTGTACGGCTGGAGGTCGTCGGCGAAGGTGTCGCCCGAGTCGTCGAGGGCGGTGAACTCCAGGCGGCTGTCGATCGTCTCGCCCCAGGCGACGTCGTCGGTGGCGAGGACGACCGTCTGGCCGGGGTGCACCTCGGCGACGTCCTCCCCCTCGGGGGTGCGCGTGGTGGCCAGCACGACGCGGTAGGGCGCGGTGCCGGCGACGACCTCGATCCGCACTCCACCGGGGTGGCAGCTGGGGCCCTGGGTCACCGCGTAGTTGGGCCGGGCGAGGTCGTCGACGGCGCCCGCGGGCGGCGCGAGCGCCACCGCCGAGCCGAGGGCGGCGAGCAGGAGCGCAGCCGTGAGCCCGGCTGTCCTGCGTGCGGAAATCGGCGTCGGCCCGGCCGGCACGGCGTCCCCCTCGAACTGCTGCCGCCGCCCTGTCCTGCGTGTTGCGGTCTCCCCCAGGCGTCGGCCGGTTCATCATGCCTGGGTGTGACGGAAAGTTGCGCCACTGTGATCAGCCCGTCGGGCGTGTCGCGCGGCGTGTCGACGGAATTCAGGACCAAGGACCCTGAGGACCGGTAACGACCCTGTCCCCCGGGCCGTCACTACGGTGTGGCGATGGACTCAGCAGCGGGCATCGGACGGCGTCGCCAGAACGAGGTCTACCGCGCCGGGGTGTACGGCCGGCACCCCCGCGTGCCGACGACGGCGCGCGGGCTGCAGCGCCTGGCGAAGCGGAAGCTGAACCCGCGCGCCTACTCCTACGTGGCGGGCGGCGCCGGGGACGAGGCGACCCAGCGGGCCAACCGGGCGGCGTTCGACCGCTGGGCCGTCGTGCCGCGGGTGCTGCGCGACTGCAGCGACCGCGACACCTCGGTCGAGCTGTTCGGCCGCCGGCTGCCGGCCCCGCTGCTGCTCGGCCCGGTGGGCGCGCTCGAGCTGGTCGACCGCGAGGCCGACCTCGCCGTGGCGCGGGCGGCGGCCGCCACCGGCGTGCCGATGGTCTTCTCCAACCAGGCGTCGGTGCCCATGGAGACCTGCGCGGCCGCGATGGGCGACGCGCCGCGCTGGTTCCAGCTCTACTGGTCGACCTCCGACGAGCTGGTCGAGAGCCTGCTCTCCCGCGCCGAGGCGGCCGGCTGCGACGCCGTCGTCGTCACCCTGGACACCACGATGCTCGGCTGGCGGCCCCGCGACCTCGACCTGGGGCACCTGCCGTTCGCGCTGGGCAAGGGCATCGCGCAGTACACCTCCGACCCGGCGTTCCGGCGGCTGGTCGAGGAGCGGGTGGCGGGCACGCCGGCGCCGGCCGACCCCGCCGCCTCGGCGCAGCGCGACCGCCAGCCGTTCCCCACGCCGGCGGCCGTCCGCGCGCTGGTGGGCATGGCGCGCGCGTGGCCGGGGTCGCTGCGGGACAACCTCCGCTCGCCGCTCCCCCGGGCCGCCGTCGAGACGTTCCTGGGCATCTACTCCCGCCCGTCGATCAGCTGGGCCGACCTGGGCTGGCTGCGCGCGCGCACGCGGCTGCCGATCGTGCTCAAGGGCGTGCTGCATCCCGACGACGCCCGGCGGGCGGTCGACGAGGGCGTGGACGGCGTCGTGGTGAGCACCCACGGCGGGCGGCAGGTCGACCGCTCGATCGCGGCGCTCGACGCGCTGCCCGACGTCGTCGCCGCCGTCGCCGACCGGGTGCCGGTGCTGCTCGACAGCGGCGTCCGCAGCGGCGCCGACGTCTTCACCGCCGTCGCGCTGGGCGCGCGGGCGGCGCTGCTCGGGCGGCCGTTCGCGTGGGGGCTGGCGCTGGCCGGGGAGGCCGGCGTCCGGCAGGTGGTCGAGGACGTGCTCGGCGAGTTCGACCTGACCCTCGGTCTGACCGGGCACACCCGCGTCGGCGAGCTCACCCCGGACGTCCTCCGCCGCGTCGGCTGAACCCGCTTTCCGCACCGAGAGCAGGGCCGTTTCGGTGCGGCAAGCGGCGGACACGCCCGGCCCCTGTCGACACGCCGACGAGGGTTGACCCGTCCGAGTGACCGGGGTCACAGTGGGTTCGGGCGGGGGCAGCCGGCAAAGAGTGGCCACCGACAGCTCGGTGGACCGACCAACGCGGCCAGACCGTCAGGACCGGCCCCCCGCCCCACGAACTCCCCTCTGCAGCAGGTCCGCGGCCGGGCGCAGGATGGTGCCCTGCTGGTGGAGCGAGGAGGAGATGCGCGATGGCCGACCTGTACGCAGACGTCCCCGGGGTGAGCCGCCCGGTCCCGACCGGCCTGTACATCGGCGGGCAGTGGCGGCCGTCGACCGACGGCGCCGAGTTCGAGGTGCACGACCCGGCCGACGCGTCGGTGCTCACCCGGGTCGCCGACGCCACGCCCGAGGACACGGCCGCCGCCATGGACGCCGCCGCGGCCGCGCTGCCGGGCTGGGCGGCGACCCCGCCGCGCAAGCGCTCGGAGGTCATCCGGCGGGCCTTCGAGCTCATGGGCGAGCACGCCGACGACCTGGCGCTGCTCATGGTGCGGGAGAACGGCAAGGCCCTGGCCGACGCGCGCGCCGAGCGCACCTACGCCGCCGAGTTCTTCCGCTGGTTCTCCGAGGAGGCGGTGCGCATCGACGGCCACTACGGCGTCGCGCCCGCCGGCGGCACGCGCACCGTGGTGACCAACCAGCCGGTGGGCGTCTGCCTGCTCATCACGCCGTGGAACTTCCCGGCCGCGATGCTCACCCGCAAGCTCGGGCCGGCGCTGGCCGCCGGCTGCACGTCGCTGGTCAAGCCGGCCGCCGAGACGCCGCTGACCGCGGCCCTGCTCGTCGAGCTGCTCACCGAGGCCGGCGTCCCCGACGGCGTGGTCAACCTGCTGCCGACCAGCAAGGCCGGCGACGTCAGCAAGGCGGCGATGGCCGACCCGCGGCTGCGCAAGATCAGCTTCACCGGCTCCACCGAGGTCGGCCGCATCCTGCTCAGGCAGGCCGCCGACCAGGTGCTGGTCAGCTCGATGGAGCTCGGCGGGAACGCCCCGTTCATCGTCTGCGCCGACGCCGACCTCGACGCCGCCGTCGAGGGCGCGATGCTGGCCAAGCTGCGCAACGGCGGCGAGGCCTGCACGGCGGCCAACCGGTTCTACGTCGAGGCGCCGGTCGCCGAGGAGTTCGGCCGCCGGCTCGCCGAGAAGATGGGCGCGGTCAAGGTCGGCCGCGGCGACGACGAGGGCGTCGGCCTGGGCCCGCTGGTCAACGAGGACACCGTGGAGAAGGTCGAGCGGATCGTGCGCGAGACCGTCTCGGCCGGCGCCCGCCCGGTGATCGGCGGCGAGCGGCCCGAGGGCCCGGGCTACTTCTACCCGCCGACCGTGCTGCTCGACGTCCCGGCCGGGTCGCCGGCGACGGAGGAGGAGATCTTCGGCCCGGTCGCGCCGATCGTGCCGTTCACCTCGGACGACGAGGTGCTGGCGAACGCCAACGGCACCGAGTACGGCCTGGTCGCCTACGTCTTCACCGGCGACCTTGCCCGCGGGCTGCGGCTGTCGGAGGCGCTGGAGTTCGGCATGGTCGGCCTCAACCGCGGCGTGGTGAGCGACCCGGCGGCGCCGTTCGGCGGCGTGAAGCAGTCGGGCATCGGCCGCGAGGGCGGGCACGAGGGCATCGCCGAGTACCTGCAGACGAAGTACATCTCGTTCCCGCTGTAGGCGGTCCCGGCCACGATCAGCCCACCTGATCCCCCGGGCTCCTCCCCCACGTCGCACCGTGAGGGAGGACCTCTTCGGATCAGGTGGGCTGATCCCGGCACCACCGGCGGGGTTCGGTCGTTCGTACGAGCAGGCAACGGAGAGGAGCCGCCCCCATGAGCGGACAGGGCCGCTGGAACGAGTCGTCGATCCCCTTCGGTCGGCTCGAGGAGATGTTCGACGACTGGGTGCGCACCATGCGCGCCAACCGCCCGCAGGGGGGCGGCTCGGTGTGGGCGCAGGCCACCCGCGAGGACAGCCGCCCGAAGGCCGACGTCGTCGACGAGGAGCCGGTGGCCGACGACCGGATCCGGGTCGACGAGTACCGCGAGGACGGCGCGCACGTGGTGCGGGCCTCCCTGCCGGGCGTCGACCCCGACCGGGACGTCGAGCTGACCGCCGACGCCGGGGAGCTGCGCATCGCGGTCGAGCGCCGGGGCGACGACGAGCGCACCTACCTGCGCCGCGAGCTGCCCACCGGCCGGTCCGAGCGCTCGCTCCCGCTGCCGGAGCGGGCACGGCCGGCCGAGATCACGGCGTCCTACACCGACGGCGTCCTCGAGATCCGCATCCCGCTGGCCGAACCGTCGTCCGAGTCGACCCGGATCCGGGTGAGCCGGGGGTCCTAGGACCGTCGCACGACCTGCACGAGGCGCCGAGCAGCACGTTCTCCCGCAACATGTCTAGAACCTCTGCGTCTTCTGCCGGGTGCCACCTCACCCCGCACGTTCCTACGGTCGCGGCACCAGTGCCGCGCAGGCGGGGGGAAGTCCGCGCGGCGTCCGCCGAGCGTGAGCGAGGACGCCATGCGCAGTGCCAGAGGTGGGTTCCCCGAGATGTGCAGGAAGGCCGCGGTGGCCCTCCTCGGCGTGGTCGCGCTGGTCGCCCTGGCCGGCGTGCCGGCGCAGGCGGCGCTGTCGCAGCCCGCGGTGGTGTCGGACAACCCGTCCGACGTCACCCCGCACCTGGTGCTCGACAACACCTCGTACAGCATCTACGACTTCGCGCAGGTCGGTGACACGGTCTTCGCCGGCGGTCGCTTCCAGCAGGTGCAGGACTGGGCGCGGACGACGACGTACAGCCGGCAGAACTTCGTCGCCTTCGACAGCCGGACCGGGGTGGTCTCCCCGCTCCAGCTGCAGTTCGACGGCATGGTCACGTCGCTCGCGGCCACCGACACGGCGCTCTACGTCGGTGGCGCCTTCGCCACCGTCAACGGGGTCACCCGCCGCGGGATCATGAAGTACGACCTGGTCAACAACCGGATCGACCCCACCTTCGCGCCCACGGGCATGCGCACGGTGTCCGACCTCGTGATCGCCAACGGCGTCGTGATCGCGGCGGGGAACTTCACCAAGAAGATCATGGCCATGGACCCGGTCACCGGGGCGGACACCGGCCGGATCAACGTCAACGTCGCCGGCGTGGTCTGGACGGGGGACGAGACCCGGGTCAAGCACATCGCCGTCTCGCCGAACGGCACCCGGCTGGTGGCGACCGGCAACTTCGCGACGGTCAACGGCCAGGGCCGCCGGCAGGCGTTCATGCTCAACCTCGGCGCGACGGCCGCGACGTTGAGCACCTGGCACGCGCCCCGCTTCGACGTCGACTGCGCGGCGTCCGGCGCCCGCGACGTCAGCGCGGAGGGCGTGGACTTCTCCCCCGACGGCAGCTACTTCGTCGTGGTCTCCACGGGTGGACCCACCGGCACCAACGGGATCTGCGACGCCGCGGCCCGGTTCGAGACGGCGAACGTCAGCAGCTCGGTCCAGCCCACCTGGATCAACTGGACCGGCGGCGACACGCTCTACAGCGTCGCGGTGACCGGCACGGCGGTGTACGTCGGTGGTCACCAGCGCTGGCTGGACAACCCGTTCGGCCGTGACTCGGCCGGTCCCGGGGCGGTCGAGCGTCCGGGCATCGGCGCCATCGACCCGGTGACCGGCAAGGCCCTCCCGTGGAACCCGACGAAGTCCCGCTTCCACGGCACGATGGCGCTGTTCGCCACCCCGCAGGGGCTCTGGGTCGGCAGCGACGGCACCGCCTTCGGGCGCGAGGACCACTACGGGATCGGCTTCGCCCCGCTGAACCCCGGCCCCACGCCCGACGTGACCCGGCCCGACACCGTCATCGACTCGGGGCCGTCGGGGTCGGTGACCGACACGTCGGCCACCTTCACCTTCTCGGCGAGCGAGGCCACGGGTTTCCAGTGCAGCCTCGACGGCGCCGCGTACACCCCGTGCACCTCGCCGGTGAGCTACACGGGCCTGACGACCGCCGACCACACCTTCCGGGTCGTCGCCGTCGACCCGTCGTACAACGCCGACTTCAGCCCGGCGCAGCGGACGTGGACCGTCGCCGCGTCGGCGGGCAACCTCGTCGGCAACCCGGGCTTCGAGACGGACACCGCCGGCTGGGCGGGAGACGTGGCGGCGAACACCCTCAGCCGGGTCGCCGGCGGGCACTCGGGTGACTGGGCCGCCGCGGTGACGAACTCCGTGGCCGGTGGCGTCTGCGGGCTCACCGACAAGCCGAGCTGGGTGAGCTTCACCCAGGCCGGCGCCTACACCGCCGGGGTGTGGGTCCGGTCGGACACCCCCGGGCTCACGGTCCGGCTGCGGGTCCGCGAGTACGCGGGTGGCGTGCTGCAGGGGTCGGGCACCGCGTCGGTGGCGGTCACGTCGTCGTGGCAGCTGCTGACCACCGCCTACACGCCGGTCGCGCCGGGGTCGAGCCTGGACTTCGAGGTGTACTCGACCGGCGCTCCGGTCGGGGTGTGCTTCCAGGCCGACGACGCGTCCCTCACCCGCTGACCGGCGGCACCCCGGACCGCCCTCGGCGCCGGGAGCCGACCAGGCTCCCGGCGCCGAGCGTCGGTCAGTCGCGGGAGAGGACCAGCGGCTCGTCGACCACCGGCCGCGGCCGCTCCACCGACGGCGGCGGCACCGGCTCGTGCTGCATCGTCGGCAGCCACCGCAGCCAGCGCGGCAGGTACCAGTTGCGCTCGCCGAGCAGCTGCATCACGGCCGGCAGCAGCAGCGCCCGGACGACGGTGGCGTCGAGCAGCACCGCGACCGCCAGCCCCAGCCCGATCTGCTTCATGTTGGTCGTCGACAGCGTCACGAAGGTGCCGAAGACGAACACCATGATGATCGCGGCGCTGGTGACCACCCCGGCCGACGAGGTGATGCCGTTCGCGATGGCGGCCCGGGTCGACAGCCCGCGGTCGTAGCCCTCGCGGATCCGGCTGAGGATGAAGACGTGGTAGTCCATCGACAGCCCGAAGAGGATCACGAAGAGGAACAGCGGGATCCAGGTGACGATGGCGCCGGTCTCCTGCAGCCCGATCAGCGAGCCGCCCCAGCCCTCCTGGAAGACCAGCACCAGGGTGCCGTAGGCCGCCGCGACCGAGAGCGTGTTGAGCACGATCGCGGTGAACGCGACCACCACCGAGCGGAAGGAGACCAGCAGCAGCAGGAACGCGAGCACCAGCACGAACCCGAACACCCACGGCGTCCGCTCGGCGATCAGGTCGCGGAAGGCCACCGAGCCCGCGGTCTCGCCGGTCACCACCGCGGTGACGCCGTCCACCGAGCCGACCGTGTCGGCGACGATGCCCTCGAGGGCGTGCAGCGCGTCGACCGACGCCTGCTCCTGCCCGTCGCCCACCAGCGGCACCGAGACGACGGCGACCTCGCCGTCCTCGCTGGTCCGGACGTCGACCGGCTCGTTCATCTGCCCGGTGCCCAGCGCCTGCGCGCGCAGGTCGGCGATCGCCGCCTGCACCTCGGGCGCCGCGATGTCGTCGGCCTCGATCACCACCTGCGCCGGTGACGAGCCGCCGGGGAACGCCTCGGCGATGCGCTCGTAGGTCTGGATGACCGGCAGGTCCTGCGGCAGGTCCTGGATGCCGTCGTTGCGCAGCTCCAGCTGCACGGTCGGGACGGCGAGGGCGACCAGCGCACCGCCGGCGACCACGGCTGCCACCACCGGGCGGCGCAGCACGGCACCGAGCACCACGCCCCAGAACCGCGACGGCCGCGCCTCGCGGCGGTGCAGGCCGGGGATGCGCCCCTTCTCAATCCGGTCGCCCAGCCAGCTCATCAGCGCCGGCAGCACGGTGAGCGAGCCGAGCACCGAGGTGGCGACGACGAGGATCGTGGCGACGCCGATGCCGGTGAAGACCGCCGAGCCGGTGAGGAAGACGCCGGCCATGGCGACGATGACGGTGAGCCCCGAGATGAGGATCGACCGGCCGGAGGTGGCGGCGGCGATGTCGAGGGCGTCGACGGCGCCGTTGCCGCGGGCCCGCTCCTCGCGCTCCCGCTTGAGGTAGAAGAGCGAGTAGTCCACGCCCACGGCCAGGCCGATGAGCAGCATGACCGTCTGCGCCGTCCCGTCGACGTGCCAGATCTGGCTGACGTAGGTGAGCAGCCCGAGCGCGCCGACGAACGCGGTCAGCGCGAACACCAGCGGCAGCAGCGCGGCGACGATCGCGCCGAAGGTCAGCAGCAGGACGGCGAGGGTGATCGGGATGGCCAGGTACTCGGCCCGCTCGAAGTCGCCGGCCAGCGCCTCGTCGAGGGCGACGTCGGCGCTGGCGCCGCCGAACTGCTCGACGCGGACGTCGGGGTGCCGGTCGGCGGCCTCGGCCACCGCCTCGGTGATCGGGCCGACCCTGTCGGCGGCGTCGTCGGGCGAGCCGCGGATGTCGAAGGTCACCAGCACCGACCGGCCGTCGGCCGAGGTGAGCGGGGCGCCGGAGAGGGGGCTGGCCACGTTCTCGACGTCCGGGGTGGCCTCCAGCGTGGCGACGACGTCGGTGAGGGCCGCGGTGGCGGCCGCCTCGGAGACGCCGTCGGCGCGCTGGACGAGCACCATCTCCGACGCCGGCTCCTCCCAGCCGTGCGCGTCGAGGATGCGCTGGGCCTCGGCGGTGGGGCCGACGTTCGCCTCGGCCGCGGTGAGCTCCTCGCGGGGGATCAGGCTGCCGAGGGTGATCGCCAGGACGACGAACGCCAGCCAGCCGAGGACCGCCGTCCTCCGGTGCCGGGCGCTCCACCGCCCGGCGCGCGCCGCGAGATTGCGTGATGCGTCCACTGTCTTCGTGCCTTCCTGATCTCGGAGAAGTCGCCGGGTCGAACCTGCCGTCGGGCGGGACGCGCGCCCATCCCGCCACCTGGCCGTTCGGGTGTCGGGCCAGCCCGAACACCACCGCGGAAGCCTCTCGGGACGGGATCTGCACAGGTATCGGGGAACGCCCCCATCCGCCCCTGGTCCTCGGTCACCAGGGGCTCGGGGGGCTCCCGGCCGGGTCGAGGATCAGCCGGCGCGGCTGTCGGCCACGTACTCGGGGTCGTGCTGGCCCATGCGCTCGCCCGTACGCGACCGGGTGCGGCGCACCCGGGGCGCCCACGAGGTCGCCTCGGCCAGCCCGCGCAGCGGCACGTTGCCGTACAGGCTCTCGACCTGGTCGGCGCGGACGCTGTAGGTCTCGTGCCAGATGCCGACGTCGGCGGACGCGGCACCGCTCCGGTTGAAGGCCCCCCAGGCCGGGGCGTGCGCCATGCCGGCGTCGCGGGCGTAGCGGCCGAGGTCCTCCACCGACCGCCAGTACTGGACGACGAGGAGGTCGCGACCCGACCAGTACGTGCGCGGCCGGGCGAGCAGCCCCGAGTCCGGGCGGGCGAGCAGCTCCCGGATCATCCGGGGCATGCCCGCGAACACCGGCCACCAGCTGCGCACCCGGCGCAGGCGGTTGAACCGCATGCCGATCAGGAAGAGCACGACCTCGCCGTCGGGGGTGGCGGCGAACTGGCCACCGCTGACACCGCGCGGGGCGTGCTCGGCGGCGCCGACGTAGGGCTTGGGGACCTGGGTCTGCACGGGGACCTCCTCGAGGGGCGGGAGGTCGAGCGCACCGCAGGGCACCGGTACGCCGCGTCGGGGTCCGACCCCAGCAACTCAGCCGAGGACCCCCGGCAGCTGCGCGCGCGAGGCGATGCCGAGCTTGCGGTAGGCGGCGGAGAGGTGGACCTCGACGGTCTTGGTGGTGACGAACAGGGCCTGCGCGATGTCGCGGTTGGTCAGCCCCTCGGCGGCCAGCCGGGCCACCCGTCGCTCGCTCGCCGACAGCGCCTCCGCCCCGGTCAGGCGGGGCGTCCGGGGCCGGGCCCCCGCGGCGGCGAGCTCCTCGACGGCCTGCCGGACGAGGGCTCCCGCCCCGCAGCGCGAGGCGGTGTCCAGGCCCTCCCGCAGGGGTGTGCGCGCGTCGGCCCGGTGGTTGGCCCGCCGCAGCCCGGCGCCGAGCTCCACCTGGGCGCGCGCGTGCTCCAGCCGGGCGGGGGTGCCGCCCAGGACGGCGACCGCCGCGGCGAGCGCGTCGAGGTCGTCGCCCACCTGCCCGACCGTGCGCAGCGCGATCCCGGTGGCGACGGGCGCGGCGAAGCGCTCGGCGTCGGCCAGGGCCGCCCTCGCCTCCGCACCCGCCTCCTCTGCGCGGCCGAGGCGGTGCAGCGCGAGCGCGGCGTCCGTGCGCCACGGCACCAGCCCGGGGTGGACCCACCCGCGGCGGGCCAGCCGCTCCCCGGCGTCCCGGAGGACGTCGGCCGCCACCCCCGGTCGCCCCTGCACGAGCCGGAGGCGGCCGACCGCGGCCAGCAGCGCGGCGTGGTCCAGCGCCAGCCCCAGCTCGTCCAGCTCCTGCTGCGCGGCAGCGACCTCGCCGCGCTCGACCAGCACCGGCAGCAGCGTGCCGAGCAGCAGCCGCCGCGGGTACGGCGCGCCCGCCGCCGCCGCGAGGTCCAGGGCCAGGCGCAGGTCGGCCTCGGCGTCGAGCAGCGCGCCGGTCCGCCGTCCCATCTCCGCGCGCGAGCCCAGGGCGGCGCCGAGCTCGACCGGGGCGCCGCGTCCTCGTGCATCGCCCACGGCGTCGTCGGCCGCGGCCACCGCCTCGGTCAGCTCGCCCGCGGCGGCCAGCACCGGCGCGGCCAGGTACAGGACGCCGGTGACGAAGGAGGCGCTGTCCAGCCGCAGGACGCCGGTCAGCGCGGCGCGGGCCTGCGCGACGGCCTCCGCCGTCCGGCCGGGTTCCTGCAGCACCTCGACGGCCGAGGTGGCGAGCAGCACGCAGCCGGCCACCGTGTCGGGCCCTGCGGTGGGCAGCAGCCGCGCGAGCCGGGCGAGCGCATCGGCGCGGACGGCGGGCCGCGACCGGGCCAGCCCGACGTACTCGGCCTCGAGCAGCTGCCGCACCGCCGGCTCCACCTCGGCGGCGTCGGCCTCGACGACGGCGTCCCGCAGCACGGCCAGCGCGCGGGGCAGCTCCCACGCCGTCTCCAGCCCGCGGGCCAGGCGCAGGGCGACGCGGGCGCGGGCGGTCGGGCCGGTGGTCACCGCCAGCGCCTCGGCCAGCCGGTCCAGCCCCGCGGCCGGGCCCAGGTGCGTCTCGGCGTCGCCGAGCTCGAAGAGCACCTCGGCGCGCAGCCCGGGCGGCGGCGGCTCGGCCAGCGCTCGCCGCAGGTAGGCCACCGCCGGCCCGGGCGCGCCCTTGCCCAGCGCCTCGCGCGCCGCGCGGCGCAGCCGCTCCACGACCCACGGGTCGCGCAGCGGCGCCACCTCGAGCAGGTGCGCCGCGACCGCCTCGGCCGGCGCGCCGTCGGCGGCCAGCTCGCGCGCGGCGGTGCGGTGGGCGAGGTGCCGCTCCCCCGCGGGCAGGTGGTCGACCACGGCCTGCGCGACCAGCGGGTGCACGAACGCCGGCCCGGGGACGACCAGCTCGGCGGCGACCAGCCGGTCGACGGCGCGCGCCGCGGCGTCCGGGGGCAGGCCGGCCACCGCGGCCACGTGCCGCAGCTGCGCGTCGGCGCCGAGGACGGCGAGCGCACGGGCGGCCGCGACCGCCTCCCGCGGCAGGTGCCGCAGGCGGGGCAGGACGAAGGCGGCGACGATCTCGGGCGCGCGGTCGTGGACAGCTGGGACCGCCTCCGCCGTCGGCGCGAGGCCCGCGGCGGCCAGCGACCGGGCCAGGGCACCGAGCAGCATCGGGTTGCCGGCCGCCACCTCCCCGCACGCGGCGACGAACGCGTCGTCGGCGTCGGTGCCGAACAGGTCCCGCAGCACGACCACCGACGCTGCGGCCGACAGCGGGCCGGGGTGGACGACGACGGTGGTGGGCTCGGCGCGGAGGACGTCGAGCAGTTCCCCCGCGTCGCTGCCCGGCTCCGGCGGCCGGGTGGCGACGGCGACCAGCACAGGCAGGCCCTCGACGCGGTGCGCGAGGTGGGCCAGCGCCCGCAGCGACGGTCCGTCGGCCTCGTGCGCGTCGTCGACGGCCACGAGCAGCGGCGCTCGCTCGGCCAGCCCGGCGAGCAGCCAGTAGACGCCGTGCAGGGTGGCGAACCCGGGTGCCGGCGTGGCGGCGGGGTCGAGGACCGGCGCGGCCAGCCGGGCGGCGCCGTCGAGCAGGGCCGCCCGCTCCGAGTCCGACGCCGTCCGCAGGACCGGCTCGAGCAGGCCGCGGACCACCCCGAACCCGAACTCGCGCTCCAGGGGGCCGGCGCGGGCGCTCAGCACCCGGAAGCCGCGCTCGACGGCGGCCGCGCGGGTGGCGTCGAGGAGGCGGGTCTTGCCGATCCCGGCCGGTCCCTCGACCAGGAGCGCGCACCCGCGCGCGGTCGCCGCGGCGTCCAGCGCCGCGACGATCGCCTCGACCTCCGCCTCCCGCTCCAGCAGCGGGTCGGCCCGCGCCGTCGTGCGGGTCATCGCGCGCCAACGTTAGGGACGCTCCCCGAAGCGCGACAGGCCCCCGCGCGCGTGGGATCGGCCCATGACAGCGATCCCCAGCCCCGTTCCGCCCGTCGCCGTCCCCGACGTCGACCTGCCCGCCTTCCTGCTCGCGGGCGCGGCCCGCCGCGGCGACCGCCCCGCGTTCGTCGACGGCCCGACCGGCCGCTCCCTCTCCTACGCCCGGCTCGAGACGCTGGCCTGCCGCGTGGCCGGCGGGCTGGCCGCCCGCGGCTTCCGGCCCGGCGACGTCCTGGCGGTCCTCGCGCCCAACCTGCCCGAGTGGCCCGTGGTGATGCTCGGCGCGCAGCTCGCGGGCGGCGCCGTCACGCCGATCAACCCGCTGTGGACGGCGGAGGAGCTCGCGCACCAGCTGCGCGACTCCGGCGCGCGGACCCTGGTCACCGTCGGGCCGTTCGCGGACAAGGCGCGGGCCGCGGGCGCGACCGACGTCCTGGTGATCGGCGAGGACTCCTTCGCCTCGCTGATCGCCGCCGGTGAGCCGTGCCCCGACGTGCGGATCGACCCGGCGCGCGACGTCGCGCTGCTGCCCTACTCGTCGGGGACGACGGGGCTGCCGAAGGGCGTGCGGCTGACCCACCGCAACGTCGTCGCCGACGTCTGCCAGAGCCGCGCGGTGATCGCGATGCGGGACGACGACGTGATGATCGGCGTGCTGCCGTTCTTCCACGTCGCCGGCTTCTGCGCCTCGATCTGCCTGACCCTCGATGCCGGCGCGACGGTGGTGACCCTGCCGCGGTTCGACCTCGAGGCGGCGCTGCAGCTGGTCGAGCGGTACCGCGCGACCCTGCTGCCCTCGGCGCCGCCCGTGGTCCTGGCGCTCGCCCGCTCCCCCGTCGTCGACCGCTACGACCTCTCCTCGCTGGACGCGGTGATGTGCGGGTCGGCGCCCCTGTCCGCCGAGCTCGAGCAGGAGGCCGCGCGACGGCTCGGGCGACCGGTGCTGCAGGTGTACGGGCTCACCGAGACCAGCCCGATCCTGTCGATCTGCCGCCGCGACGGCAGCGGCCACACCCCCGGTGCCGTCGGCACGCTGGTGCCCGGCACCGAGGCCCGCCTGGTCGACCCCGCCACCGGCGCCGACGTGCCCGCGGGCGCCACCGGCGAGCTGTGGTTCCGCGGCCCGCAGGTGATGGCCGGCTACCTGGGTGACCCCGCGGCCACGGCCGCCGCGATCGACGACGACGGGTGGTTCCGCTCCGGCGACCTCGGCACGGTCACTGCGGACGGCGAGGTGTTCGTCGTCGACCGCGTCAAGGAGCTGATCAAGGTGAGCGGGTTCCAGGTGGCGCCGGCCGAGCTCGAGGCGCTGCTAGTGACCCACCCCGGCGTCCTGGACGCGGCGGTGATCGGCCGGCCGGACGCGCGCACCGGGGAGCGGCCGGTGGCCTTCGTCGTCCCCCGAGGGACGCTCGACCCGGCCGAGCTGGTCGAGTGGGCCGCCGCGCGGACGGCGCACTACAAGCGTCTGGCCGGGGTCGAGGTGGTCGAGGCGGTGCCGCGCTCGCCGGCGGGCAAGATCCTGCGCCGCGCCCTGCGTGACCGCAGCGCCGTCCCCGCCTGAACGCCACCGCCGGGGCTTCCGACACTCTCCGTAGGGGCCGGCGGCGGCGCCGGCGCACGACCGGACGGCCGGCACACCGGCTGTCGCACGGCTCTGCACGTAGTGCGGTCGCCGTGCGCGCCGGTGGACCGGCGCGTTCCGCATGTCGAGCGCTTCGACTGCTGTGGTCACTCTTCCGATCACGGAAGGTGACCGCAGGCCGTGCCGGGCTCATCCGGCGGGAGGGAGGGTTGCCACCTCGGACGTGCGCGGCGCATGGTCCGGCTGACCGCGGCACCCGTCGCTGCGGGGGTGGTCCCGCCGCTCCGCGGGGTCACCCTTCCCCGAGAATCAGGGGTCTGGGGTGGGCACGAGAGCGCTGCCGTCGTCGCCCGGCGACGTCGTCCGGCTGGACGACGCCCGCCGGGCGACGCGGCTGCGCCTCGAGGAGCAGCCCTCGGGTCGCCGGATCGGCCGCCGGCTGCTCGTACTGGTCGTCCTGGTCGTCAGCGGCTTCGCGGTCCTCGTGGCCCTCGCCGGTCCCGCGTCCGCGGCACCGCCGGTGGGCGCGGGGCCGCCCGAGAGCACCCCAGCCGCCGACCACGTGGGCGGTCCGCCGGCCGACCCGCCCGGCCCGCCCACCGGTCCTCCCAGCGATCCGGCCGAGCCCGCCGGTCCTCCCGGCGGACCCATCGAGGCTCCTGGCGAACCCGCCGAGCCTCCCGCCCCGGTGGCCGATCCACCTGTCGAACCGGCCGATCCCGCCGCCGAGCCCACCGAGCCTGCCGGCGAGCCCACCGAGCCTGCCAGCGAGCCCACCGAGCCTGCCAGCGAGCCCACCGAGCCTGCCGAGCCTCCCGCCGAGCCCACCGAGTCTCCCGGCGAGCCCATCGAGCCTGCCGACCCTGCCGGCGAGCCCACCGAGCCTGCCGGCGAGCCCACCGAGCCTGCCGGCGAGCCCACCGAGCCTGCCGAGCCTGCCGGCGAGCCCACCGAGTCTCCAGGCGAGCCCACCGAGCCTGCCGGCGAGCCCACCGAGCCTGCCGAGCCTGCCGGCGAGCCCACCGAGCCTGCCGGCGAGCCCACCGAGCCTGCCGGCGAGCCCACCGAGCCTGCCGGCGAGCCCACCGAGCCTGCCGGCGAAGCAGCCGCGCCGCCGGGCGAGCCCGCCGACGCACCCCCTCAGCCCCCTGTTCCGCCGAGTGCGCCCGTCGACGTGCCTCCGGCCACCGAGCCGCCCACCGCACCTCCGGTCACCGAGCCTCCGGCCACCGCGCCTCCGGTCACCGAGCCTCCGGCCACCGCGCCTCCGGCCACCGCGCCTCCCACCACCGCGCCCCCGGCCACCGAGCCTCCCGTCACCGCGCCTCCCGCTACCGAGCCGCCCGCCGCCGAGGCCCCCGGTGTCCGGCCGGCGACCACCCCCGCCGCGGACCACTCGAGCGCCCCGCCCGCCGCTGCGCAGCCCGTCGAGCAGCCGACCGCCCCGCCGGCCGACACCGCCCCGGCCGCGCAGCCGACCGCCACCGCTCCGGCCGCGCAGCCGGCCGACACCCAGGTCGCCGACGTCGCCCCGCCGGCCGCGACCGCGCCCACCACCGACCCGCCGGCCGACACCCAGGTCGCCGACGTCGCCCCGCCGGCCGCGACCGCGCCCACCACCGACCCGCCGGCCGACACCCCGGCCGCCGATCAGCCGGCGGCCGCGGTCGAGGTGGTGGTCGCGACCACCGCGCAGGCCACCACGCCCTCCTCGACCGACACGGCGCCCGAGCCGGCCGAGCTCCTGGAGGCCATGCCCCTCTCCGACCTGCCGGCACCGACGACGTTCACAGCGGTCGCCCTGCTCCTGACCTGCGGGGCTTCGCCGCAGGGCGACGACGCAGTGCGGGAGGCGACGCCGCGGTACGTCGTCGAGGCGGCCACCCGGGTCGGGGATCCGGCCGTCGCGACGATCACGCAGGCCGCCGGCACCGTGGCCTCCACGGCTCCACCGCCCTCGCACGCGCCACCTCACCCGTCCACGCCGCTACCGGCGCCGGCGCCCTGCCCCACCACTCACGCCGGGGCGGCCTCGACGGTCGGCGCCTCCGCGTCCGCGCGCGGTAAGCACCGCCACAGCGTCGACGCCTACCTGCCCGTCGTCGGCCCGACCGCGGCGCTCCCGACGTCGTGGGTGGCACCCGACGTTCTCGCCGACCCGGTCGAGCGGACGACCGCTCCGGGGAGCAGCCCCGGCTGACCCCGCCGAGGCCGTGCGGCCTGCCCGCACGGCTCCGCGGACCCGCGCACGCCGGGCGCCGCCCGAACGGTCGGACGCCGTCGCTCCCGGAGACCGAAGAGGTCGCCGTCACCCCTGTCCGCCTGCCCGCCTCGTCGCGGGAACCGTGAGGACCACTCCTGATGTCAACCGCTGAATCCGCGCACCCTGTCCCGGTCCCCCGGATCGCGGCCGCCTCGTCGTCCGGCCCGGTCGGCGACGTGGTCCCGGACCGCCTCGGGAACCCTCCGTTCATCCCCCTGCACGACGTCCGGGCGGGCACCCGGCTGCTTCGCGGGGAACTGGACCGTGCCTGGCGGACCGTCCTGGCGCACGGCCGGTTCACCGACGGCCCGGAGGTGGAGACCTTCGAGAGCCAGTTCGCCGACTACTGCGGCACGTCCGCCTGCGTCGGGCTCGGTTCCGGCACCGACGCCCTGGAGCTGAGCCTCGCCGCGCTCGGCATCGGTCCGGGCGATGAGGTCGTGGTCCCCGGCAACGCCTTCGTGGGCACGGCCGAGGCGGTGTGCGCGGTCGGCGCCTTCCCCCGGTTCGTCGACGTGCTGCCGACGACGCTGCAGATCGACCCCGATGCCGTCGCCGGCGCCGTCAACCGACGCACGGCGGCCGTCATCGCCGTCCACATGTACGGCCAGATGGCCGACGTCGACCGGCTGGAGGCCGTCGCGCAGCGGCACGGCCTGCTGCTCCTCGAGGACGCCACCCAGGCGCCCGGCGCGACGTTCGGGAGCCGCCGTGCCGGGAGCGTCGGACTCGCGGCGGCCTTCAGCTTCGCGCCGGGCAGCAATCTCGGTGCCCTGGGCGACGGCGGCGCCCTCGTGTCCGACGACTCCTGGCTCGTCGCCCGGGTGCGGCAGCTGGCCGACCACGGTCGCAGCCCCGACGACCGCCACGAGCACGGTCTGCGCGGCCGCCGGAGCCGGCTCGACACGCTGCAGGCCGCGGTGCTCGGAGTGAAGCTCGCCCACCTCGACGACGACAACCGGGCTCGCCAGATCCTGGTGCAGCGGTACCGCGAGCGGCTGCCGCTCGACTGCCCGCTGGTCGGTCAGCACCCGCAGGCGCAGTCGGTGCACCACCACGCCGTCGTCCAGGTGAAGGAGCGCGAGGCCGCCACCCGGGCGCTGAGCCGTGACGGCATCGGGTGGGCGCTGCACTACCCCGTCCCCTGCCACCGGCAGCCGGCCTTCGCCGAGTTCGCCGACGACGTGCTGCCGGTCGCCGAGCGCGCGGCCGAGCGGGTGCTGTCCCTCCCGCTGTCGCCGACCATGTCGTACGCGCAGGTCGACCGGGTGAGCGAGGTGCTGACCCGGGAGAGGAGGCGGCGGCGCCGGTGACCGCTGAGATCTCCGGCGCCGAGGGGTCAGCACGGAGAGGGAACGAGGACCGAGGAGGCCGACGATGGCGACGTACGTGCAGCTGGGACCGGTGAACACCTGGTACGACGAGCGCGGGGAGGGTCGCCCGCTGGTGCTGCTGCACGGGGGGCTGGTCGACACCCGGCTGTTCGAGCCGATCCTGCCGCCGCTGGTGGAGCGGTTCCACGTCTACCTGCCCGAGCGGCGCGGGCACGGGCACACGGCCGACGTCGAGGGGCCGATCACCTACCAGGTGATGACCGACGACACGATCGCCTTCCTCGACACCGTCGTCGGTGGCGCGGCCGACCTGGTCGGCTACAGCGACGGGGCGTTCATCGCGATGCTCGTGGCGATCCAGCGGCCGGACCTGGTCGACCGGCTGGTCATGATCAGCGGCGGCTTCGACAAGTCGGGTGAGGCCGACCCCGACGCGGAGTTCGACGTCGACGAGGTGGTGGCATTCCTCGGCTCGTCGTACGGCGAGGTCTCACCGGACGGCGAGGAGCACTTCCCATTGGTCGTCGCCAAGATCGGCGAGCTCATGGTGAACGAGCCGCACGTGGACATCGCGGAGCTGGCGAAGATCCGGGCACGGTCGCTGGTGATGTTCTCCGACGACGACCTGATGACGCTGTCGCACGCGGTGGAGATGTTCGAGGCGCTGCCGAACGCCGAGTTCGCCGTCGTCCCGGGGACGTCGCACTTCCTGGTCAGCGAGAAGCCGCACCTGGTCAACGCGCTGCTGACCGACTTCCTGACCAACGAGCCGGTGCCGACGATGGCGCCGATCCGGCGGGCTCAGAAGGAGTGGGCCTCGTCGTAGCCGTAGTCCTGGTCGAGCTCCGGCGTCCGCTGCGGGGTCGGCCTCTGCGGCTCACGGCTCGGCGGAGGTTGCGGCGCGGCCGGCCGGCGCACGTCGGCGTGCACCTCGTCGTAGCCGTAGTCGCCGACGGTCTGGTCGCTGTTCGGCTCCATGCGCACTCCTCAGGACGGCGCCGCCTCAAGATGGTCGCCCGCGGCGCTCGGAACCACAAGACGGTCCACGCGCCGGACGCGCGGAGCCCTTGGGCTCTGTGCCCTCCGGCCGGTCGGCGAGAGCCTGTCCGGGGTCCGAGGACGAGATCCAGGACGATGACCGAGCGGCCACCCGGAGAAAGGGCCGGCGATGAAAAGACTCCTGATCCCACTCGTGCCGCTCCTGGCCGTCGTCGCGCTGGCCGCTCCTGCGAACGCGAAGCCGCCGCTGGAGATCGTGCACTACACGGATACCGGCTCGTTCACCGACGACAGCTGCGCCCCCGACCTCGTCCTGCACGGCGAGTTCACGTTCTCCGGCCTGTTCAAGGCCAAGCCCGGTCCGGGCGACACAGCGCCCGCTCTCATCTTCGACAACTACTCGGGCGTGGAGACGATCACTGCTAGCGGGCCGGGCGGCGAGACGTCGGACCGCGTGCTGACCATCGAGCACAACGGCCTGTTCAAGTTCACGTCCGTCACGGCCGTTCCGGGGGAGCCGGACATCTACCAGGTCACCGCGATGGAATCCGGCCAGCCGTTCGTCGTGCGCGACGAGAGCGGTGCGGTGCTGATCCGCGATCGCGGCGTCCTGAGGACGACGTTCCAGGTGGACAGCCTGGGTGACGACGACCCGCTGTCCTGGGAGTTCGTCGAAGGCTCCTTCGAGTTGCTCGAGGAGCACGGCCGGCATGAGGGCTTCTTCCTCGACTTCTGCGCGTTCGTCGAGGACTACTTCTTCGGCGCCTGACAGCCGATCAGCGACCCGGCACGACCGGCCCGCGAACTGACCGCCTCGGGGAGACGGCGCGGCCCCGGTTCTTCCGTCGAAGAACCGGGGCCGCGGCGCTGTCTCAACCAGACGCGCGCCCGAAGGGACTCGAACCCCTAACCTTCTGATCCGTAGTCAGATGCTCTATCCGTTGAGCTACGGGCGCAGCACCGCGCGAGCGGCGCAGGGACCAGTGTACCGGGCGCCGGCGGCTCGCCGCCGGGGGCCCTCGACCTGCGCGCTCACCAGCGGATCCCCGGAGCGCGCAGCCGCGGGGCGTCGCCGACCGGCGGTCGGCCGGCGGGTGGCGCGTGCCGGTGGTCGCCCAGGTGCCGGCTCGGGTCCCGCGGCACGAGCTCGCGCAGCCGCCGGGCCCGCTCCCCCGTCGCCGGATGGGTCCGCAGCACCAGCGGGTCGGGCATCCGCCCGCGGGGCACCATCGTGCGCTCCCAGATCTGGCCGGTCGCCCGCTCCAGCTCCTCCAGCGCCGAGGCCAGCCCCTCCGGGTCCCCGGTCAGCGCGGCGCCCTCCAGGTCGGCGTCGAACTCGCGCGACCGCGACAGCGCCAGCTGCGCCAGGTTCACCGCCGTCGGCAGCAGGATCAGCACGCCCGAGACGACCAGCGGCCGCAGGTCCCCGCCGAGCGTCAGCGGCAGCGTGACCAGGACCGAGAACAGCCCGAGGTACGACAGCCCCTGCACCAGCCGGCCGACGGCGTCCGACAGGCTCATCACCGTGGTGTCGCCGGCCCGCACGTGGCCGATCTCGTGCGCGAGCACCCCGGCCACCTCCCGGCTGGTCAGCCGCCGCAGCAGCCCGTCGGTGACCGCCAGCGAGGCGTCGTCCCCCCGGCCGACCGCGAACGCGTTGGGCACCGAGCTCGCGACGTAGTAGAGCGTCGGCGCCGCCGGCAGCCCGGCCCGCTGGGCCAGCACCGCGACGATGCGGTGCAGCCCCGGCGCCGCGTCGTACGGCAGCTGCTGCGCGCCGTACATGGCCAGGACGGCGCGGGTGGGCATCCGCGGCCGCAGCAACGCCAGGACGCCGCCCGCGACGAGGATCGCGACCAGCCCCGAGAGGCCGAACAGCATCCACGCCAGCAGGGCGGCGACCAGCACCAGTCCGCCGAGCAGCACCACGCTCTGGACGGCGTTGCGCACCTTCTGCCGTCGCCGCGCGCCGGGATCGAGCACGCGGTCATCCGACCACGGGAGACCCTCAGGCGTCCCGGCGCCGGAAGACGGCGTAGCCGATCACCAGCACGACGGCGGTCTCGGCCGCGAACACCGCCAGACCCACCCACGGGTCGAGCAGGTTCGGGTTGAACGGCACCGGCTGGGTGACGACGCCGCCGGCGTTGCCCGGCATCAGTTTGGTCACCCACTCGCCCCACGCGCCGGGCAGCAGCATCGCCATGTTGCCGAGCACGAAGACGGTGCCGAGCACGATCGACAGCGCCGCGGCGGTGTGCCGCACGAGCAGCCCGACGCCGGCGGCGAGCAGGCCGAGCCCGGCCACGTAGAGCCCGCTGCCCAGCAGCGACCGCAGCACGCCGTCGTCCGAGAGCGCGAGCCCGACGCCCTGCCGGTCGAGGAACCAGTTGCCCGCCAGGTAGCCGACGACGGCGGTGACCGTGCCGACCACGAACAGCGTGCCGCTGAGCACCAGCGCCTTGGCGGCCAGGACGGCGCCGCGCCGGGGCGTGGCCGTCAGCGTCGCCCGGACCATGCCGGTGGCGTACTCGCTGGTCACGACCATCGCGCCGAGGACGACGGCCATGATCTGGGCGATCATCATCCCCCAGGTCACGAACGAGCCCGCCGACTCGCCGGCGCTGCCGTCGGCCAGCTCACCGGCCACCGCCGCGCAGAGCAGCGTGGTCAGCCCTGCGCCGACGACGAACAGCATCGCCGTCGACCAGGGCGTCGAGCGCACCGACCAGAACTTGATCCACTCCGACCTGAGGGTGGCGCCGAAACCGGGGGCACGGGTGTCGGACGTCGGGTCGAGCCGGACGACGTCGAGGGTGGCGGTCACCGGGCCACCGCCGCGTACTCGACGCTGCTCGCGGTCAGCGCCATGAACGCCTCCTCGAGCGAGGACTGCACCAGCGACAGCTCGTGCAGGTACAGCCCGTGCCGGCCGACGGTCTCGCCGATCGTCGCCGCGTCGACGCCCTGCACCCGCAGCTCGTCGTCCACCGTGGTGACCTCGGCGCCCGACCGGCGCAGCAGGTCGGCGACCTCGGCGCGTTGGGGGCTGCGCACGCGCACGAACGACGCGGCGTGCTCGGTGATGAAGTCGGCCATCGAGGAGTCGGCGAGGATCCGGCCCCGCCCGATCACCAGCAGGTGATCGGCGGTCAGCGCCATCTCCGACATCAGGTGGCTGCTGACGAGCACGGTGCGCCCCTCGCCGGCCAGCCGCCGGGCGAGCGTGCGCACCCAGCGGATGCCCTCCGGGTCCAGCCCGTTGACCGGCTCGTCGAGGACGACGACCGGCGGGTCGCCGAGCAGCGCCACGGCGATGCCGAGCCGCTGGCCCATGCCGAGCGAGAAGCCGCCGACCCGCTTCTCGGCGACCGCCTCGAGGCCGACCAGGCCGAGCACCTCGTCCACCCGGGCACGGGGGATGCCGTTGCTCGCGGCCAGCCAGCGCAGGTGGTCGCGCGCCGAGCGGCCCGGGTGCAGCGCCCGCGCCTCCAGCAGCGCGCCGACCTCGCGCAGCGGCGCCGGGTAGTCCTGGTAGCGGCGGCCGTTGACGGTCACGCTGCCCGCCGTGGGCCGGTCCAGCCCCAGGACCATCCGCATCGTCGTCGACTTCCCGGCGCCGTTGGGGCCGAGGAAGCCGGTGACGCGGCCCGGCCGCACGGTGGCGTCGAGGGAGTCGACGGCGACCTTCTCGCCGTATGCCTTGGTGAGCCCTTGGGCGACGATCATGGCGACGAGCCTGTCGTCGTCCGGCCGCCACGCCCATCGGGGAACGCCCTGATCCGCATGGGGGACGCCCCTGGAAAGCGGCCGGTCCGCCGGGTCCGACGGCCCTGCCGTCCACCACCCGCGCCGCCGTAGGGTCCCTCCCTCTGCAGCCCGAAGCGCGGGAGGCCGCCATGACCTCGTCGGTGGAGCAGGACGTCATCGTGGTGGGCGGCGGCCTCGCCGGGCTCACCGCGGCCCGAGAGCTGCGGCACGCCGGCCGGCGCGTGCTGGTGCTCGAGGCGCGGGACCGGCTCGGCGGCCGCGCCTACACCTCCCGGCTGGCCGGACGGGACGTGGAGCTCGGCGGCGCGCAGGTGCACTGGTTCCAGCCGCACGTGTTCGCCGAGCTGACGCGGTACGGGATCCCCTACCGGCCGCTTCCGGTACCCGAGCGCTGGACGCTGTGGAGCGGCGGGCAGCTCCACGAGGGCGCCATGGCCGACCTGGCCTTCCGGCTGGAGGAACTCTCCGGCCGCCTGCTCGCCGAGGCGCGGGACGTCGTCCCCCTGCCGTACGAGCCGCTCGCGGTCCCGGAAGCCGTCTCCGCCCTGGACGGCCTGTCCCTGCAGGACCGCATCGACGCCGCCGGGCTGTCCGCCGAGGACAGGGACCTCGCCAACGCGATGTTCAGCACGGCGGCGTCGGCCCCGTGCGCCGAGGCCGGTTTCCTCACCGTGCTCAGGGAGGTCGCCCTCACCGGCGGGGACGTCATGCTGTGGCTCGAGGCGAACGGTGCGTGCGGGCTGCGGACGGCGGACCTGGTCACCGCGTTGGTGTCCGACGGCGACCCCACGGTGCTGACGGCGACGCCGGTGACCGCGGTCGAGCAGCGGGACTCCACCGTCACCGTGGTCACCCGGGCCGGCGACGAGTTCACCGCCTCCGCCGCCGTGGTGGCCGTGCCGCTGAACGTGCTCGGGGCGATGACGTTCACCCCAGCCCTCGGTGACACGAAGCAGATGATGGCCAAGGAAGGCCAGGCCAGCCGGGGCGTCAAGGTCTGGGGCGTGGTCGCCGGGGTGAGTGGACCCGTGGCGGCGCTGGCACCCGACAGCCGGCCGATCACCGCGCTGACCAGCTGGGAGGTGCTCGACGACGGCCACCAGCTGGTGTTCGGCCTCGGACCCGATGCCAGGCGGTTGGACCCGGGCGACGACGACGCGGTCGCCGCAGCGGTCCTCGACCTGCTGCCGGCCGGCGCCCGGATCGAGGCGGTGGCTGCCCACGACTGGTGGTCGGACGACTTCTCGCGGGGTACGTGGTCGACGTTCCGGCCCGGGCAGTTGTCCGGCCTGCGCGCCCTGCAGGAGCCCGAGGGACGGGTCGTCCTGGCCGGCGGGGACTGCGCGAGCGGCTGGAACGGCACGATGGACGGCGCCGTCGAGTCCGGGCTGCGGGCCGCGCGCACCGTCGCCGGGATGCTCGGGGGGCGGAGAGGCTGAGACCCCGCCACGCGGGGCGGGGTCTCGATGCGGAGGCTCCGGGATTTGAACCCGGGATGGGGGTTAACCCAAACCGCATTAGCAGTGCGGCGCCATAGACCGGACTAGGCGAAGCCTCCTGGGGACCGAGCGGGTCCACCAACGGCGAGGTTACCAGCGGCCGCCCGGGCTCCCCCAGCCGCCTGCTGCCGACGACACCGCCCGCTCTTCCCCCGCACCGCCCGTGCTGCGGAGCGGGTCGGGCGAGAGGAGAGCGGGCGGTGCGGGCCGCGCCGCGGTCAGGCGGCGACGGCCTCGCGGGAGGACGACGGCACGGCCGGACGGCGCCCGGGCACCAGGGTGACCGCGACCGCCAGCGCGGCGCCGACGGCGGCCAGCGCGAGCGAGCCGGACACCCCGAGCGACGTCTCGATCAGCGCCCCGCCGACCGCGGCGCCGATGGCCGAGGCCCCGAAGGCGATCGTCGACAGCCAGGTGAAGGCCTCGGTGGTGGCGTGCGCCGGCGCGATGGCGCCGACCAGGTTGCTCTGCACGGTCAGCGTCGGCGCGATCGCCGTCCCGCCGAGGAACAGCAGGGCACCGAGCACGAGCGGGCTGGAGATCGTGGCCAGCGGCGCGAGGCCGATCGTCACGCCCAGCAGGCCCCAGCGGTACTGGCGGGGCAGCGAGACGCTCACCACCCGGGCGCCGAACCACAGGCCGCCGGCGACCGAGCCGAGCGACCACACCGCCAGCAGGACGCCGGACATGCCGGGCGAGCCGGCCTGGTCGGCGAACGCGGGGATGGCCACCTCGAGGGCGCCGAAGCCGAGCATGAGCGCCGAGCCGCTGAGCAGGATCCGCGGCATGCCCGGGGCGAGCACGGTGGAGAACAGGCTGGTCCGCACCTCGCGGCCGGGCGCCCAGCCGCGCAGCGCCGCCGACGTCGCGATGGCCACGGCACCGGAGGTCGCGAGCACGCCGGCGACGCCGACCGCGATCGCGGGGCTGGCCAGCAGGGTCAGCGCGGCCACCGTCGTCGGGCCGATGACGAACACCAGCTCGGTGAAGGTGGCGTCGAGCGCGTACGCCGTCCCCCGCACCGACGGGTCCACCCGCGACCACAGCGCGCGGACGGTGCCGGACACCAGGGGCGTCGCCGTCCCGGCTGCGAACGACGCGGCGACGATCGCCGGGGACGGCGCACCGCCGAGCACCACCGCCACCAGCAGGGTGAGCAGCAGCGGGTAGACGGCGGACTGCGCGAGCAGCACCGGGCGCGGACCCCGCCGGTCGGCCAGCCGGCCGAGGACCGGCGCCATGAGCGCCATCGCGATGCCGTGGGTGGCCGAGGCCAGCCCGGCGATCGCATAGGAACCGGTCTGCTGCTGCACCATGAGCAGCAGCGCCAACGGCACCATCGACGAGGGCAGACGGCCGGCGAAGCCGGCGATGAGGAGCACCGGGGCGGAGGGCAGCCGCCACACGGTCAGGTACGCACGCACGGTGGAGCTCGTTTCGGTCTAGCGAGGGAAGAGGAACACGTAGTGGGTCAAACTGCGTTGACCCCCTACAGGATTCCCACACTAGGGAGCCGGGGGTAGGGAGTCAAATGGACTACGACACCTACGGGTCGAGCGCGGTCGAACTGGCCATCGACCTGGCCAACGCCGACCTCGAGCCCGAGGACGGCGTGGAGACGTTCCTCACGTCCCACGACGAGTGGTTCTCGCCGGGGACGTCGCTCGCGCTGGGCCCCAGGGAGGCGGCGCGGACGCGGGAGACCGCCCAGCTCATCCGGGCCGTCGCCGTCGCCGGCTCGCAGGCCGAGGTGATGGACCGCCTCAACGAGCTGCTGTCGGTGGCCCGCCCCCGCCCCTACGCCACCGACCACGACGGCGAGCTGCACCTGCACTACGCCCGTCCCGACGCGCCGGCCCTCGAGCAGCTGACGACGACGGTGGCGATGGGGCTGTCGCAGGTCGTCGTCCAGCACGGCTGGCAGCGGCTGGGCGTGTGCTCGGCCGAGGCCTGCGACAACGTCTACGTCGACACCTCGCGCAACGCCAGCCGCCGCTACTGCTCCAACACCTGCGCCAGCCGGTCGACGGTGGCCGCCTACCGCGCGCGCCGGAAGGCCTGAGCCGCCCTAGTAGCGTCTGCGCCATGACGCTGGACGACAGCTTCTCCGACCTCGGCCCCGTGGCCATCGTGGCCGGCGGCCTCTCCCACGAGCGGGCGGTCTCGCTGCTCTCCGGCGAGCGGCTCGAGCGGGAGCTGACCGCCCTGGGCATCGACGCGCACGTCGTCGACGCCGACACCGAGCTCCTGCGGGCGCTGCGCAACCACACCTACGCCGCCGTCCTGCCGACCATCCACGGCGACATCGGCGAGGACGGCACGCTGCAGACCGTCCTGCAGTTCGCCAAGGTGCCGTTCACCGGCTCGATCGGCGACTCCTGCCGGCTGGCCTGGGACAAGTCGATCGCGCGCACCCTCACCGAGCGCGCCGGGCTGCCCGCGCCGCCGTGGGCGGCGCTCACCTCGTCGTCGTTCAAGGAGCTCGGCGGCAACGAGGTCGTGCGGCACCTGGTCGAGGACCTCGCCTGGCCGCTGGTCACCAAGCCCAACCGGGGCGGCAGCGTGCTCGGCGTCCGCGGCGTGGGCACGGTCGACGAGCTGCCCGCCGCGCTGATGCAGACCTTCGCCTACGGCGACACCGCCGTCATCGAGAGCTTCACCGAGGGCCTCGACGTCAGCGTCGCCGTCGTCGAGCTCGACGGCGAGCCACAGGCCGCCGAGCCGGTCGGGCTCGAGTACGACAAGACCGACCAGTTCGACTTCGAGGCGCGCTACGACGCCGCCCGCATCCAGGTGCTCGCGCCCGCGCCGCTGGCCGACCGCACGAGGAAGGCGCTGCAGGACGCCGCCGTCGCCGCGCACCGGGTGCTCGGCCTGCGCGACCTCTCGCGCACCGACTTCCTGGTCAAGGACGACGGCACCTTCGTGCTGCTCGAGGTCGCGGCGATCCCCGGCATGACCGAGACCTCGCTCTTCCCGTTCAGCGTCGAGGCCGCCGGCTGGCCGCTGGGCAAGGTGTTCGGCACCCTGCTCCGCCGCGCGATCGAGCGCACCAAGCCCGCCTGACCCGCGACGACGTGCGCTGAGGGGTGGTTCCGGCGTCCGGAACCACCCCTCAGCGCACTCGGTCGGGGAGTGCAGCCGCCTAGCGGCCGAGGCCGGCGAGCTTGGCGGCGATCCCGCCGGCGGCGCGCAGCGCCTCACCGCGGGCAAACGCCGCGACCTCCTGGCCCGAGCGGAACGAGGCCACCGCCTGGTCCAGCGTGTCGAGCAGCAGCTGGGACGGCGAGTCGTCGGGCCACAGGTACAGCGACATCGCGCCCGGGATGTTGTTGACCTCGTTGACGTAGAGCTCGTCCTCGCCGTTGCTGAGGAAGTCCAGCCGCGCCAGGCTGCCCAGCCCCACCAGGTCGCTGACCTGCTCGGCGAGCGTGCGGATGCGGTCGGCCAGCTCCTCGGAGATGGGCGCCGGCATCTCGCGCGGGGCCCGGTTGATGCCCGACTCGTGCAGGTACTTGTCGCGGTAGCTGTAGAAGGAGTCGTCGCCCTCGCGCAGCGGCTTCTCGATCAGCGACGTCCGGAACCGCGGGTGCGTGACCACGGCGATGTTGAGGTCGAAGAGGTCGGGCCGGTACGGCTCGACGACGGCGCCCGCCTGCAGGTGCACGCTCTGCTTGACCAGCCCGGTCGCCGTCGCGAGGTCCTCGACGATCTCGATGCCGATGCTCGAGCCGCCGAAGCGCGGCTTGACGATGTAGGGCCCGTCGAACTCCGGCTCCCGGAAGCCCTTGCCCAGCGCCACCCGCGGCAGCGAGGGCAGCCCGGCCGAGGCCACCGTCGAGCCGAACGACAGCTTGTCCACCGACAGCGCGCCCGCGTACAGGCTGCCGCCGGTCGAGGGCACGTACATCGCGTCGAAGATCGCCCGCCCGCCGCCGGCCTCCGCCGTGCCACCGTGGAAGCAGCTCAGCACCGCCTCCGGCCGGTGGTGCTTGGGGCGCAGGCCTTTCGTCGTCCGCCACCCGCCGTCCGGGCCGAGCACGGGCTCCACCCGGGTGGCCGCTCTCGGCGCGCCGTCGACGAAGTCGCGCGCCTCGCTCTCGACCGGCACGAGGTGCCAGGCGCCGGAGCGGTCCCAGTAGAGCGGGAGCACCTCCTTGCCGGCCTTCTCGAGCAGCCGCGCTGCCTGCAGGCCGGTCAGGATGCTGATGTCGTGCTCCGACGAGGGGCCGCCGAACGCGACAGCTACCCGCTGCATGGTTCCTCCTGCCATCGGTCGACCACCCCGGTCACGGGTAGTGGTCGGGTAGGTCGTTCTCGAAGAGGACGACGTCGCCGGGTCCGGCCGACGCCCCCACCTTGGTCATCGCCTCGCTGCGACTGCGCGCCAGGATGCGCCGGTCCTCGGTCGACCCCTCCACCAGGGGCCGCCGGTTGGTCTCGCCCACCACGACCAGCGTCGCCTGCGGCACGGCCATCACCTGGCGGGCGAACTCGGCGTTGCGCGCGTCCTGCTGGTCGCCGAGCTCCACCATGCCCGGCGTCACGACCCACAGCCGGTGGCCCTCGCTCAGTTCCGCGGCGTGGTCGAGCGCCTGCTTCGCGCCGTTGGGGTTGGCGTTGTAGGTGTCGTCGATGATCGAGATGCCGTTGGAGTCGGCCTGCACCTCGGCGCGGTGGGCGACCCCGGGCAGCCGGCGGCGCAGCGTGCCCACGATGCCGGGCCACCCGACGCCGAGGGCGCGGGCGATGCCGATCGCGACCGCCAGGTTGGTCGGGTGCCCGGTGCCCGGCGGCTCGGCGATCACCGCGCGCTGCTCGGTGGCGTCGCGCACCTCCCAGGTGCCGCCGTGCGCGACGACGGCGACGTCGGCCCCGGTGTCCGGCTGCGCGGAGACGCGGACGACGGTCTTGGTGGCGGCCAGCTCGTCGGCCGCGGCCGCCAGCTCGGGGACGTCGACGTTGAGGACGACGATCTCCGCCTGCTCGACGATCTCCAGCTTGGCGCGGACGATCGTCGCCCGGCTGCCCATGCGCTCGAGGTGCGCCTCGCCGATCGTGGTGATCGCGGCGACCTTGGGCGGGAAGATCTTGGTCAGCCGCGAGATCTCGCCCGGGCCGTAGGTGCCCATCTCGGCGACGAAGACCTTCGTGCCCGGCGCGAGGCCGTCGTTGACGCTGCGCGAGAGCCCCATCAGGTTGTTGAAGCTCGCCGGGCTGGCGTAGACGCTCGTCTGGCCGGCCAGCAGCGCCTCGGTGTAGGCCTTGGTCGACGTCTTGCCGTAGGAGCCGGTGATCGCGACGACGTCCGGCGCCACCTGGGCCAGCTTGGCCTGCGCGCTGGTCACGAACTTCTTCGACAGCGCGTTCTCGAGCGGCTTGAGCGCGGCCAGGACGCCGTCGGTGATCGGCGCGCCGAACGGGATGAGGACGGCGTTGACCGTCGGGTTGCGGAACGCGACGGCGACGGCGGCGTGCACCAGCACCCAGCCGCCGGCCAGCCGGCGCAGCCGCGGCGTGAACGCTGGGCGCGGGAACGGCTTGCGGACCACGAGCCCGGTCGGGGCCGCGGCGAACGACAGCGCCGCGGGCGCGACCAGGCCGGGCACCCTGGCCGACGCGATCGCGAACGCGGCCCCGAGCGCGTACGGCGCGCCGGACGACGGCTTCTTGGTCAGCCACAGCCGCAGCGTGGAGGTGCAGCGGCCCGGCTCGTAGTGCTCGCGCTGGGCGACCCGCCACCAGGTCAGGCCGGCGACGGCCGAGCCGGCGGCGGTGGCGACCCACTCCGCGGCCGTGAGCCAACCGTTCACGCGGCGTCCACCATCGCGCGCAGCCGCTCGTTGATCGTCTTGGCCAGCGGGGTGTCGAGCAGGTGCGCGGAGCCGTCGACGACGGTCAACGTGCCGCCGGTCCGCTCGGCGATCTCCCGGGCGGTGTCCACCGTCGCGGCGGTGTCGTGCTCGCCCCACACCAGCTCGATCGGGCCGTCGTACCCGCGCAGGCGGGTGAGGACGTCGTCGTAGGTCTCGTTGACCGTGCGCACCAGCACCGCGCGCATGACCCCCTCCGCTGCCTTGTAGTCGGCAGAACCGTACTTGCGCCGGGCCGCCTCCATGCGCTCCTCGCTGAGGACGCCGACGCGGCGCGCCAGCTTGGCGGCCTGGTACCCCAGCGGCGCCTTCCCCTTCCCGGTGTCCCGGCGGATCAGCGGGACGCCGGTGAGCAGCAGCCCGCCGACCAGCTCGGGGTGGGCGGCGGTGAGCCGGGCGGCGACGCGGCCGCCGAAGGAGTGCCCGACCAGCACCGGCCGGTCCAGCGACTCCACGAGCGGGACGAGGTCCTCGGCGTACTCCGCGGTGCCCCAGCCCCCGCCGGGCGCCGGCGAGGAGCCGAAACCGCGCAGGTCGACGGCCAGCGCGTCGAGGCCGGAGAGCACCGGCGCCCAGTCGGCGCGGGTGCGGCCCCAGCCGTGCAGCGCGAGCACCCGGTCCGGTCCGCGGCCGAAGCGCTCGGCCACGTAACGGTCGTCCAGGAGGCTCACGAGCACCCCCGCAGGCTACCGGCCGGGCGCGGGACGGCTGGTTCGGCACTACGGTCCACCCGTGCCTCACCCCCGGACCTGGGACGCGCGGCTGCACGCGTTCATCGGCCGCCTGCCCAGCTCACCGGCCGACCGCTGGCTGCGCCGGCTGTCGCACGCGGCGAACCACGGGCGGCTGTGGATGGTGCTCGCCGCCCTGCTGGGCCTGCGCAAGGGATCGCTGCGCCGCGGGGCGATCCGCGGGCTCGGCTCGATGACCGTCTCCAGCGCCGTCGTCAACCTGCTGCTCAAGCGGTTCTTCGGCCGGGTGCGGCCCGACATGGCCAACCTCCGCTCCGACCGCAAGCTGCGCCGCGACCCGGTCACCCTGTCGTTCCCCAGCGGGCACTCGGCCTCGGCGGCTGCGTTCGTCACCGGCGTCGCCATGGAGAGCACCCTCGCCGGGACGGCGCTGGCGCCGGTGGCCGCCGCGGTCGGCTACTCGCGGGTGCACGTGGGCGTGCACTACCCCGGCGACGTCGCCGCCGGGTTCGTCGTGGGCGCCGCGGTGGCCGCCGCCACCGAGCACTGGTGGAAGGTGCGCCCGCGCACCCCGGCGCGGGTCCGGCCGGCGCACTCGGCGCCCGCGCTGCCCGACGGCGAGGGCATGGTGATCGCCGTCAACCCGCGGTCGGGCACCGACGACTACGACCCGGTGGCGGAGATCGCGAAGCGGCTGCCCCGCGCCCGGGTGCGGGAGATCGGCGAGGACGACGGGGTGACCGAGATCCTGCAGGAGGCGGCCGCGTCCGGCGCCCGCGCGCTCGGGGTGGCCGGCGGCGACGGCAGCGTGGCCGCGGCCGCCGCGGTGGCCGTGGAGCACGGGCTGCCGCTGGCCGTCGTCCCGGCCGGGACGCTCAACCACTTCGCCCGGGACGTCGGGGTGGCCACGCTCGAGGACGCCGCCGACGCGGTGACCCGGGGCTCGGCGGTCAAGGTCGACGTCGCCACGGTGAACGGCACGACGTTCCTCAACACGGCCAGCATCGGCGCCTACCCGGCGATGGTCCGCCGGCGCGACGAGCTGGCCGGGCGCATGGGCAGGTGGGCGGCGATGACCGTGGCCTCGGCCCAGGTGCTGCGCTCGCACGAGCCGGTCTCGCTGCTGGTCAACGGCCGCCCGGTGCGGGTGTGGATCCTCTTCGTGGGCAACTGCTGCTACACCCCGCGCGGGCTGGCGCCGGCCTGGCGGCCGCGGCTGGAGGACGGGCTGCTCGACGTGCAGTTCCTGCGCGCCGACGTCCGGTTCAGCCGCACCCGCGCGGTGGCCGGCAGCCTGCTCGGCGTCAGCGAGCGCAGCTCCGGCTACGAGCAGCTGCAGGTGGAGTCGCTCGACGTCCTCAGCCGGTCGGGCGGTCAGCAGGTGGCCTACGACGGCGAGACCGGCGAGACGGCCGCCGAGTTCCGCTTCCGCAAGGGCGCGAGCCTGACCGTCTATTGCTGCCGCACCGACTGAGCTGCCGGCTTGCGTCGTGCGCGACGAGAACGGCTCCAACTCTCAAGTGCCTCCACGAGCGCGCCGATCTCCAGGGCGAGGTCGTTGAGGAGCAGCGGCCACCGATCGCAGGAGAACCCGTGGACGCCGCCCTCCCCACCCGCCAGGCCGCCCTGATCGACCAGCTCGGTCTGCTCGACGCCGTCGTCGCCGAGGACCCGCAGCTCCAGGCGCTGGTGCACGAGGCCGCCGTGGCCACCGGCATGGCCAAGGGCACGATCAACCTGCTGCACCGCACGACCCAGTGCCAGATCGGCACCTACGGCTTCGAGGGCAGCGCGACCCCCCGCGAGGACTCGCTGTGCGCCCAGGTCACCGGCTGGGAGCCCGACGTCTACGCCTTCGCCGACCTGTCCACCGAGACCGGCTTCATCGGCAACCCGTGGGTCGACGGCCGCCTCGCCCGGGTGCGCGCCTACGCCAGCGCCCCGCTGGTCGTCGAGGGCACCACCATCGGCACGCTCTGCGTCTTCGACGAGCGGCCGCGCAACCTCACGCTGGACCAGTGCGACCGGCTGGCGGCCCTGGCCACCGCCGTCGTCGACCTCTTCACCCGCCGCCTCGCGGCCACCCCCGCCTGACCACTCCGCTTTCGGCGCCGAAAGCGGGAGGCGCGGCTCAGACCCGGGAGGACTGGCGGCGGACGACGGCGAGCAGGAACAGCGCGGCGAGCGCCTCCCCGAGCTCCTCCACGAACGTGGCCGTGGCGTCGGTGAGCGGTCCCCAGGAGCCCCGGATCGCGCCGACCGCACCGGTGACGACGTCCAGGCCGAGCGCCGCGGCCGCGTAGACCGCCATCGCCAGCACGACCGCGCCCGCGCCCGGCACGGCCCACCGGCGGCCGGTGACCCGCAGGACGACCAGCCCCGCGACCGTCAGCCCGAGGCCGGCGGCCAGGGTGAGCGCCGGCGACATGCCCGTCTTGGCGAAGCCGTGGACGCTGACCAGCTTGGCCAGCGCCAGGGCCACCCCGGCCAGGGCGACCAGCCCCCACCACGCCGCCGGCCCCGCCTGCAGCCGCCGCCGGGCCCGCCAGGCCAGGACGGCGACGGCCACGAACAGCCCGGTGGTGAACAGCCGGGGCAGGCCGCCGAGGGCGTCGAGGTCGACCAGCCGCGCGACCGCGGAGCCGCCGCAGCGCCCCCACCCGCAGTGCAGCCGCACCGCGTACCCGACCACGTAGAGCACCAGCGCGACCCCGGCCAGCGCGGGGACCCACCGCGGCCGCAGCGCGGCCGCCTGTCCCCCGTTCGTGGTCATCTCCCGATCCTGCCCCGCCTCCGCGCCGAGAGGGGTGCGAGTTGCCTGTGAGAATGCGCGCGTGAAGGTGCTGCACGTCATCACCGGCCTGGGCGCCGGCGGCGCGGAGACGCAGCTGCGGCTGCTGGTCGCGCACAGCCGCCACGACGCCGACGTGGTGGCGCTCTACAACGCCGGCTCGGTCGCCGCGGCGCTGCGGGCCGACGGGGTCGCCGTCACCGACCTGGGCATGCGCAGCAACAAGGAGCTCGGCGCCGTCCTGCGGCTGGCCCGGCTGATCCGCGCGGGCGGCTACGACGTCGTCCACACCCACCTGTTCCGGGCGTGCCTGTACGGGCGGATCGCCGCGCGGCTCGCCGGCGTCCGCGCGGTCGTGGCGACCGAGCACTCCCTCGTCGACGACCAGCTCGAGCACCGGCCGGCCGGCCCGCGTCTGCGGCTGCTCTACCGGGCGGCCGAGCGGCTCGGCCGGCTCACCATCGCCGTCTCCGGGGCCACCCGCGACAACCTGCTGCGCTGGGGCGTCGCCCCCGGGCGCGTGGTCACCGTCCCCAACGGGCTCGACCTCGGCGCGCTCGCGTTCGACGCGCGGGCCCGCGAGCAGGTGCGGCACGCGTGGGGCATCCCCGAGGACGCCGCGGTGGTGGGCGCGGTCGGCCGGCTGCACCCGGACAAGCGGTTCGACGTCCTGCTCCGCGGCCTGGCCGGGTCGCTGCGCGAGGGACGGCACCTGCTCGTCGTCGGCGAGGGCGCCCAGCGGCCGGCCCTGGAGGCGCTCGCGGCCGAGCTCGGCGTCGCCGACCGGGTGCACCTGGCCGGGGAGCAGCCGGTGGCGGCGCACCTGGCGGCCATGGACGTGCTCGTCTCGCCGTCGCGGTACGAGACGTTCGGGCTGGCCGTGCTCGAGGGGCTCGCCGCCGGCCTGCCCGTGCTCTACCACCGCTGCCCCGGGCTCGACGAGCTCGCGGCCGTCCCGGCGACCGCCGTCCGGCTGCCCGACGACGACGGGGAGCTGGCCGGCGCGGTCGAGAAGGCGCTCGCCGCGCCGCCGGAGCGCCGAGACCGCCCCGAGGAGCTGCAGCCGCTCGGCATCGCCGCCGTGGCCGCCCGGGTGGACGACCTCTACCAGCGCTGAGGCGGGCAGGCGCCGACGGCACTACGGTCCCCACCAGGAGATCCACCGACGGAAAGAGGTTCCCATGTTGGTCCGCCGGATCGCCCGGCCGCTGCTCGCCGCCCCGTTCGTCGTCCTCGGGGTCGACGCGCTGCGCAACCCGGCGCCCCGCGTCGCCGCGGCGCGGCCGGTCGTCGAGAAGGTCGCCGAGCAGGCGGACAAGCAGCTGCCGGTGCAGGTGCCGCGCGACGCCGAGCAGTGGGTCAAGATCAACGCCGGGGTCATGGTGGGCGCCGGCGGGCTGCTCGCGCTGGGCCGGTTCCCCCGGCTGTCGGCGCTGGCGCTGACCGGCTCGATCGTGCCCACCACGCTCGCCGGGCACCGCTTCTGGGAGAAGCAGGGGCCCGAGCGCCAGCAGCAGATGATCCACTTCCTCAAGAACGTCGGCCTGGCCGGCGCCACGCTGATCGCCGCCGTCGACACCGAGGGCAAGCCGTCGGTCGGCTGGCGGGCCCGCCGCGCCGCCCGCCGGGCCGGCGACGCCACCGAGCGCCAGCTGGCCAAGGCGCAGAAGAAGGCCGAGAAGGTGCAGAGGAAGGCGGCCAAGCAGGCCAAGGCGGCCCGGAAGCAGGCCAAGAAGCAGGCGAAGAAGGTCAGCAGCTGACCTCGCCGCAGTCACCCGCGGGAGCGCTCCGGAGGATCGCCTTCCTCCTGGAGCGCGCCCGCGAGCCGTCGTACCGGGTGCAGGCGTTCCGCTCGGCCGCCGCCGTCGTCGACGCGATGGACGACGCCGAGCTGGAGCGGCGGATCCGCACGGGCACCCTGACCGACCTCAAGGGCATCGGCCCGAAGACGGCGACCGCGATCGTCCAGGCCGCCAAGGGCGAGGTGCCGGAGTACCTGGCGAAGCTCGAGGAGCAGTTCGCCGAGCTCGTCCCCCTGGCCGACGACGTCGCCGAGTTCCGGGCGATGCTGCGCGGCGACCTGCACAGCCACTCGGACTGGTCCGACGGCGGCAGCTCGATCCGCGAGATGGCCGAGGCGGCGATGGCGCTCGGGCACGAGTACCTGGCGCTGACCGACCACTCCCCCCGGCTGACCGTCGCCAACGGCCTCACCGCCGAGCGGCTGGAGCGGCAGCTCGACGTCGTCGCGGCGCTCAACGAGGAGCTGGCGCCGTTCCGGATCCTCACCGGCATCGAGTGCGACATCAACGTCGACGGCTCGCTCGACCAGACCGACGAGCTGCTCGGCCGGCTCGACGTCGTGGTCGCGAGCGTGCACTCCGAGCTGCGGTCCGACGCCGCCACGATGACCCGGCGCATGCTCACCGCGATCGCGAACCCGCACACCGACGTCCTCGGCCACTGCACCGGCCGGCTGGTCATCGGCCGCCGGCAGCGCAACGGCACCCAGCGGCCGCGGCCGGAGTCGCAGTTCGACGCCGAGGCGGTGTTCGCCGCCTGCGTCGAGTTCGGGACGGCGGTGGAGATCAACTCCCGCCCCGAGCGGCTGGACCCGCCGCGGCGGCTGCTGCGGCTGGCGGTCGAGACCGGCTGCGAGTTCGCCATCGACACCGACGCGCACGCGCCCGGCCAGCTGGACTGGCAGGGCAACGGCTGCGAGCGGGCGGTCGAGTGCGGCGTCCACCCCGACCGCGTCGTCAACACCTGGACGGCGGACGAACTGCTGGAGTGGACCGCGGGCTGACCGCGCAGCCCGCGGTCCACCGCCGGCTCGCACGGCGACGGGGTACGGCGACTCCACGACGTCGAACTCGCGACCGACGAGGGCCGGCAGCAGCGCCGGCCAGCCGTCGGGGCGCCTCACGGCTCCTCGGCACCCCCGGTCGCCTCGGCGAGGGTCGTCCAGGCCTGCGGGTCCTCGCCGCCGATCCGCCAGACCGCGACACCGCGCAGCCCGGCATCGCGCGCGAGCTCCTGCTTGGCGGCCAGCGACCGGGCGTCCTCGAACCACACGGTGTGCGCGACGCCGTCCGCCTCGTAGGTGAAGGTGACGCCCGCGGCGTCGGCGTCCCAGCGCGGCGACGCGCCCACCCGCCGGGCCAGCGCGGCCGCCTCGGCCGCCGTGACGACGGCGCCCTGCCCGCCGGCCCAGTCGTAGCCGTACGTGGCCAGCCCGAGCATCAGCTTGTCCTCCGGGACCTGCTCGATCGCGTAGGCGACGACGTCGCGCACCCAGCCCAGCGGGGCGACCGGGCCGGGCGGGCTGCCGCTCCCGGCGTGGTCGTAGGCCATGACGCGCACCTGGTCGGCCGCCGCGCCGAGCACCCGGTAGTCGTAGGCGGCGGCGTGGGTCACCTCCCCGGTCCGCGCGGGCACCGAGACGGTGAGCTGCAGGTCGCAAGCGTGCAGGTCGTCGGCGAGCGCCTCGACGAACTCGGCCAGCGCCGGCCCCGCGTCGGGCGGCAACGCCTCGTAGTCGATGTCGACGCCGTCCCACTGCTCCCGGACGGCGGTCTCGACGAGGAGCTCCCGGTGCGCCTCCGCCCAGTCCGGGTTGCCCAGCAGGTGGGCGACGAGGTCGCCCTGCCAGACGCCCGCGGCGACGTTCTGGACGACGGGGACGAGCCGTGCGCCCGCCTCGCGCACCCGGTCGACCACGTCGATCGAGGGCGGGGTCAGTGCCAGGGTGCCGTCGGGACGGACGGTGGCCCAGGTCGGGCTCACCTCCCGGACCCCGCCGACCTCGACCGCCTCGGACACCGAGTCGGCGGCGCCGGGGTCCCAGACCGGCAGCCAGGCCGCGGCGACCAGCCGGTGCGACGGCTCCCCCGGCGACCACGGGCGCAGCAGGACGGCGGCCGCGCCGCCGGTCCGCACCACGAGGGCGGTGACCAGCACGATCCAACGCCTCACGACGCCACCGCCGCCGGCGCGCCGTCGTCGACGACGACGGTGCCCTCGACGAGGGTCCGGTGGTCGACGGCGGCGGAGCGGGCGAGCTCGTTCCAGCCCACCCGCGCGCCGCGCAGCACCGTCAAGCGGGACGCGTGGAGCAGGAGCGAGGTGCACGGCAGCGGCAGGACCAGGACGGTGACGAGTGGCCCGGCGCCGGGCGGGGACACGGCCCGGCGTCGGGAGCATGCGACCGCGAGCGCGGTGTGAAGAACGGCGAACAACGGCGACGCCGCCGGGGCGACGGGGGCGGTGATCCCGTCCGCGCGCAGGCGCCGCCGGCGGCGACCGGAGGGGAGGAGGACCGGGCGGTCGGCTGCGCGCTTCTCACGCAGGGTGGACGAGGCCATGAGGGGTCCTTGCAGAAGGTGTCACCGGGGCGCGCGGAGGCGCGGCGCGGTGGGGGGACCGGGCAGGGCGGGGCGCCCCGCGACGCGTCGGTCGCGGGGGGCCGGTCAGCCGGGCGAGAAGCCCGGGTCGTGCGCGGGGACGAGGACGTCGGCGGTGCAGCCCGCCGCACCCGGCGGACCGTCCGCGACGGGCTCCGTGCCGGTGGCCGGCACGACGCCGGCCACCGCTCGCTCGGTGCCGCCGGCGGACGGCACCACCCCTGACCCGCAGGCGCCGTCGGGCGCCGGCTGCGCCGGCGCGGGCGGGCTCGGGACCGGGGACTCGGGCGCGGCCGTGCCCGGCCCCGGGGGCGCGGCTGCGGACGAGGACGCGACAGCCGTCGACGTGCCGGGCAACCGGCAGTCGGACCCGCCCCGCGGCTCGTCCCGGTCGGGGACGGCGATCGGCTGCGCGGACGGGCCGACAGGAGCGGCGCTCAGCAGCGCGGCGGACGCGGGACCGGCAGCGGGCACCGCGGGCGAGGGGGGCCGCTCCGGCACCGCCGCGGGCACGTCGGCCGGGCGCCCCGGCGGGGCAGCGGCCTGGGCGTGCGGCGGAGGTCCGGCGGCCTGCGCGTTCCCCGGCCGGCCGGTCGGCGGGGCGTTCGCCGGAGGCGCGGCCTGCGGGGCGGGCCCGGGCTGCCCTGCGTGTGGCGGGCGCTGCGGGCCGGGTTCCCCGGGCGGCTCCCCGACGCCCGGGGCGGGGGTCGGGCGCCCTGCCTGCTCGGGCGGGCCCGGCTCGGCCGGAGGGCCGGCGTGTGCGGGCCGGTCCCCGGCCGGCTCGGCGGACGGCTGACCGGCGTCGTCCTCGGTGGGCGCCGGAGCCGGGTGGGGAGGCCGGCCCGCGTGCGGAGGTGGACCGGTGCCGGGCGGCGGACCAGGGTCGGTGGCCGGCTCGGGCGCGGCGGCGGGCCCGGGCTCGACGGCGGGCTCCCGCGCGACGGGGGCGGGTTCCGGCTCCGGCGCGGAGGCCTCGGGACCCCGCTCCGGCGGTGGCCCCTGATCCTGCGGTGGCGCGGCCGGGGAGGCAGGGGCCGGCATGGTGCCGGGCTGCTCCGCGCGGGCCGGCCCACCGGCGACGGCTAGCAGCACCCAGGCGCCCAGCACCAGGGCGAGCGCGAGGACCAGGCGGGTCCCGGGACCGCACGCAGCGACCTCGTCCGGCGGCACCTCCTGCCCGGTGCCGCGGGACCGCCGCGCAGAGTGGTCGTCGCGCATGCCTGCTTCCGGTCGCCGCGCGTCCCCCTCGCGCGACGGGACGTCATCGGACCCTGCCGTCGCCCACCCTTGTGACCCGGCCGGCCAGGCCGCAAACGATCCGTCCTGCACCGAACGACACGCGTGATCGCCGGGACGGACCGTGATGTGCCGCAACGCAGCGTCGCCACCAGCGGATAGCGTTGGACGTGGACGCGCTCGCTGTTCGTCTCGCAGACTTGTTTGCGTCCGCAACGATCCGTAGCGTGCGCTCGGCCCGGAAGCCCCCGGGCGGTGCCATCCCCTGGAGCCGCGAGTGCCGAACATCCTGGTCGTCTGCCCGAGCATCACCGCGGAGCACGCCCGGAGCTTCTGCGCCGCGGCGCAGGCCGCGGTCGACTCCGGCGCCGACCTCCGGGCAGTGCTCGTGGCCAACAGCACGGCGACGCAGGAACTGGTCACCGAATGGCCGGAAATCGTGATCCCCGGCGACAACGCGGGGTTCGCCGCGAGCATCAACCGTGGCGTGGCAGCAGGTGGGGAGTTCCGCTGGCTGGTGGTCGCCAACGACGACCTCGACTACGACGCGGGCACCTTCCGCCAGCTCGCCGAGGTGCTCGGGGCCGAACCCGCGACGGGCCACCGGATGCTGCGGCTCAACGACGAGGGCTGGCAGCGACTGCCCGGGATCGGCGGCGTGTTCACGAACCTCTCGCTGCTGGAGAAGGTGACGCGACGCGGCGCGGGCATCCCTCGCCCCTCCGTCGCCGCGCCGTCGGGATCGGCGTTCCCCGGCTTCAGCCTCGTGGCCATCACCGCCGACCTCTGGGACGACGTCGGCGGCATGGAGGAGGCCCTGCCGTTCTGCTTCGAGGACGCATGGTTCGTGCGCCGGGCCCGGGCGTCGGCGGGCGGGCTGGCACTGGACACGCGCGACCTCGGCGTCCGGCACCGGGAGTCCTCGACCACCCGGGCCAACATCCGCCTCGTGCTGCCGGTCATCAGCTGGTCGGCGCTGGTCTACCTGCAACTGCTCGGCGTGCCGGCCGGCCTGGCGAGGGCGTTGTGCGTCGCTGCGCTGATCGTGCGTGCCCCGCTCTCGCTCCTCGCCTCTGCCGCCCGTGGGCCGCACCTGCTCGGCATCGGGCGGTCGATCCGGGCGGTGGCCACCGGCCGGGAGCCGAGGTTGCCCGCGCCGGGGATGCCCGTCCGGGCCTGAACGTCAGCCGGCCCGCCACCCCGCGAGCCGGTCCCGCACGGTGCGCGCCCACGGTGCCCGGTCCCTGGCGAACCGGACGGCGGCGGTGCGGCCGCGCACCAGGTGCGGATACCCCCTCGCCCCGAGGACTCCCGGCCGGCTGAGCAGCAGCCGCTGGTTGGGGACGACGTCCGGTCGCCAGCGCAGCTTGTAGTCCTCGGTGCCCCGCAGCATGGAGTACCGGGTCAGGCCGGCGGCCCGTGCCAGTTCGACGTCGTTGCCCACCTGCATCGAGGCCACGTCGATGAGCTGCTTGAGCCGCGGGGAGATGCCGGCGAGGTAGTACCCCAGGAAGTCGTGCCCGAGCAGGTCGAGCTGGCACCCGAGCACCTCACCACCGACGCTGTAGGCGACCACGGCCGCCGAGCCGTCTGCGACCATCCGCGGCACCGCCTCGAGCAGGTGCCCGGCGAAGCGGTCGCTCAAGTGCTCCGGGTTGATGCCGCGCCCCGCCCACTGCTCGGCATGCAGCCTGAGGAGGACCTCCATGGCCTCGCGCGCCTCGTGCGGAGGCACGACGGTCGCCTTGACCCCGCTGGCCTCGAGCTTGCGCAGCTTGCGGCGCAGCACGTTGCCGGTCTTGCTCGGCACCCGGGCGAGCAGTTCGGGCAGCGGGAGAGCCGGGAGCTCGAGCACCGTGTCCGAAGGGCTCCGGGAGACGCGGCCGGGCCAGGCCGCGGCCCAGTGCTGCGCGGCGCTGGTGGGACGCACCTGCGGCAGGTCGACCAGCCACCACCCCGGCTCGGCCACGACCGCCCGCGCGAGCGCGGGCACGGCGGACTCCGAACCGGCGGCGACGAGGACGTCGGTGAAGTCGCTGATGGGGTCGCCGAGCGGTACCAGCACCGGCCACGGCCCCCGACGGACCAGGTGCAGCGGCGCCGCGGCGACCAGGCGGGCACCCTCCCGCACGAGCACGACCCGCAGCCGCCCCGGCGGGCAGTAGGCCCGCGACCACGCCGCGAGCCAGGCGTGGCTCTGGAACGGTGTGGTCGCCGGCGCCGCGGCGTACAGGGCGGCCCACTCACCTGCGAGCGCGTCGAACGCCGCCTGGTCTCGGACGACCTCGGACACCACCGCCGATCCCCTTCCGTGCTGCCCCGACGACGCCGTCCCGACCACTCGTCCCGCTCCTCGCCGGCACCACCTCGCGGGCGCAGAGATCTCCCAGCCCCTCCCGCTGAGGACGAAGGCACACGCGAGCGCGTTCCCGGATCACCCGATCGGGCAGTCGACGCGCCGGACGGTCAGTTGCTCAGCGAGGCCGTCGTCTGCCGCAGCGCCGTCTCGCTCGGCGTCCCCTCGACCGCGAAGCCGTCACCGGTGTACACCGTGAATGCCTCGACCCAGTCCCAGGACGCCGCGATGTGCAGCGCCTCGGACAGGTACTCGGACCGCTCCGGCTCCGCCACGTGGTACCAGGCGCCCGGTGTGGTGTCGTAGCCGAACTCCCCGATGACGACGTCACGCCGGATGCCCTCGTCCTCGTACACCTGGTCGCGCAGCCGCTCGACGCCGAGGAAGGTCATGTCCTTGACGCCGAAGTCGGTCTCGACGTCGTGCTGCCCGGCGACGACCTTGGGGTCGTAGCCCACGCCCTCGGCGCCGGCGTAGGGGTGCACGCCGAGCTGGTCGTAGTAGAAGCCGTTCTCGGCGTTGCCACCGCGCTCGGCCAGCGCCTCGCTGAGGGCGTGCATGTAGCCCAGGTCGTTGTTGCTCAGCACGCCGCCGATGAGCTGCGCGTCGGGCTCGACGTCCTGGACGGCGGTCCACACCGCCTTGAGCAGGTCGGCGTAGGCGCCGGGGTCGGGGCCCTGCCGCCAGGCCTCGCGGATGTTCGGCTCGTTCCACACCTCGTAGCCGGCGACCTGGGTGCCCCACCGCGCCACGAGCTGCGCGAACAGGGCCGCCCACTCCTCGGCGCCCTCGCCCTCGGGGCCGTACCAGGTGCCGCGGTCGTCGATCCACGTCGGCGTGCTGTTGACGTGCAGGTACACCTCGAGACCGAGCTCGCGGGCACGGTCGACGAGCGGGTCGAGCGGTTCGGTCCGGCACGGCCGGTCCGGCGACTGGCACAGCCAGCTCAGGTCGGCCGTCACCCGCACGCCGATCGCCCCGTAGTCGGCGGCCGCCCCGACCTCCGCGCGGGCGCTCTCGACGGTCTGCGTCCCACCGCCGGGCAACTGCCCGCCCACCGGGTTGACCCACTGCACCACGACGTTCCTGCCGGTCTCCGGCGGCGGCGCGACGGTCTCGTCCTGCTGCGTGGTGGGGGGTGGGTCGTCGTCGCTGCGCGCGACGGCCACCGCGACGGTGCCGGCCACCGCGAGCACGAGGGCGACCAGCAGGACCGGCCAGCGACCTCGCCCACCCCCGGACGACCTGTGCCCCGGCTGCGCGGCGTGCATGCCCATCAACCGCTACGGCTCTCGGGACGCCGTGCGCGGCCGGACTGCTCCGTCACACGCATGGGCGAACCCTCCCCGAAGTGCTGCCTACGGCGCCGTGGACGGCGCACCACCTGCGATGATGGCCGGGACGATACCCCGCGGTCCGGGGGTTCCGGCCGGGCGAGCACGCCATGTTCATCAAAGTTCAACCAACTCCGATCGGAGCGAGCGATGTCCACCGCCATCTCCGAGCGTTCGTCGCAGGACGCCTCTGCGGTCGGCCTGCCCGGCCTGCGGCTGCTCCTGCGGCGGTCCTGGTGGGTGGCGCTGGGGCTGGTCGTGGGGCTGATCGGCGGGTTCGCGGCGGCCCGGGCGCTGCCCCCGGTGTACGAGGCGACGGCGATCCTGACAGTCCAGTCGACCGGCTCGGGCGACCCCGTGAGCCTGTCCCGCGCGGCCCAGGCCCTGGCCCGGACGGCGACCCAGCCCGGCGTGGTGGGCGACCCGCTGCGCGCGGCCGGCCAGGCCGAGGCGGCCGAGTCCCCGCGCGACTTCGTGCAGGTGCAGGCCGCGCCCGATGCGCCGATCATCCGCGTGACCGGCACCGCTGAGGACCCTGAGGACGCGAGGGAGATCGCCGACACGGTGAGCGAGACCGTGGCCGGCGTCGGTCCGCTCCCGCCCTTCCAGGCAACGGTGGCGGCGGAGGCCCCGCTGCCCACCTCCACGACCACGCCGGCGTGGATGGTGCCGGTGGGTGGCGCCGCTGCGGGAGCGGCTCTCGCGGTCGTCCTGGCCGCGACGGTCCCTGGCCGGGCGGACGGGCGCCGGACGCGGTCGTCGGCCGCCTGAGGTCAGCGCGCGGCGCGACGCCGGCGGCGGACGATCCGCTGGGCGAGCACCAGACCCAGCAGGAGCCCGATGGCGGCAGCGGCGATCATCAGCGGCAGGCTGACCAGCGCCGCGCCGGTGGGTGGTGCAACCGCCTCGGCGACCTGACGCAGCGTGTACTGCGGGACGGGGGCGGCGGTGTTCTGCGCGAGCAGCTGGTCGGCGTAGGCGTTCGCCCAGGTGGCCGACCGGTCCGCGTCAGGGGTGGTCACGGCGATCGTGACGATCGGTGCGTTGGGCGCCTGGGTGACCGAGACGCTCGAGGCGAGCTCGGCCGGGCTGACGTCGAGGGCGCCGGCGACCCCGGCCCGGAGCTGCTCGGAACCGCCGACCTCGGCCCAGATGCCGGCGACGGGGATCGAGACCTCGGCCGCCGGGTCGCTCGGCAGGACCGCGACGAGCGCGGTGGCCGTGTACGAGGAGGGCGCGAGGCGGTTGGCCGCGAACGCCCCACCGCCGAGGAGCAGTGCGCCGAGCAGCGGGAGCACGACCAGCCACGGCCAGGCGCGGGCCCGACGGCGTGCGGCCACGACCGGCGGGATCGGCGGGACCGGCGAGGAACCGGCCGGCACGGGCTCCCCCGGCCCGTCGTCGGACGCGCCGTCCGCCTGCGCGACGCCCGCCGACTCCTCGGTCCTCACCTCTGCCACACGACCGATCGTAGGGAGCGCACGCCGGGGAGCGCCCCGGTGACCACACCAACAGGTGAGAAGGGACGCCGGGAGGGCGCCGTCCGGGCGGCCGCCCGGATCCTGCTGGCAGACTGGCCGGACGGCGGACAGGCCGGGACGAGGGAGCGGCGATGACCACGGTGGCGGCTCCCCGCCGGCGCGCCCTGGCACTGGACTGGCCGCAGGTCCGCGGCTTCCTGGCGCGGCCGGGTACCTGGGTCGCCGCCTCGGTCCTGCTGCTGGCGGCAACGCCGGCGGAGGGGCCGTCAGCCACTGCGGTGGCCACCCCCACCGACCTGGCGATCGTGATAGCCGCCCTCTGCGCCGCCCGGCAGGTCCTCCGCGGTGAGCGCCTGGCCGTCGTGCGCAGCATCCCCGCCGCCGGGTTCCTCGCCATCGCCGTGATGAGCGTGGTCGCGGCGGTGCTGGCGCCGAACTTCCCCGACAACCTCATCGGCGCCGCGCGCTGGGTGGAGCTCTTCCTGCTCGCCCCGCTGGCGGTCATGGTGGCCCTGCGCACCCGCTCCGACGCGGTGGTGGTGCTCGGCTCGCTGGTCGGCCTCGCGCTGGCCGAGGGCGCGCTGGGCCTGTTCCAGTTCGCCACCGGCACCGGGGCCGGGATCGGCGAGGAGGCCATCCGCGCCGTCGGCACGTTCGGGGCCTACAACATCGGCGCGCTGGCCAACCTCACCGCGATCGGCTTCGTCATCTGCCTCGCCGTCGCCGTGGTGCGCCACGGCCGGACCCGGTGGTGGGCCGCCGGCGCGGCCGGGGTGCTGCTGCTGGCCAACGTGGCGGCGCTCAGCCGCGGGGCCTGGGTGGCCATGGCGGTCGGCGCGGTCGTGGTCCTCAGCCGCGGACGGCCCGCGCGGCTGCTGGCCACCCTGGCCGCCGCCGGGCTCGCCGCCGCGCTGGTGATCCCCCCGCTGATCAGCAGCGGGTCGGCGATCGGCGAGCGGGTGCAGAGCCTGCTGTTGGCGGACTCCGAGCCCGACCAGTCGCTGATGGACCGCGAGGCGCTGTGGCGGGCGGCCACCCAGATGGCGCTGGACAACCCGGTGACCGGCGTCGGCCCGCGTGCCTTCCCCGACCACCGCGACGCCTACGCCGACTTCAGCCTCCTGGGGTCCAGCGACATCTCCTTCGGCGCCAGCTTCGAGCGGGTGGAGCTCAAGTCGCCGCACAGCCTGTACCTGCTGGTCGCCAGCGAGCAGGGCGTGGTGGCGCTCGTCGTCTTCGCCACGGTCCTGGCGGTGCTGCTGGCGCGTGGGCTGGTGCGCGCCGCCCGCCGACGGTCCGACTGGTCGACCACGCTCGCGCTCGCCGGCGTCGGTCTGCTCGGCTACGAGTTGATGGTGTTCGTCACAGGCGACCTGGGCGGGTCGGGCTCGGTGCTCACCGGCGTGGCGCTCGGACTGGCCGGCTGGGCGGCTGCCGACGTCGACCTGGAGGAGTCCGCCCCGTGACCGCCGTCCTGCTGGTCTGCCCGAGCATCACCGCCGAGCACGCCGCCCGGTTCTGCGAGTCGGCGGCGACGGCGGTCGAGAAGGGCGCCGACCTGCGGGCGGTGCTGGTGGCCAACGACGCCGGCACGCAGGCGCTCGCCGCCCGGTGGCCCGCCCTGGTCGTCCCCGGGTCGAACGCGGGGTTCGCCGTCAGCATCAACCAGGGCGTCGCGGCCGGCGGTGACTTCCGCTGGCTCGTCGTGCTCAACGACGACCAGGACTTCGACGCCGGCACCTTCGTCCGCCTCGCCGAGCACCTGGCCGCCGAGCCCGCCGACGAGCACCGCATGGTCCGGCTCACCCAGGAGATGCCGTGGCGGCGCATCCCCGGCGTCGGCGGGGTCTTCGCCGGCCTGTCGCTGCTGGAGAAGGTGGCCTGGGGAGTGCGGCGCCCACAGGCGACCGCCGACGAACCCGACGACCCCGGCCTGTACCCGCCGCTGAGCCTGGTGGCCATCAGCGCGAGCCTCTGGCGCGACGTCGGCGGCCTCGAGGAGTCGCTGCCGTTCTGCTACGAGGACGCCTGGTTCGCCCGGCGGGCCCGCGCCTCGGCCGGCGGCGTGCGGCTGTCCAGCCACGATCTGGGCGTGCACCACCTGGTCGCAGCCACCACGGCCTCGCGCATCGACGTCGTCCTGCCGGTGATCGCGTGGTCGGCGGTGGTCTACCTGCGGCTGCTCGGCGTCCCGTCCGCCGCCGCGCGGGCGCTGTGCGTGCTCGCGCTGGTGATCCGGGCGCCGCTGTCGCTGGGCGGCAGCGCCGACCCCCGCAAGCACCTGCGCGGCATCGGCCGGTCGATCGCGGCGATCGTCACCGGCCGGCAACCGCGGCTGCCCCGCCCCGGCGCACCGGCATGACCGACCTGGACGGCGACCCGGTCACGACACCCGGCGACCGCCGGCCGCCGGGTCTCCCGGTGAAGCGGCTGGCCGGGTTCCTGGGCCTGCCGCTGATCTCGGCGATCGCGCCGTTCCTGGTGCTGCCGGTGCTGCTCGGCTTCGTCGGCACCGAGGCGTGGGCGGCGATCGCGATCGGGCAGTCCATCGGCGCCGGCGCGTCGACGTTGGTGCTGCTGGGCTGGACCGTCGTCGGCCCGGCGCTGGTCGCCGAGTCGCCCGACCGGCAGCGCGCGCTCTACACGCAGAGCCTGGTCTCGCGGCTCACGGTCTTCGCGGTGGCCGCGCCCGCTGCGATGGTGCTCGCGGCGGTGCTCGCGCCGGCCGACGAGCGGGTCTCGGCGGCGCTCATGGCGCTGGCCATGGCCATGCTGGGCCTGTCGCCGTCGTGGTTCTTCATCGGCACCGGCCGGCCGTCGGCGATCGCCGCGTACGACACCGTGCCGCGGGTGGCCGCGGCCGCGCTGGCGGCGCTCCTGGTGGCGCTGGTGCCGTGGGCCTGGCTGTACCCGGCCGCGCTGATCGCCGTCCCCGGGGTGGCCACCGTGCTGGCCACCGCCCGGTACGGCGCGCGGGTCCCGTTCGCGCCGCTGCGGACGACCGGGCAGGTGGTGCGGCAGCAGTGGGCCGCCGTCGGCGTCTCGGTGCAGGCGGCGCTGAACACCACCCTGCCCATGGCGCTGCTGGCCTGGGTGGCGCCGGGCGTCGTGGCCGGCTACGCGGCGCTGGAGCGGGTGACCAAGTTCGTCATCTTCGCGCTCAGCCCGGTGGGGCAGGCCTTCCAGGGCTGGGTGGCCGAGCCGAGCGAGGACCCGGCGCACCGCCGTCGCACCGCGCTGCTGGTCACCACCGGCGTCGGCGTCGTCCTCGCCGCCGGCTTCCTGCTCGCCGCCGACCTCCTGCTGCGCGTGCTGTTCGCCGCGAAGATCGAGGTGCCCGACGCCGCGATCTGGTTCTCGGCCGGGGTGATCGTCTGCGTGGCGCTGGGGACCACGCTGGGCTTCCACCACCTGGTGCCGCTGAAGATGAGCGGCTGGCTGGCGGTGAGCACCGCGGTGAGCATCGTGGTGGCCGCCGTCAGCGTCGTCCTGCTGGCGCCCCGCTACGGCGTCGACGGTGCGGCGCTGTCGGTGCTGCTGGCCGAGGTCGGCGTCGTCACCACCCAGTCCCTCGCCCTGCTCCTCCGCCGCCGCCGCCGCGGTGCTTCATCGCGACAAAGCAGCGGTGCTTCGTCGCGATGAAGCGCCTCAGGACGCCGGGGCGTGCGCGCGGGCGCGCAGCCGGTGCCGCACGAACTTGGCCTCCAACCGCAGCGCGGTGTCCTGCTCCCCCACGAAGAACCGCGGGATGGCGTGCCGGCGCGGGGCCACGTGGTCGTCGGTGACGAGGGCGTAGTCGTAGCCGGCCTCGACGGTCGCCTGCACCGCCGCGCCGTCGAACGAGCCGTACGGGAAGCAGAAGCCGGGGACGTCGGCGTCGAGGACCTCCTCGAGCACCTTGCGGCTGTGCGCGACCTCGTGCGCCAGGACCTCGGGCGCGACCCCGGCGAGCCGCACGTGGGTGCTGCTGTGGCTGCCCACCTCGTGCCCGGCGGCGGCCGCGGCGCGGACGTCCTCGGCGGTCATGAGCGGCTGGCTCGGCGGCTGGTCCCAGTCGCTGGCGCCGCCGAGCTTGTCGGCCACGATGTAGACGCTGGCCGTCATGCCGTGCCGGGCCAGCAGCGGCATCGCGTGCTCGACGAAGTCGCGGTAGCCGTCGTCGAAGGTGAGCGCGATCAGCCGCGAGGCCTCGCCGCGTGCGACGGCGGCCAGCCACTCGCGCACCGACACCCCGCGGAGCCGGCGGCGGCGCAGGTGCGCCAGCTGCCGGTGCAGCCGCGGCGGGGACACGCGCAGGAAGTGCGGGTCCGGCGCCGTCGACGGGCTGATCGAGTGGTACATGAGCACCCGGGGGGCCGGCGGCAGGGCGGGGTCCACGGCGGGATCCTGCCTCAGCCGCGGGGACGACGGACCGCCGTCCGCAGCCCGTTCACCCGGAGGTACGCCTCGCGTATCCACGGCGCCCGCCCCCGCGACAGCGCCACGGCCCGCGCCCGCCCCCGGACGGCGGCGGCCTGGACGGCGGCCAGCGGCGCGCGCGGGCGCCCCAGCAGCAGCCGGCGGTTGGGGACGACGACGGGCTTCCACCGGTCCTTGTAGGACTCGCGGCCGCGCAGCATGTTGAAGGTCGACTTCCCGGCCCGGGAGAGCTCCTCGAGCTCGTGCCGCAGCACGAACGTCGTCACGTCGATCTTCTCGTAGAGGCCGGGGGCGACGCCGAGCAGGTAGCCGCACACCATGTCGTGGCCGACGAGGTCGAGGCTGGCCAGGACCGGCTCGCCGTCCAGCGAGAAGCAGGTGAGCGCGGCCGAGCCGTCGGCCACCATGCCGGCCAGCGCCGCCTGCAGGTGCGCGGTGAAGCGGGGTCGCACGTGCTCCGCCGTGACGCCGCGGCTCTCCCACTGCTGGGTGTGCAGCCGGATGAGGTCGGCCACCCCCTGCTCGATCTCGCCGGGCGGCACCTCGGCGGCCACCAGGCCGAGCGCGTCGGCCCGCCGCAGCCGCCGCCGGGCCTCCCCCGCCCGCTTGCCGCTCATCCGCTCGAGCAGGTCGCCGAAGCCGCCCACCCGCAGCTCCATGCAGGTGGAGGACTCGAAGGTCCACCGCGGCCCCCGCCAGGCACCGGCCAGCAGGTCGGCGGCGGAGGGCTCGCGCACCTCGGGCAGGTCGAGCACGTCCCAGCCGCGGATGCCGAGCAGGCAGTCCTGCACCGCGCCCAGCACCGCCGGCAGCTCGCCGTCGGGGACGTCGTCCTCGGCCACGAGGACGTCGGTGAAGTCGGTGATCGCCCCGCCGAGCGGCGCGAGCACCCGGGCGAGCCCGCGCCGGCGCAGGTGCAGCGGGGCGGCGGCCACCAGCCGGCCGGCGCCGTCGCGCACCAGCGCCACCCGCAGCCGGCCGCGGGACCCGCCGTAGACGGCCCACCACGACGACAGCCACGCGTGGGTCTGGAACGGCGTGGCCCGCGGCGCAGCCCGGTACAGGGCCGCCCAGTCGGCGGCCAGGGCCGTCAGCTCCCCCGCGGAGGTGACGACCTGCGTGCGGTAGCCCCCGCTCACGCGGGCTCCACCGTGAAGGGCATGCGCCGGATGCGGTTGTCGAAGCTCGACGGGATGCGCTCGGGCTCCCCGGTCAGCCGCACGTGCGGGGCGCGGGTGAGCAGCTCGCGGAACAGCGTCTGCAGCTCGGTGCGGGCCAGGTAGGCGCCCAGGCAGTAGTGCGGGCCGGTGCCGCCGAAGGCCACGTGCGGGTTCGGGCTGCGGGTGATGTCGAACCGGTCGGGGTCGGTGAACACGTCCTCGTCGCGGTTGGCCGAGGCGTAGAAGAGCACGACGCGCTCGCCCTGCCGGAAGCGGTACCCGTGCCACTCGACGTCACGGGTGACGTTGCGGCGGAACTGCACGATCGGCGTGGAGACGCGCAGCATCTCGTCCACGGCGCCGGGCAGGTGGGCGTCGAGGTCGGCGAGCAGCAGCTCGCGCTGGTCGGGGTGCTCGTCGAGCAGCCGCAGGCCGTGCGCGATGGCGTTGCGGGTGGTCTCGATGCCGGCGACCAGCAGCAGCGAGAAGAACGCGCCGAGCTGGCGGCTGCCGAGCCGCTCGCCGTCGACGTCGGCGGTGACCAGGCTGGAGACCAGGTCGTTCTCGGGCTTGCGGCGGCGCTGGGCGCCGATGACCCGTACCAGCAGGTGCAGCCGGGCCAGGGCGGCGAGGTTGCGGCCGGGGATGCGCAGCTTCGGCCGCTGCTCCCCCTCGACGCCGATGAGCTCGGTCGAGCCGATCACCTGGCGCAGCACCATGCCGCGGCGCTCCGGCGGGATGCCCATCATCTCGCAGATGACGTGCGTCGGGAGCTGGGCGGCGACCGCCTCGACGAAGTCGCCGGACCCGCGGCGCAGGACGTCGTCGACGAGCTCGGTGGAGATCCGCCGGATCGACTCCTCGATCAGCGCGACCCGGCGCGGGGTGAACGCCTTCTGCACGATCCGGCGCAGGTCGGTGTGCCGGCGGCCGTCCATGTTGACCATCGACTCGCCGAAGACGGCACGCACCCAGCGCTCCGGCGGCGGGGTGGTCACGCTCGGCTCGCTGCTGAACAGCTCGGGGGCCTTGCTGGCCGCGACGACGTCGGCGTGCCGCACCAGCGCCCAGAAGCCGCCGCCGGGCTCGTCGGGCGCGGCGAACCAGCAGGGGGCGTCGAGCCGGCGCAGCGCCGCGAAGGCGGCGTGCTGCTCGGCCGGGGGCAGCGCCCAGAAGCCGGGGTCGGCGAGGTCCACCTCGGAGTGCGCCTCGGTCATCTACTCCTCGTTTCGGCACGGATCGGTGCACGAGCATGCAGCAGGACGGCCGGTTCCTGCGCGGCCCCCGACGCGGGTGTCCCCGACCGGGCGAAATAGGCGCCCCCCAGGGGCGTCCCGGCGGGGCGCCGGGAGAGGATCGGTCCGTGCCCGTCCCGTCCCTCCGGATCCTCCACGTCGTCCAGAAGTACAGCAGCGGCGTGGGTGTGGCGATCGCGCAGTACACCCGGTCGCTGCCCGAGGCCGAGCACCACCTGCTGTCCGGGACGCCGGTCGACGCCGAGGGCGACCTGGCCGAGCAGGCCGACTTCGCCTCCACGCACCGCATGCAGGGCGGCGCGCTGGCCAAGGTGCGCCGGGTGCGCGAGGTGGTCCGGCAGCTGCGGCCGGACGTCGTGCACGCCCACTCCAGCCACGGCGGCGGCTACGCCCGCCTCGCCGTCCGGCGGAACGCCCCGTACCTCGTCTACACGCCGCACTGCTACGCCTTCGAACGCCGCGACATCTCCGGATGGGAGCGGGCCGCCTACCTGGTCACCGAGGGGCTGCTGGCGCAGAACACGTCGGCGTTCGCCGGCTGCTCGGCGCGGGAGGTGCAGCTGTCGGCCTGGCCGGGACGGCGCCGCGCCCCGCGCGTGCTGCTGCCCAACATCGCCCCGCCCGAGGGGGTGCGCACCGCGGAGCGGGAGCCGGGCCCGCCGCTGGTGGTCGGCGGCGGCCGGTTGCGGCCGCAGAAGGACCCGGAGTTCTTCCTCGCCGCCGTGCAGCGGCTGCGCGGCAAGCTGCCCGACCTGCGCGCGGTGTGGCTGGGCGACGGCGATCCCGGCCGCGCGGCGGCGCTCGAGGCGGCCGGCGTCGAGGTGTCGGGCTGGCTGCCCCGCAGCGTCATCCTCGAGGAGCTGGGGCGCGCCGACCTCTACCTGCACTCCGCGCGCTGGGAGGGCTTCCCGCTGATGGTCGCCGAGGCCGTGGGGCTGGGGGTGCCGACGCTGGTGCGCCGGCTGCCCAGCTTCGCCGACGTCCCCGACCGGCTGACCCTGGACGGCGACGACGTGCGGCCGGCGCTCGACCTGCTCATCGATCCCCCGACCGCGACCGCCAACGTGCACGGCTGGGCCGAGGTGCTCCGGCACAACACCGTCGCCGAGCAGCGGGCCGCGCTGCTGGCGGTCTACGGGCCCGCGGTTCAGTAGGCGCCGCTGCTGCGCAGGACCGCCCGGACGGTCCGCCAGAGGATCCACAGGTCCATGCCGATCGACCAGTTCTCGACGTAGCGGGTGTCGAGCTCGACCGCCTCGTCCCAGCTGAGGTCGGAGCGGCCGCTGACCTGCCACAGCCCGGTCAGGCCCGGCTTGACCAGCAGCCGCCGGTGCATGTCGGGGCCGTACTGCTCGACCTCGCGGGTGACGTGCGGGCGGGGTCCCACCAGCGACATCTCGCCCTTGAGCACGTTGAGCAGCTGGGGCAGCTCGTCGATCGAGTAGCGCCGCAGCACCCGGCCGATCGCGGTGACCCGGGGGTCGCGCCGCATCTTGAACTGGACCTCGTTGCCCTCGTTGTGCGCCATCAGCTCGACGTCGGACGGGGCGTCGACGGTCATGCTGCGGAACTTGTAGAGGGTGAACTCCCGGCCCCGCTTGCCGATCCGTCGGTGACGGAACAGCACCGGCCCCGGGCTGGTGACCTTGATCGCCACGGCGATGACCGCGAAGGCCGGGGAGGTGAGCAGCAGGACGACGGCGGCGACCAGCTTGTCGAGCAGCGTCTTGAGCACGCGGCGGTGGCCGCGGAACTCCGGCTCGCGGATCTGGATGAGCGGCATGCTCGCCGTCGGGCGCACCTGCAGGCGGCTCGGCGCCACCTCGATGACGCCGGGGCCGACGAGCACGTCGATGCCGGTGCCCTCCAGCCGCCAGGCCAGCTGGCGCAGGTAGCCGCCCGCCGACTCGCTGGTCGAGGCGACGAGCACCGACTCGGCGCGGACCTGGTCGATCACCCGCACGACGTCGCCCAGGCCGCCCAGCACGGGGATGCCGTCGGCGACGAGCCGGGTGGACTCGTGCGGCCGAGGGACGCAGGCGCCGACGACGCGGAGGCCCGCGGTGGCGTCGCGGCGGATCCGCCGGACGAGGTCGACGACGGCGCCCTCCCGGCCGACGACGACCACGCTCTTGGTCATCTCGCCCTGCCGGCGGGCCCGGTGCAGCCGCCAGCGGTTCACCCCGCGGCCGAGCAGGGTGAGCACGGTGGCCAGCGGCACCGCGACCAGCACGCACCAGTCGAGGATGCCGTTGCGCGCGGCGCTCACGACCGCGGCGCCGGAGGTGGCGATCAGCCCGGCGAGGGCGACCCGGCGGAACTCGTCGGCGCCGGCGCCGAGCCGGCGCTCGGCGTAGGCGCCGACGAGGGCCAGCAGGGCCGGCCACAGGACGGCGGCGGCGACGACGTACCTCCAGCCGAAGAAGCCGCCGCCCAGCGTGTACATGGCGACCACGTCGGCGGCCGCGGCGAGCACGGAGTCGACGACGACGAGCGTGGCGGTGTGGCTGACCAGCCACTCCGGCGACTGCCGGCGGCGCTGGGCGTACGGGTCGTAGACCGGCCAGGCGGGGACGGCGATGCGGTGCGCCTCGGCGGCCGGCCGCGCCGGCGCCGGGCGCTGGACCGGCGGCACGGGGCGCAGCTTCTCCACCCGGCGGACCTCGACGTCGAGCTGCTCGACGGCCTCGACCGACAGCTCGGCCGGGAGGTCGGCGGGGTCGAGGACGACGTTCGGTCGCGTCTCCGGCCCGGTGTCGGCGCCGGCCTCCGCGTCCGGCGCCGGGTGCAGGGCGGTCAGGCGCTCCTTGGCGGCGGTGCGGCGGCGCAGCGCGCGCCGTCGGTCACCGTCGTCCTCGGGGGCGGGCAGGTTGGGGGCGAGCGTCACGACGACGTCCCCCTCTCCCGGTCGGCGGGAGACGGGACGACGGCGCCGTGCACGCGCGGGTGCCCGGAGGCGGCGGCGCGGGCGGCCGCGCGCCATCGACGGGGCGCGTTCGGGGTCATGTCTTCGAGTCCTCGGGGAGCGTGCGCAGCGATGTCTGCGCGGAGCGGGTCCGGTCAGCGGGCCACTGCCCTCCGTCGCGTTCGGCGCGAGGCCGGACGGCGGTTCACGGCGACGACGGGCGGGAGCTGCCCGCGGGCGCGTGTGGAGTGGCGGAGGACCCGGTCAGTCCGGCCTGACGCCCACGTCCCCGGCGGTGCGCAGGACGTGGCCGGCGCTGTCCACGCCGGCGCCCTGGCAGACGAAGGCGCCGCTCATCCCCACCAGGGCCGCCGGCACGACGGCGAGCGGGTCGTCCTGGTCGGAGCCGCCGCTGCTGGACCCGTGCCCGCCGCCACCGATGCTCGTCGTCGGCGCGACGGGCACGGACGGCATCGGTGCGACGGGCATCGGCTGGGAGAGCGGGCTGGAGGTCGGGGCGACGTCGGACGCCGGCGCCGCCCGCGCGGGAACGGCCGGATCGGCGACGGCCTTCTTCGGGGTCACCAACCGCAGGTAGGGACCCTGCCGCGGTCCGTCATGGTGCCTGGAGGCGTCGGCGACCGGGGGCGCGGAAGCCGGCTCCGCGACGAGGGTGGTGGCCGGCGGCTCCAGGACGACGGCCTCGACCGGCTCGGCGCAGGGGTCGACAGCAGCGGTGGCGGCTGCCAGGTCGGTCGTCGCGGTGGCGGCGCTGTCGGTCGTGGCGGCGTCGGTCGTGGTGGTGACGGTCGTGGCGGTGACGGTCGTCGCGTCGGTCGTCGTGGCGTCGACGGCGGCGGGGTTCGTGACCGGGCAGGAGGACGTGACCGGCGCGGGGGCGACCGGCGCGGGCGCGACGGGCGCGGCAGGCGCGACGGGAGCCGGCTCGGCCGGCACCGCGGGCGCGGCGGGCGCCGGGGGCGGCGGCGACGCTTCGGTGGGGCAGATCGGGAGCTCGACGCCGGTGGCGGCGAGAAGCGCGTCGACCTCGTCGGGGAGGGCGCAGTCGGGCAGCTCGACGACCGGCTCCTCGCCCGCCGGCGCTCCGTCGTCGGGGGCCTCCCCCTCGGGCGCACCGCCGTCGTCCGGCTGCTCGTCGCGCCACGGGACGTCGTCGAGGGGCGGCTCGTGGCCGGAGGGTCCCTGCTCGTCCGGCGGCGGGGGCTCGTCGGAGCCCCCGTCCGCCTGGTCACCGGGCGGGGGCCCGACCTCGGTGACCGGTTCACCCGCTGTTTCCGTCAGCTCTCCGCTGTCGGCGAGCCACGGGTCCGGCTGGTCGGCGGCCGGGGCCTCTGACGGAGGGGGCTCGGGCGACGGGCTCCCGGCCTCATCGGCGCGGGCGCCGCCGGCGAAGACGGCGAGCAGGATCCAGAAGCCGAGGAGCAGGAGGGCGGCGAGCAGGCCGCGGCGCAGCCAGCGGGGCATCCGGCTGGGCAGCGCAGGGCGGCACTCCACCGCCTCTCCCGCTGTTGCCACCGTCTGCCTCCGCTTGTCACCCGGGTGGACGTCACTCCCCGGAGTGGTCGAGTCCCGACCGCGTCCCCGCCCGAGACTTCGGGCGGGCTCACAGCGGGTCAACCCGTATCGTTTTGCGATCGCCCCGCACGGCGTGTACACCACGCTGCGTAGTGGTCCACGACCGGATCGCCCCCGTTTCGCAGTCGTCCTCACCAAGCGTACGCGCCGTCTTGCAGGCACGATGACCGAAGAACGAGGTCAGCGGGCTTGAGTCACGCACAAGAAATTGACTGATCATGTGACGTTCAGTCACGAGACACCCGGCAGCCTCGTCGAGCCGCAGGTCAGTCGCCCGTGTGAGCGCCGGCCCGAGGCCAACATCCGGCCGAGCGTCCCCCGAGTGGGGTACGCAGCAGTCGTTCCGGGGGCGGGCCGCCAGGCGCTCGGTGGCTCCAGCGACAGTCGACAGGAGCCCACGCCTTCGGGTGAACCTGCCCCAGGATGCGTGTCGGCCCCGGCAGTTCCGGAAAGGCGCGACAGGTGACGATGACGTCCGTGCGGCGCAGTCGAGCCGCCAGCCCGTGCGCAGAGATCGATACCCCGGAATGTCGCGACTGGATCGCGAGCGAGGCGCTGCGGCTGCGTGCTGCCGGCGACTCCCGTGCGGCCCGGCGCATCGCCCTGGACGTCTGCGAGGAGGTCTGGTTGCGGACGGGCTCTCGCCGCACCGCGGACGCCGCCTATCGGGACGCCCTCCGGATCGCCCGACGGGCCCTCAGCGGCAGCCCGTCCTGGTCCTGGGCCTAGCCCGTCGCCGGAAGGGCGCCGTGCCGGATCAGCTCCCTCGGCGGCCGAGGGCGCGGTAGGTCCAGCCGGCGGCGACCCAGGCGTCGCGGTCGAGGGCGTTGCGCCCGTCGAGCACGCGCTTCTGCCGCACGACCCTGCCGAACTCGACCGGGTCCAGTTCGCGGTACTGCTGCCACTCGGTGAGCACCAGGACGGCGTCGGCGCGCTCGGCCGCCTCCTCGGCAGTCGCCACGTGGTCCAGGT